>JAYUPJ010000269.1:0-4391 GCA_043760195.1 Sphingomonadales bacterium | reverse complement strand
GCAAGCTCGCAAGTCTCGCTGCCCCTCCCCTAAAGGGTAGGGGGTAAGGCCATGAAACTAGGCCGTCTTAACCACATCGGCGTCGCAACGCCCTCCATCGCGGACAGTATCGCGTTCTATCGTGACGAGATGGGCGCTTGCATCCGCTTCGCCCAAACGTTATAATGACCTTATAATGTTAAGGAGTTTTCGATTATGCAAACCGAACGCGTAACTTTTCTCACGAGCCGCGATCATAAGAAAGCACTGGATGCTTTTGCTTCCGCTCGAGGCGAGTCTGTCGGCAACGTTGTCCGCGAAGCAACGATGCGGTATATTACGCAGCCGCGTGGCGAGAGCGAGGAGGAAGCAGAACTGGCAGCTTTGGTTGAGCAAGTAAACGAAGCACTGCCCAAGATGAACGCCTCGATTGATAAAATGATCGAGACCATGAGATCGACTCACGAAGAGGTTGATCGTACTTTGCGAGCGGCGGGTATCCGGAAATGAGCGCGCTAAGCGATGCGCTTGCAGCGCTCAAGAATGTCGTGCTTATGCAAGAGAGAATTGATGTCATGCGGACCGAGCAAGTCCGAATTTCAGACGATGTGCGGGGCCTGAATGACTATGTTCAGGCTGTCGACAAGCGCGTCGTACGCATTGAGACGATGATTGAAATGTCGGGTCGGGCCGGTGGATCACCAAGGCTCGAAGGATGAAACTAGGCCGTCTCAACCATATCGGCGTCGCGACGCCATCCATCGCAGACAGTATCGCGTTCTACCGCGATGTCATGGGCGCGACGAAAATCCATGCGCCGTTCGACTTGCCTGATCAGGGCGTGAAGGTTTGCTTTGTCGATACGCTGGGCGCAGGCGGCGCAATGAATGGCACGCAGATTGAGCTGATTGAGCCGCTGCCGGGTAACACCAGCATCGCGTCGTTCCTTGAGAAAAACCCGCTCGGCGGGCAGCATCATGTTTGCTACGAAGTTCCCGATATTCACGCCGCCAAAGCCGAGTTTGAGGCCATGGGCAAACGCGTGCTGGGTGAGCCGCGAATCGGCGCGCACGGCACGCTGATATTTTTTCTGCACCCCAAGGATATGGGCGGGGTGCTGACCGAGATTATGGAGGTTGCTGTGGCGGGCGGACATTGAGAAAACGCCCTCTCCCCCAGAGGGAGAGGGTTGCGCAGACTTGCGAACTTGTTTGCTAGTTGCAGCTGGGTGAGGGGGCTTCACCGCCGAAAACCCCCGCCAAAGTCGCCTAAGCAAACCGTTGCAAAGGCTTTAGTTTCCTCTCCCTCAAGGGGCGAGAAGTGCATGGAGAGAATATAAAATGACATACGAAACCATTACCCTAGCCATCGCGGACAACATCGCGACCATCACCCTGAACCGCCCCGACCGGCTGAACGCGATGCCGCCGCAAATGGCAGACGAGATTAGCGATGCGCTCGACAAGCTGGACGGCGCGCGTGCGCTTATCATTACCGGCGAGGGCCGGGCGTTTTGTTCGGGCGCGGATTTGCAGGCGCGCGGCGGTGCGACTGCGATTGGTGCAAGCGGGCCGTATGGCGCGCTGACCCGCAGTTACAATCCGACGATGATCAAATTGGCCAAGCTGAACGTACCGATCATTACCGCGGTCAATGGTCCGGCAGCGGGCGTGGGTTGCAGCCTGGCGCTGTGCAGTGATTTTGCGATTGCGGGCAAATCGGCGTATTTCCTGCAAGCATTCGTCAACATCGGGCTGGTTCCCGACGGCGGCGCGAGTTGGATGTTGCCGCGCCTGATCGGCAAGGCGCGTGCCACGCAGATGATGTTGCTGGGCGAGAAAATCGGCGGCGATCAAGCGGCGGATTGGGGCCTGATCTACAAATGTGTTGAAGATGCGGATTTGCAGGCGGAGGCGCGGGCGCTTGCCGCGAAATTGGCGAACGGTCCGACTCTGGCGCTGGGCATCATGCGGCAAAATATCGCAACGGCGCTCGAAATGGATTATGCCAGCGCGTTGTTGCGGGAGGCCGAGGGGCAACGTATCGCCGGATCAAGCGCGGATGCAACCGAAGGCGGCATGTCGTTCCTGCAAAAACGTAAGCCGGTGTTTACGGGCAAATAGTATCCACTTTTCGTCATCCTGAACTTGTTTCAGGATAACGGGCGGCGGCGGTGTGTTATCCCGAAACAAGTTTGGGATGACGATGATTAGGTTTGGGATAAGATGGCGAATATCGACGACTGGAAAAACGCGGCGGACAAAGAGGTTAAGGGCAAGGACCTAACCTGGCACACGCCGGAGGGCATATCGGTGAAGCCGCTTTACACCGCGGAGGATTCAGCTGACCCCGGATTGCCCGGCTTTGCGCCGTTCACACGCGGCGCTCGCGCGTCGATGTACGCTGGCCGGCCTTGGACGATCCGGCAATATGCTGGCTTTTCGACCGCCGAGGAATCGAACGCTTTCTATCGCCGCAATCTGGCCGCCGGGCAAAAGGGGCTGAGCGTCGCCTTCGATCTCGCCACCCACCGGGGCTATGACAGCGATCACCCCCGCGTTGTCGGCGATGTCGGCAAGGCGGGCGTTGCCATCGACAGCGTTGAGGATATGAAAATCCTGTTCGATGGGATTCCGCTTGACCAAATGTCGGTTAGCATGACGATGAACGGCGCGGTGATCCCGATCCTTGCGTTCTTCATTGTCGCTGGCGAAGAGCAAGGCGTGCCGCTGGCCGCGCTCGACGGCACGATCCAGAACGATATCCTCAAGGAGTTCATGGTCCGCAACACTTATATCTATCCGCCCGAACCATCGATGCGGATTGTTTCAGACATTATCGCATATACAAGCGCCAATATGCCGAAATTCAACAGCATTTCGATCTCTGGATATCACATGCATGAAGCCGGAGCGACGGCGGTGCAGGAGCTTGCCTTCACCATCGCCGACGGCAAGGAATATGTGCAGCGCGCGATGGAAAGCGGCCTTGATATTGACGCATTCGCCGGGCGTTTGAGCTTCTTTTTCGGCATTGGCATGAATTTCTTTATGGAAATTGCCAAACTGCGCGCCGCGCGCACGTTGTGGCACAGGGTGATGGACGGGCTGGGCGCGAAGGACGAGCGCTCCAAGATGCTGCGCACGCATTGCCAGACTTCTGGCGTGTCGCTGCAGGAACAAGACCCCTATAACAACGTCATCCGTACCACGATTGAGGCAATGGCCGCGACCTTGGGCGGCACGCAGTCGCTCCACACCAATGCGCTGGATGAAGCGATTGCGCTGCCCACCGATTTTTCGGCCCGCATTGCGCGCAATACGCAAATTGTGTTGGCCGAGGAAAGCGGGATTACCAAGGTCGTCGATCCGCTGGGCGGCAGCTATTATGTTGAAGCCTTGACGTCAGAATTGGTTGATCAGGCATGGGCAATCATTGGCGAAGTCGACGCCATTGGCGGGATGACCAAAGCGGTTGCATCGGGCATGCCCAAACGTCTGATCGAAGAAGCCGCTGCCGCACGTCAGGCACGCGTCGACAAGGGCGAGGACGTCATCGTCGGCGTTAACAAATACCGCCTCGGCACCGAAGATCAGTTGGACACGCTAGAGGTAGATAACGACGCGGTCCGCCAAAGCCAGATTGCGCGGCTTGCCATGATGCGCAGCAGCCGTGATGAAGCCGCATGTCAGGCGGCGCTTGCGGCTTTGACGCAGGGTGCAAAAGACGGCGGCAACTTGCTGGCTCTTGCCGTAGTGGCGGCCCGCGCACGCGCATCATTGGGCGAAATATCCGATGCGATGGAGGCTGTGTTTGGCCGCTATGGTACCACGCCGACGCCGGTTTCGGGCATTTACGGCAGCGCGTATGAGTTCGACAAGCGCTGGGCACAAATCATCGAAGGTGTAGCTGCCGTGGAACGCCGGTTGGGCCGCAAACCCAAGCTGATGGTCGCCAAAATGGGGCAGGATGGGCATGATCGCGGGGCGAATGTTATCTCGTCGGCGTTCGGCGATATGGGCTTTGACATTGTGTCGGGACCATTGTTCCAAACGCCGGAAGAAACCGTTGTCCTCGCACTTGAAAGCGCGGTTGATGTCGTCGGCGCATCCTCGCTAGCGGCAGGCCACAAAACGCTCATCCCCGAACTGATCAGGGGCCTGCGCGCAGCGGGACGCAACGACATCAAAGTGATCGCAGGTGGGGTTATTCCCCCACAAGACTATGATTTCTTGCGCGATGCCGGGGTGCAGGGCATTTATGGTCCGGGTAGCAATGTCGTAGAGTGCGCAGCAGATGTGTTGCGCATGCTGGGACACAATATGCCACCTTTGGGAGAAGCCGCTTGAAACACCCGCAGTCCTCCAGAACCGTTCGCCCTGAGCTTGTCGAAGGGCTGTTCTGTTTTTCCA
>JAYUPJ010000268.1:0-11054 GCA_043760195.1 Sphingomonadales bacterium | reverse complement strand
GTTCAATGAACGCGGCGAAGCGATAGCTGGATTGGCTGAAAACTGGGCAGTGGCGGCCGATGGCCTGACTTGGACATTCAAGCTGCGGCCAAATTTGCTTTTTTCCGATGGAGCGCCAATTGACGCCAATGTCTTTGCCAAGGCACTGAACCGTATTCGGCAAAAGAGCTCCGGTTCGCCGCACGAAGCTCTTTTCGCGGTGATTGCGGCCATTGAAGTTCCCGGTAACCGCCAAGTGGTTGTCCGATTGCACAATCCCTTCCCGCAGCTGCCTGCGCTATTGGCGCATCCGGCGATGGCGGCCCTGCCCTTTCATTTTATTGATACGCTGGGTGAGGCATGGACTGCGGCCCGGCCGCTAGTCACCAGCGGGCCTTATCGGTTGACGGATTGGAGTTTGAACCAGTCGGTCCAATTGGCCAGCAACCCCAATTGGCACGCCGGACAGCCTGCAACATCAAAGGTCAAATGGCAACCGATGGACAATAAGCAATCCGGGATGCGGTTGATGTTGTCCGGTGCCGCAGATATCAGTTCCGATTTTCCGGACAACCGGTTTGACTGGTTAAAGGCAAATCATCCCGGTCTGGTGCGCAGCAACGCATTTTTGGCCACATATTACTTTGCATTCAACACCCGCAAGCCGCCGTTCGATGATGTTCGGGTCCGCCGCGCGCTGGCAATGACCGCCGACCGGCAATGGATGGCAAGTAAGATGATAACGACAGGCAATGAACCTGCATGGGGCCTGTTGCCGCCGGGAATAGCGGCGGGCCGCGCCAATGCCCCTGAATGGAAAAATTGGACCAAACAGCAACGACACCGTGAGGCCCGCAGGCTTCTGTCTGCGGCGGGATATGGACCAAATAGACCCCTGACATTCGAAATCAGGTTTAACAATTCGTCCGAACATCGCCGCGCCGCAGTCGTGCTGGCAACGATGTGGAGAGAGCTGGGCGTGCAGGCCCGATTACTCAACAGCGAAGCCAGCTTGCATTTTGACAGCCTGAAACGCGGCGATTTTGCATTGGCGCGTTCGGGATGGGTCGCCGATTTGCCGGCACCTGAAAATTTCCTTTCGATCCATCGTTCCGATGCCGGTCCGCAAAACTATTCTGGCTATGCCAACGCCGCCTTTGACAGCGCCTTGAACGCAGCGATGGCTGAACCCGATGCTGCATTGCGCGTCATCAAAATGCGCAAGGCAGAGAGTATCTTGTTAAACGACATGCCGATCCTTCCGCTCTATTTCTACGTCACCAAAGCCATGGTGCAGCCCAATGTTTCGGGTTGGCAGGATAACATTGCCAATGTCCATCCAAGCTATACTCTGGCAAAGACAGAACAATGAAAATTCCAGTCGCCCTATTATTTGTTCTGGCCCCTTTGGTTGGGGCATGTTCGGAGCGGATAAACAACGAGCAACTGCGTGTGGATTTGATCGACGATACGCCCTTTGTATTCGCCATTGGCCGTCTGCCTTTGCCGGAATCATCGGCCTATCTGCGCGCCGCAACTGCGCAAGGGCTGGTTACATTCGATAACCAAGGCCGGATCATTCCGGCACTGGCATCGCGCTGGATCGTGACCGACGACGGTATGAGCTATATCTTTCGGTTGGAAAAGACGAAATGGAATAACGGCGTCGATGTCAGTTCCGATGACGTTGCCCGCATATTAAATATGCGGTTCAAAGAACTGCGCGATAGCAGGTTCGCTGGCGAGCTGGCGATCATCGACAAATCCGTGGCAATGACCGGAAAAGTCGTTGAAATCCGGTTGAAGGCACCAATGCCCAATTTGCTTGAGATCATCGCGCAACCTGAATTCGGACTTGTCCGTAACGGCGTCGGAACCGGCCCGATGCAAGCCAACAAACGCGGATCTGCATTGCGCCTGCAACGGCGCGGGATTGATATTCAGAACAATTTGATTTTGGAGAACGAATGGATCGATTTGCGCAGCAACGTTGCATCAACCGCGCTCGCCCGGTTCAAGAATTTGGAAACCGATTTCATCAGCGGCGGCCGGTTCCAACATTTGCCAATGTTAGAGGCCGCAAATCTTCCCGGACGCTCCCCGCAATTTGATGCTGTCCCCGGATTATTCGGTCTTGCCTTTGTCAAAGCCGGTCCGTTCCTGTCAGAGCGCGGCAACCGCGATGCGATTGCGATGGCCATTGACCGCCCGAAAATGCTGTCCTCATTTGGCATATTGGCGTGGCAGGAAGCACTCACCATTGTGCCTGAAGCCATGCAAAACCGTGACCCCATTCCGCGCCCCGATTGGGCAGCCAAGCCTGTTGACCAGCGAAAGGAACAGGCGCGGCAAGTGATTGCGCGCTGGAAAAATGCCAATGGCAATATCCGTCCGTTACGCATTGGATTGCCGCGCGGTAGCGGCAGCCGGATATTGTTTGCCCGCCTGCAAAGCGATCTTGCCGCGATTGGTTTACGTGCAGAACGGGTAACCGCTTCGCAGCAGCCCGATCTGATGTTGATCGACAAGGTCGCCGATATGTCCAGCCCCGGCTGGTATTTGTCGCAATTGTCGTGCCGCAATATCGCGGTTTGCAGCGAAGAGAGTGATCGGCTGCTAACCGAAGCGCAGCTGACGCGAAATGCCGCCGACCGGCAACGTTTGTTGGGCGAGGCCGAAGCCAAGTTGCAGACCGCGCGCAACTTCATCCCATTGGCCAATCCGGTGCGCTGGTCGGTGACCCGCGACGGGCTTATCGGCTATGCTCAAAACCCACGCGGCTGGCATTTCTTGCAATATCTGGGCGGCGCCACCAAATAGGGTGATAAGGAGTTTTGATATGCCTATTTCGCAAGACCAGTTTGAACAAATCGCCGCGCAAATTCCCGGCATGAGCCGCGATCCCCAAGCCGTCCGCAAACGGATGGAGGCGTTGGAAATGCTGTTGGAACGGTCGTTTCATATTCCCGGGACGCGGATACCGATTGGCCTCGACTCAATCGTTGGTCTGGTTCCGGTATTGGGCGATATCGTTACCGCTGCAATGGGCGCATATATGATTTGGGAAGCGCGCAATCTGGGCATGTCAAAATGGCAATTGACCCGCATGGCGGCAAATCTGGGCATCGATACCGCGATTGGTGCCATCCCCTTGCTCGGCGATGTGTTCGATTTGATGTGGCGGTCCAACAGCAAGAATTTGCGCATAATCAAACGCCATTTGGACAAGCATCATCCCGGGACGCGGGTGATTGACGGGTGATTGACGGCTAACCACCCCGCCAGATTTTGACTTCCGCCGCATCACGCGCGCCCTTTACAAAGGCTGGACAGCGGCGTGGACGGAAATCTTTGCCCAGGCAGATCCGCACTTCTTTTAGCCAGCCGCGCTGGTTTGTTTGCACGCGGACCGCGTCGGCGCGCAGGCCTTCATTATTGGCCGCAAAGGCATCGGCCAGCCCGCGCACAGTGAGCGGCTTGCCCTTCTTATACTTGCTGTCCTTATACTGGCGCGACAACCTGTCCATATCGGGAAAATCAATCGCCCCGAACATCAGCCGCGCCGCCTTAAAATAAGCTTCAGGCGTGCGTGCCATGCATGTGCCATGCTTTGCCCATTCATGCTGCAACAGCTGGACATCGGGTGTCATACAGATATTTTGCGCCACCACATTGCGCGGCAACACTGCGGCCTTGCGGCAATATTGCGGATAATCCGGGCCCTTGGCTTCGGGCCACAGGCCGTGCAGAATGAAGCCGAAATCGCCGATGCTGCCATCGCATTGCATCCCCCCGCCCCGGCCCGATTTGCCTTGCTTGCTTTTGCAAAACTCGCGGCTCCAACTCAGCGCGAGGACATAGCCGTCGATGGGGGTCCGGCGCACTTCACCCGGCTCGGCCAGAACAATTTTGGGCCGTGATAGGTTGGCAGGCGGACGGCATTGCCATGCCTGCGCGTGTGCGGCGGTGGCGGTTAGGGTGGCGGTTAGGGTGAGGATTGCAGTTATGAATACCTTAGCTCTTATTAGAAATTGGCTACCATGCCTAAAATAGAAACCGCCGTCATTCCCGCGAAGGCGGGGATCTATCATCGGAGCATTCGGTCTAACGTGAAGTTGCGTATAGAATAAACTTACGGTGATGGATTCCTGCCTTCGCGACAATGACGGAGCCTTTGTTGGGCGATGCACCCTTAACCCGTCAAACGACATCGAAATCCAGCCCAATATCCGCCGCTGGTGCGCTTTGGGTCAACCGGCCGACGCTGACATAAGTGACCCCGGTTGCGGCCTTGGCGCGAATGGTGTCCAGCGTCACGCCGCCCGATGCCTCGGTAGGTACGCGCCCGGCCACCAGAGCCACGGCTTCCCTCAACGTCGCAACGTCCATATTGTCGAGCAGCAAGTGCGTCGCTCCCGCCGCCAGCCCCGGTTCGATCTGCGCTATCCGGTCGACCTCCAATATGATCCGCTCGACCCCGGCTTCGACCGCACGGCGCACCGCCTCTGCCACGCCGCCTGCGACCGCGACATGATTGTCCTTGATCATCGCGCCGTCCCATAATCCCATGCGGTGGTTCTGCGCCCCGCCCATCCGTGTCGCATATTTTTCCAGCACGCGCAGGCCCGGGATTGTCTTGCGCGTGTCGAGCAATATTGCCCCCGTCCCCGCCATCGCATCGACATAGCTGCGGGTCATTGTCGCAATCCCCGACAGATGCTGCGCGGTATTCAGCGCGCTGCGCTCCGCCGTCAACATCGCCCGCGCATTGCCGCGCAGCCGCATCAGGTCGCTGCCCGCCGCAACGCTCGCACCTTCTTTGGCCAAGATTTCGATCTGCATCTCGGGATCCAGATGCCGGAAAAATGCAGCGGCCAATGGCAGTCCCGCCACTATGATTGCGTCGCGGCTGTCCATCACGCCGGCAAATTGCATATCCGCCGGGATCACACTTTCGGACGTAACATCACGGCCGGTGGGGCCAAGATCTTCGGCCAAAGTGGCGCGGACAAAAGCGTTTGGGTCGAAATTCGGCAATAGGAAGGTCATGCCGTTAGCTAGGCGAAAACCGGCAGCGTAGGGAAGCGGAAAATGCAGACTTTTTGCATCTCCGCTTTCTTAGCGGGTTCGCGGAGGTTTGCAGAGCAACGCTGCCCCAGCGAAGGCTGGGGCCCATCACGTTTATCGATCGTGAATGGCGTTAGTTGGTTACGCAAGGCGTGATAGGCTCCAGCCTGCGCTGGAGCGGCGCTGGTTTTGATAAACAAGCTCACCCCCGCCAACCCCGTCACCCTGAACTTGTTTCAGGGTCCATCGTGTGGCCTAGAGCACAGGTATTGGCTGATAAATGGATGCTGAAACAAGTTCAAAGCAGAAGCAGTCGCCCTGTAATCAATAGGACTGCTGACAAACCGAAATTAGCCAGATTTCCTTCAATGCGTCCAAACCGGATGGTGCCGAGACCATCACGCATCGGCATTATCTGACCACCAAACAACGGCGATGCGATTGCGCTTGCAAAAAAAGGGGCTAACGCAGCAGTGGAAACGATCATCGCTATGCAGACGCCCAATGATGGCTCAACCCGATCACTCCAGAGAAAATAAAGCGCAACCGTGCCCGCCGCCGATGTCGTAAGCACCTGCGTTACTAGGTGATTGCGCGCATGCCCGGGCCATTCGGGGTTGGCAGCATGGGTACGGTTCAAATCGGCAAATAGCGGAATGATGGTGAATTGCAGAATAGCAACCGTCATCAACCCTAATCCGATCGCACTCACGAACGCGCGCCCAAATCGCCCTTGCCCACGCTCCCGCCAGCCATTTCCAGCATCCGGTCCAAACTGCGTTTCGCCGCCACCCGCACGCCTTCGTCCAGTTCGATCTGCGGGGTCAGATCGCGCAGCGCAACATAGAGCTTCTCCATCGTATTAAGCGCCATATACGGGCAAATATTGCACGCGCAGTTGCCGTCTGCGCCCGGTGCGCCGATGAAGTTTTTGTGCGGTAATGCCTTTTCCATCTGGTGAATTATGTGCGGTTCGGTGGCCACGATCAACGTGTCGCCTTCGAATGTTTTGGCAAAGGTCAATATGCCGCTGGTGCTGCCGACATAGTCCGCGTGGTCGATGATGTGCGGCGGGCATTCGGGGTGGGCGGCGACGGGCGCGCCGGGGTGTAGCGCCTTTAGCTTGATCAGCTCGGTCTCGCTAAATGCCTCATGCACAATACACACGCCGGGCCAAAGCAACATCTCGCGGCCGAATTTGCGGCTCATATATCCGCCCAGATGGCGGTCGGGGCCGAAGATGATTTTCTGTTCCGGCGGGATTTGCGCGATGATCGCCTCCGCACTGCTGCTGGTGACGATGATGTCGGACAGCGCCTTCACCTCGGCGGAGCAATTGATGTAGGTCAGCGCGATATGGTCGGGATGTTTTTCGCGGAATGCCTTGAACTTGCCGGGAGGACAGCTGTCCTCCAAACTGCATCCCGCTGCCATATCAGGCAGGATGACAGTCTTTTGTGGGCTCAAGATTTTGGCGGTTTCGGCCATGAACTTGACCCCGCAAAACGCGATGACATCAGCGTCGGTTTCGGCGGCGCGGCGGGATAGTTCCAACGAGTCGCCGACGAAATCGGAAATCTCCTGAATATCGGCGCTTTGGTAATAATGGCCCAGGATCACGGCGTTGCGCTCTTTTTTCAGGCGGTTGATTTCCGCGATCAGGTCGGTTCCGGTGGGGTTATCTGTGCGGGCGTTCATTGTAATTACTCCAAATTGCCAGATGAAGACTTCTTGGATTTCTCTTTGTGCCTTTGTGCCTTCGTGTGCAAAAAAAATCTCGCACAAAGGCACGAAGGCACAAAGAAAATTCTTCGCGGGGGCCGGGTGATTTCATTTATTCTCACGCGGAGGCGCGGAAGATTGGATCAAACCCAAGACCGTTCGTACTGAGCTTGTCGAAGTACAGGTTGCTTGTCTCATCCTTCGACAAGCTCAGGACGAACGGAGAGGGAGATTCTTTCCCCGCGTCTCCGCGTCGCCGCGCGAACCATATCCTTACCGCAAGGCACCGCCAAGCGGTGTCGACAAATCCCAGCGTGTCCGTACCGCCTGATCCCGCTCGCCTTCAAAAAACGGCACAACCACCGCGTCAATCCCCGCTGCTTTCAACGTTAGGGCAAAATTCTGTGCCACCGCCTTTTTTGATGCCGCACGTGCCAGTTCCATCAGCACGGGGCTTTTCGCCTGCGTCAATAGTTGCGTCTGCGCCTTGGCACGGTTGGCGGCGTCGAGCGCGGTGTCAACATTGGTCAGGCTGCGCAATATGCCGCTCTCGCCATATTCCTGTATGCTGTTCAAATCGATCTGTGGCGGCGCTATCTCAATCGGCGGGACGCGCACGGAAAGCGTTTTGCTGCCGACGTCCCAGCGCACGTCATCGTCGGTCAGCTTGGCCATGTCGACCTCGTACCGCATCACGCCCTTGACGATCAGCGTTTTCTTCGCGGACAGACCGTACCGGCTTTGCGTCGTCGTGACCGTGGCGGTGCTGGTGTTGGTAAAGGTCAGCAAACGGTTCTGTTCCTGCAACGCATCCAATGTCGAGGCCACGACGCTGCCTATTTGCGGCTCCATTTGGCGCAGCGACCACCAAATGCCGGCACTGGCCAAGAGCATGACGGTGATCACCAAACCCAAGGCTTTGTTCACGCGGCCAAGCTCCAGATTTCACCCGCCGCGTGCGCACGCCCCTGATTCTGCAAATCGACCAGATGTGCCAACACGCTACGCCCGGCTGCGCCCGTCAATCTGGGGTCCAGCCCCTTATACATCGCTGCGACCATTTCGGGAATCGCATGGGGAGCCGTCTCCAACAGCTTCAATATCTGGCGTTCGCGTTGCCGCCGGTGGCCGATCATACCGCGCACCAGCTGACGCGGTTTTTCAACCGCAGGGCCGTGGGCAGGATAATAGACCTTGTCATCGCGGTCATACAGCTTTTGCAACGACGCCATATATGCGGCCATGTCGCCGTCGGGCGGGCTGACGACGGTGGTTGACCATTTCATCACATGATCGCCAGTGAACAATGCGCCGCTTTCCAGCAGCGCATAACAGATATGATTGGAGGTATGGCCCGGTGTGGTCACCGCCTGCAATGTCCAGCCTTCGCCGGAAACCGTTTCGCCGTCTTGCATCACATGGTCTGGCGCGTAATCGGGATCAAACGCACTATCGGCGCGAGGTCCGCTATCGCTGATAACCAGCGGCGCGCACCCGATGATCGGCGCACCGGTGGCCAGTTTCAATGGAGCAGCAGCAGGCGAATGATCGCGGTGGGTGTGCGTGCAGATTATTGCGGTGACTTTGGCACCGCCAACAGCACGCAGGATCGCATCCACATGGCCATGCCCATTAATATCAGCAGGGTCGCCCACGCTCATCCCGCTGCCTGCGGGGCCGGGATCAATCACCGCAATCTGATCGCCTGAACCGACCAGCCAGGTTTGTGTTCCCGTATAAGTGTATGGCGATGGATTGGGCGCAAGCACGCGGCGCACCAGTGCTTCGAGCTGTTCGGTTTCACCAGCTTGGATTGAATCGGGCCATTTCATTCAACCTATGTGGCAGCTTGGCAGGCAAAGCAAAAGGGGCAAGGCGCGATAAAGTGCAAGCTGCGCTATCGTGCGGCTGTTACTTCTATAGTTTAATGACTTATGCTTGCCCTTGGCTTCCCCAAATTCGTCATCCTGAATTTATTTCAGGATACATACAGCGCATCCATTCAGGCTTCGGGCCTATGTATCCTGAAATAAATTCAGGATGACAGCGCAGTGTTTCGGATGACGGCGCAGTGTTTAGGATGACAGCGCAGTGTTTAGGATGGCGGAGCGGCCTGATCGTGCATTAGCACTTGTAGCGTTTTCCCACCAAAGCTGCGGCATTATGTCGGAATTATTTACATTTGGTTATTTGGTTAACGCCTCTTTAACCATGTAATCCTATGAAAACATGAGATGCCGCAAAACTGGCACGACGCCTGCATTATGATAGTTGTTCAACACCCACTTAAGCTACGGACGGGTTGGTTGCTACTGGTCTCGCACCAACCCGTCCCGGCTTTACTCCCTCAAATCTGAAATGTTCGCAAGTCCGCCCAAAAGCGGCGTTCGTTTATGCGTCGTTCAGACCTGCCATGCGGTTGGCCTGATCTTCGGCGATCAGGGCGTCGATCATTTCGCCGATGCCGCCGCCTTCCAATATCTCAGGCAGCTTATGCAGCGTCAGGTTGATCCGGTGATCGGTCACACGGCCCTGTGGAAAATTATAGGTGCGGATGCGTTCGCTGCGGTCGCCTGAGCCAACCATCGCCTTGCGCGCTTCGGCCTCGGCACCAGCTGCCTCTTCGCGTTCCTTTTCGTACATCCGCGCGCGCAGCACCTGCATCGCCTGTTCCTTGTTCTTATGCTGACTGCGCCCGTCCTGACAGGTGACGACGATGCCGGTTGGTAAGTGCGTGATGCGAACTGCGGAATCGGTTGTGTTGACATGCTGGCCGCCAGCGCCCGACGCGCGGTAGACGTCTATTTTCAAATCGCGCGCCTCGATGTTGATATCCACTTCAGTGGGCTCGGGCAGCACGGCAACAGTCGCCGCGCTGGTGTGAATGCGGCCACCGGATTCGGTCACGGGCACACGCTGCACGCGGTGGACGCCGCTTTCATATTTCAGCTTGGCAAACACCCCATTGCCTTTGACCGAGGCAACAATTTCCTTGAACCCGCCAACGTCGGAGGCGCTGAGCGAAATCGGCTCGACCTTCCATCCCTGTCCCGCTGCATAGCGTTCATACATCCGGTACAGATCACCGGCGAACAATGCCGCCTCATCCCCGCCGGTTCCGGCACGGATTTCCAGCATCGCAGGCCGTTCATCGGCGGCATCGCGGGGCAGCAATTTGATTGCCAAATTCTGCTCGGCGTCGGCCATCTGGTGCGACAGGTCTTGCAATTCATCGACCGCCATCTCGCGCAATTCGGCGTCGCTGGACGCATCCTTTATCATCAAATCCAGCGTTGCAATTTCGGCGCGCAGGCGGCGGACCTCGTATGCGGCGACTGCGACGGGTTCAAGCTCGGCATATTCGCGGCTGGCCGAAACATACGTCTCGCCCTCCAGCTGCCCCGACGCCATCCGCGCTTCAAGCTCGGCAAAGCGCGAGGTTATCTGGCCGATACGTTGCGAGGAGATTTTCACAGGGAAGTTCCGTCATATTGGTTCACGCGGAGGCGCGGAGACGCGGAGGATGTTGCGCCACAAATCTCCGCGTCTCCGCAAATCTCGGCGTCTCCGCGCCTCCGCGTGAGTGTTTTCGACGCCAAACTGACAAAGCCTCGTTCACCACCCCGCGCTCCGTCATTCCCGCGAAGGCGGGAATCCATCACCCGCACTGCCGTGTAAACGGACCCGTCAGGAGATGGACCCCCGCCTTCGCGGGGGTGACGAAACAAAGCCTGTACGCGGAGGCGCGGAGACGCAGAGATTTCGGTCACCTTTTACACAACAGATCAAAAATGCCGTACCGCTCATCCGGCCGATTTATTACGTAAACTTGTTCCAGAACTCTTTGCAACCTCTCTCGAACATCTTTAGCGCCGTCAATATTCGTATCTCGAAGACGAACACGTCCAACCGCGCCGTCTGGGCCGGACTCAATATTTAGGACCCGAAGGACACCCTCATTTTTGGCTCGTTTGAAGCGGCTGTCATAACTCCCGACCGAGTTTAGCGAGATCGTGATGTCCGAGGTGTTCAGCAGCCTCAAAAGATGGAAAGCCAATCCGTTAAACTCGCGCTGGGCTGGTAACAGCATAAGTTCAAGCGGAGTCGCAATCTGTTGGTCAATCAACATCGCCAGCCGCTCAATCCCCGCTGCCCATCCCACCGCAGGCGTATGGTTTCCGCCTAGCTGCTCGATCAACCCGTCATAGCGCCCGCCGCCCAGCACCGTGCCTTGTGCGCCCAGCCGGTCGGTGATGAATTCAAACGCGGTGTGGCGGTAGTAATCG
>JAYUPJ010000267.1:0-11084 GCA_043760195.1 Sphingomonadales bacterium | reverse complement strand
AAGGCGGGCGGATGGCGGCGTATGAGCTCGTCACCGGACAGCGGATTTGGGAAATCAACATCGCCGGAATTTCGACACCCGTCGTCTCCGGCGAATGGGTTTTTGTCATAACCAGCGAAGCCAAAATGCTGTGCGTCCAGCGCGCCAGCGGCAAAATCCGCTGGATTTCGCAATTGCAACGCTACACCAAAGAAAAGAAGAAAACCGGCGCAATCACGTGGCGCGGTCCGGTGCTTGCTGGCGGCCGTTTGATCGTGGTTAGCTCAGAAGGCGAAGTTTGGTCGCTATCCACCGGTGAAGGCGCAGCAACGCAGGTGTTCAAAGCAAAGAGCGATGTCTCGGTTGGCCCGATTGTGGCAAACAATACGCTTTATCTGCTGGATGACAGCGGCAACATATCGGCATTCCGCTGATATTGAATTTTTGGCCTGACGCGGCCGCATTTATTAAAGGAAGTTAGGCAATGTTGCCGACGGTAGCCATTATCGGTCGCCCCAATGTTGGCAAGTCGACATTGTTCAACCGTTTGGTTGGTAAAAAACTCGCGCTTGTGGATGATCGCCCCGGCGTCACCCGTGACCGCCGTGAAGGTGAAGGCCGATTGTTCGACCTGGAATTCACCGTGATCGACACCGCCGGATACGAGGATGAAGATCCCGATACCCTGCCCGGCCGCATGCGCCAGCAAACCGAGATGGCCGTCGCCGACGCGCAAGTTGCGTTGTTCCTGATCGATGGCCGCGAAGGGGTAAACCCGCTGGACGAGGAAATCGCCCGGTGGCTGCGCGGCAGCGCCACTCCAGTGGTGCTGGTGGTCAACAAAGCAGAGGGTAAGCAAGCCGACAACGGCATTCTTGAAAGCTATGCGCTCGGCTTTGGCGATCCGATCGCGATCAGCGGCGAGCATGGCGAAGGCATGGCCGATCTGTTCCAGTCGTTGTTGCCTCATATTGATGGCGGCAAGTTCGAAGTACCCGACATTGATGCACCCGATGCGATATTGAAACTGGCCATCGTTGGCCGCCCGAACGCGGGCAAGTCGACCTTGATCAACCGGTTGCTTGGCCAAAACCGCCTGATCACCGGACCAGAGGCGGGAATTACCCGCGACAGTATCGCGGTGGACTGGATTTGGACCGATCCCAATCCCAAAACCCCGGAGCCTGATGAAGACGGCAATGTCGCCGAACCATTCGTGGAACGCCGCGTTCGGCTGATCGATACCGCCGGTATGCGCAAGCGCGCCAAGGTTCAGGATAAGCTGGAAAAACTGTCGGTCGCCGATGCGCGTCATGCGATTGATTTTGCCGAGGTTGTGGTGTTGTTGCTCGATGCAACACTCGGCCTTGAATTGCAGGATCTGAAGATCGCTGATCATTGTATTCAAGAAGGCCGCGCCTTAATCATCGCCATCAACAAATGGGATGTTGCAGAAAACGGCAGCAGCCTGTTTCAGGGCATTCGCGCCGCATTGGAAGACGGCCTGTCCCAGTTAAAGGGTGTCCCATTGATCCCGGTGTCGGCAATCACTGGCAAAGGGCTGGACATCATGATCAGCGCCGCATTCGATGCCCGAGACGCCTGGACACGCCGCGTTTCAACCGGCGTGCTCAACCGCTGGTTCGAGGCTGCTGTTGCTGCCAATCCGCCGCCAGCACCCGGCGGTAAACGAATAAAGCTGCGCTATATGACGCAAGCGAACAACCGCCCGCCGTCTTTTGTCATTTTCGGGTCCAGAGTGGATCAATTGCCGGACAGCTATAAACGCTATCTGTTGAACGGGATTCGGCGGGATTTGGATTTTGGTGCGGTCCCGGTGCGCATAAATTTGCGGTCGCGTACCAATCCTTTTGCCAAGGATTAAGGCTCTTTTTACCTGTTAGGGGTAAACCTCTGTCTGGATGTGGGGCTTTCTCATATTTAAGGAGCGTAATATGCTTTCGACAGCCCAGACGGAAGATATAATCAATTGGACCGCGTTCACCGAAACGCAGAACCTGTTGGGCGTGGGATTCGTGCGCGTACTGGGATACTTCCGCGAAGACGGCATGAAATCGGTCGCTGCCATCGAAAACGCCTTTCGTGATCTCGACTCCGCCAAGATCGTAATGCCTGCCCATACGCTGAAAGGCGAATCGTGGCAGTTCGGCGCAGAAAAGCTTGGCGAATTGGCCGAAGAAATTGAAATGGCGGCGCGGCATTTCGTCGAAATACGGCAAGATCCATCAGAATTGGTTGAGCAAGTTGCCGGATTGCGGCACCTGTTTGAACAAACGTTGGCGGCATTGGACGCAGAAGTTAGCCCATTGGTTGGCCGCCGCACACAAACGCCGCCCAATCGCTTTGGCCTGAGAGCGAGCGGTTAGACCCGATCTCATTTGACTAAAGCAATACCGTTCGTGCTGAGCCTGTCGAAGTACAGGTTGCTTGCCTCATCCTTTGACAGGCTCAGGACGAACGGAGAGGGAGTTCTGCTGCAGGGTGATGGCTACCCGCGCTAAAACACCTTCCGCATCGGTTGCCATTGCCGCCGGGCGAGCGAGCGCCACAGCCATTCCAGCGGACCATAACGATAACGGCGCAGCCACGGCTTTGACCAAAGCAGCATGAGCGCGCATGCGCCAACCACAAACAGCATCAGCGCGGAACGGTTAACGAAGGCATATAGGCCGAAACCATATCCATAGAAAATCGTCGTCATCAAAATGCTGGTGCCCAGATAATTGGTGAAGGCCGCCTGTCCGGCCGCCGCGACGCGCTCCAAAAATGCGCTACCCTCCAATCGCTGGATCAACAGGATCAACATCGCCGCATAGCCAACTGTCAGCAAAATTCGCGGTAATAATCCCCACGCCAACAACACCGCCAATGCCGTCACCATGTCGTAATCAACAGCGACAATCCATGCCGCCAATGCGGTGTTGATGATCAGGCCGGGCAGCACCAACTTTTTGGCCCAGCGGCGATAATCGGCCCGGTTCCATGCGCCAGTGATAAAGCCATTTTTCTGGCATGCCATACCGATCATCATAAACGGCAAAGTCTCGGTTCCAGACTGAAACACCATAATAAGCGGAATGTAGAACTCTTTGAGCCGTCCGGCGGCGATGCCCACATAACTGCCGCGCATCTGGGCCAGAATAGCGGCTGAATCGGTATCAAAATCAGAGTCTGCAAATATCTCGTTCGCAAGTTGGACAAGGCCAGGATCAGCGCCGGGCTGTGCGGCAATAAATTGCAACAGCTGAAGTCCGCCGAATTGCAGGCCCCAAAGCACGAAACCAGCGGTGTAGATGATCAGCGCCCATTTGATCAGCCGGCGGGCTTCCCAGTTGCGAAACAGAAATGCCAGGCTGCCGATGGCGGCATAAAGAAACAATATGTCGCCGTGCCAGATCAGGAAATAATGGACCAAGCCGAATATCGCGAGCCAAGCCATCCGCGCATAATGCACCTGTTTGGGGTCTTCGCCTTTGATCTCAGCGCGTTCGATAATCAGCAACATGCTCGCGCCGAATAACAGGGAAAACAGCCCGCGCATTTTGCCGTCAATCAGCACAAAGGAAATGAACCAGGTAATGCGGTCTGCGGCGCTATCCCCGCCACCAGCAGCCGGCGTGATCGCGGCCCAATCGGGCAAGGCAAAGGCGATGATGTTCATCGCCAAAATGCCCATGACCGCAAATCCGCGCATCGCATCGACGGTAACAAACCGGTCTTGCTGATTCAAAGCCAATGTCATCCGCCCCTCCGCTGTATTGTATTTATACTACGGCTCGCTCACCATCCGGTCCAACGATTTTTTGATGACATCGCCGGGTGTGACCGGCAAAAGTGTTAAACGCACCGCACTATTAACACTCTTGTAGATAATCGCGACTAATGCTATCCACTGCGCCACATCGAAAGTCGATTCTAGACGAGAACCAAAACATGACCGACGCAATTCTGATCCATCCAGAACGCACGCGCAGCAACATCCGCCCATTGACGGCGTTGAAGCATTTCCGCAATTTGATCGCCGACAAGGAAGATACCGAACAGGTGTTCCATATCACCAATAACCTGCGCGGCGGCCGCTATATCAAAGAGGCGATATCGTTCTTGCAAAGTGATGCCGGAAAAGCGTTGCGCGCCAAAGACGAAAATCTGCCTGACATGCTGGATAATCATGCCGCTTTGGGGGCTATGCCCGCCGGATCGTTGGGCCGTGCTTATGTCGAGTTTATGGAACGCGAAGGATTGACCGCCAATGGCTTGGTCGACGAGAGCAAGAAGTTTGCGAACAAGGTAAAACATTTCGGTGACCAGATCGAATGGTTCAACAACCGCCTGCGCGACACCCATGACATGAACCACATTCTAACCGGATATGGCCGCGATCCGCTTGGCGAGCAATGCGTGTTGGCATTCAGCTATTCGCAGAATTTCAGCCTTGGCTTTTATTTCATCGCTTATGCTGGCGGTTGGGAAGTTAAGAAACATGCCCCGTCCGGCGCGCCGATTTTCGGTGCCATCAGGGAAGCGCAAAGGAACGGCGCAAAGGCGAAAGTGATCGGCCATCAGGATATCGTCGCTTTGTTGCCGCTGCCATTGGAAGAGGTACGGGCGATGCTAAATATTGCGCCGCCAACCAAGTATGACGCGGCCCATGCGGTATACGACCGCGCCGGGGTTAACCCGCATGATGGGCTGGCGCTCGCGGCTTAATGCCGGTCTTCAAGGGGCGTTATACCTTGATGACATTTACTTGCATCATTTTATTACCGTAGCCCTGAGCCTGTCGAAGGGCGCTTGTCTGCTAGACACCGTTGACCTTCGGTCGCCTTCGGCCCGACAGGCTCAGGGCTGCGGTTCTAGATAGTGTTATCATGCTCTATTATCAGGCCGGACTATATCGCGTCTGCAGCGCATATCGTTACGCCAACCAAGCGTGGCCAGAAGAATGACTTCGCCATTGGTTTTTCGGCGATGTCAGTTGGGCCTTTGGATGCCTTTTTCGGCCAGCGGGCCCATGTTCATGGTTTCTCTGATGCCAAACCGATTGCGGCCAGCCGCAGCAGCTCTGGTAAGGCGTTGCGCATCGCAGCGATAAGACGCGCGTTCTCAATTTCTTTGCCGTCGCTTGGATTGATATAAGATGGTTGCTGAATTTGAGTTGCCACGACAAATTCTGACATAAGGCTCCCGTGCTTATCAGGAAGATTGGCCCTCACCCCAATAGCAGTCATAAAGTGCTCGTCGTCGAAACGGTCCTGAACCCAAGGCGCGGAGGTCGCTTCTGCATCCAGCAAAGCAAGTGCGTTCAAGTCGATTTGAGTGAGCATAGTTATACAACATCCTATCAGATGGGTACACCATATCCAGTTGGCCTGAACTTGTCCAAGGGCTGACCATCTGTCAGATCACCAACACCAGTAGCGCAGAGATATTTTCGCTAAGTTTCCATCCAGTCCTTGAAGAAGCTCTCATTGGCGGCGCGCAGGTCGGAAAGGTGGATTTTGGCCACATGGCCTGAATATCCTCGGTTGTCTCCGATCTGCAAGGTTGGCTCAATATCAGTAGTGCCCACATAGGCAAAGTCGAGACCTGCTGATTCAACAATTTTGCAGACATGCTGGGCAATTTCATTGGTGGCTACGGTGCAGACGTAGAGTCCTTGATCTTCTCCAAAAAGAAAACTCTCGGCAGAAGTTGCTTCGCTGTGACATTCAATGTCAACATGAGCGCCTAGATTGCTGACTAAAGCCATTTCTACGATGGCGACTAATATACCACCGTCTGACACATCATGAACGGCTGTAAGGGTGCCGTCATCGAGCAATCGACGAACAATTTCACCCGCACATCTTTCAGCTTCAAGGTCAACAGGTGGCGGCGAACCTTCCTCTCGTCCATGTATTTCGCGAAGCCAGAGGGATTGGCCGAGATGGCCCTTGGATTTTCCAATCAAAATGATTTGTTCTTCGGCGCCCTTAAACGCAATCGTCGCCATCTTGCTGACATCTTCGAGCACACCCACGCCGCCTATCGCAGGGGTGGGCAAGATCGCGCTGCCGCCGCCAGTGGCTTTGCTTTCATTGTACAGCGACACATTGCCGGACACGATCGGGTAATCGAGCGCGCGGCAGGCGTCGGCCATGCCCTCTAGGCATCCGACAAACTGCGCCATAATCTCGGGCCGCTGCGGGTTGGCGAAGTTTAGGCAGTTGGTAATAGCCAGCGGCTTCGCCCCGACCGCGCATATATTGCGGTAGGTTTCGGCGACGGCTTGCTTGCCGCCTTCATAGGGATCGGCATAGCAATAGCGCGGCGTGCAATCGGTACTCATCGCCAATGCGCGGTTGGTGCCGTGAATGCGCACGACGGCGGCGTCTCCGCCCGATAGCTGCGCGGTGTCGCCGCCCACTTGGCTGTCATATTGTTGCCAAATCCATGCACGGCTCGCAAGGTCCGGGCACGCCATCAGCTTGAGCAAATCCGCGCCGATGTCGGTGCTTTCGGGAATATCACCCAGCGGCTGGACATTCGCCCATGCGGCATATTCTTCTTTGGTCGCGCGCGGCCGGTCGTATTTCGGCGCGTCTTCGGCGAGCGGCCCGAGCGGAATATCGCAGACAACTTCGCCGTTCCATTCCAGAATCATGTGGCCCGTATCGGTGACCTCGCCAATCACGGCAAAATCGAGTTCCCATTTGTGGAATATCGCTTCTGCCTCGGCTTCTCGTCCGGGCTTCAGCACCATCAACATGCGTTCCTGGCTTTCAGACAGCATCATCTCATACGGCGTCATGCCCTCTTCGCGGCACGGCACGGCGTTCATGTTCAGCCGGATACCGACCTTGCCATTGGTCGCCATCTCAACGCTAGAACTGGTAAGGCCAGCCGCGCCCATATCTTGTATCGCCACAATAGCGTCGGTCGCCATCAGCTCAAGGCACGCCTCGATCAGCAATTTTTCAGTGAACGGATCGCCGACCTGCACAGTGGGCCGCTTAGCCTCGGCGTCCTCGGCAAAATCCGCCGATGCCATGGTTGCGCCGTGGATGCCGTCGCGGCCCGTCTTGCTGCCGACATAGACGATGGAATTGCCGACGCCCGATGCCGCCGAATAGAAAATCTTGTCCTGATCGGCGATGCCGACGGTCATCGCGTTGACCAAGATGTTGCCATCATACGCGGCATGAAAATTGACCTCACCGCCCACTGTCGGCACGCCGACGCAATTGCCATATCCGCCAATGCCCGCAACCACGCCCTGCACCAGATGCTTCATCTTGGGGTGATCGGGGCGGCCAAAACGCAGCGCATTGAGGTTCGCCACCGGCCGCGCGCCCATGGTGAACACATCGCGCAAGATACCGCCAACGCCTGTCGCTGCGCCCTGATAGGGTTCAATATAGCTTGGGTGATTGTGCGATTCCATTTTGAAAATCGCCGCCAGCTTGGTGCCATTTGGCCCTTCGCCAATGTCGATAACCCCCGCATTTTCGCCGGGTCCGCAGATCACTTGCGGGCCGGTGGTGGGCAGCTTGCCAAGGTGTATCCGCGAAGATTTATAGCTGCAATGTTCGGACCACATGACCGAGAATATGCCGAGTTCGACCATATTCGGTTCGCGCCCCATCGCGGCCAATATCCGCGCATATTCTTCTTCATTCAGGCCGTGTTCGGCGACGATCTGGGGGGTGATATTTGACATGATCGCCCCTTAGCGATCTATGGCCTGCGAGCCTAGCCCTTTCAGGAAAATTTTGATTTGCGCGTCCGGTCCAATCGGAACGCCAACACGATGAACAGCATAAACGCCGCAAGCGCCGACAACGGCAGGGATATATCCAATGACGCGGGTTCAGGCATCAACCAATTGTACATTTGCACCAACAACATAACGCCGCCCAGCCAGAATGCAGGGGCCAACGTCTTGCCGGTTACAGACCGTGTCTGCGACAAATAGAAACCCAGCGCCGCGCCCGTCATGCCCAGCTCCAATGGCATCTCGATCAGCGGATAGTTCCACAGCCCAAGGCCCAGTTTCGGCGGCGATCCTGCCCATGTCAGGTCAGGAGCATGCACCAGCAGATCCAGAAACCAATGCGAAACAACCACTGCGCCTGCAATCGACGCGGTCACCAATGCGGTCCACTTGTGGCTTATGTGCGTCGTTGCATCGAATATCCGCGCGCGGTTTTTTCGGGGCCGCGACATCATGATAAACCAAACAACAACCGTCGTGCCGCCGCCAAACGCCAAACTGCCCAGCAAGCTGTGGGTATAGGGCATCGAATAAAGGTCCAGCGCGTTCATCACGGTAATCCCCGGAGTGATTCGCATCTGTTCAACGCCAATGATGACAAATATGAAGAACGCGAGATCAACCAACTGCGCCGCGATAAACAATGTGCCCAGCCGGGGCGCTTTCGGAAGCGTGGCGGCGATAAAGGCCGGTGCGTAATGACCGATGAACATGGATAAGGTTCCCTCTGCGTTGTCCGAGTTAACCTAGACCTAAATCAGCAAAAAGAAAGGGGCCGGACAAGCCGACCCCCAACATTACAAATTGAATGGTTAAATTACGAACCTTTGCAGGTCTGCGCGCCTTTTCCGGCAAGCTTTACATTGATTTGCTTGCCGCTGCCCGAAAGCGAGGTTTCGCCATCGGCGGACTTAAGCGGACCAGTTGGTGCGGCTTCGGCGGCAGGTGCAGCAGGAGCGGCGCCATCTACGGGTGCGGCAGGCGCTCCGACTATGGCTTGCGCGACCCGGGTTGCAGCAGACGTTTTATCACCGACGCGAATATCCGCAGCAACATTTGCGCCTAGGAAATCAACAAACAATATGGTGTTGTCGGCGCAGCGGTATGTGCCCGACGCAGTGATCGACGGCGGCAACTCAACCGGTGCAGCCGGTGTTGCAACAGCGGATGGATCACCTTCTGCCGGGGTAGCTGTGGTTTCGGATTTGTTGCATGCCGCTAACGCCAGCATCGCAACAGGGGCGAAGATCATGAGAGATTTTTTCATAGTGCTGCTATATGTGCCGCAAAGCGCATGAAAAGCAAAGTAAAATCAGGTGTGAATTGCTCATTCCAGCGCCCCGCTTCAACATATCACCGTTTGGTGTGCTGCATGGCGCGGTATGGTTCGGTGCGGCGCGGTTACAAAAGCTGCCAATTACGCAGACTGAAATACTTGACCCGCGCCGCTGGCCGCGCCATTGCTAGTCATCATGACCCAGCCAGCCGAAGACCCCGATCAAGCACTCAATTTCGAAGATGCTTTGAAAGCACTCGAAAACATCGTGCACAAACTTGAAAGCGGCGAAGCACCGCTCGACGAGTCGATTGCGCTGTATGAACGCGGCCACACATTGCGCAGCCTATGCCAACAGCGGCTGGATGCGGCGAAGTCCCGAATTGACGCCATCACGCTTGGATCGGACGGTTCCGCTTCGGGTACAAAGCCGTTTGACGCGGATTGATATTGTGCTGTTGACGCCGACCCGTTTGGATGCCGCAATAGACCAGATTTCCGTTGAGATTGACGCTGAATTCGGCGTGTTGCTGACCGTTCCCGATGATCCCCGTGCGCCGTTATTTCATGCGATGCGGCATGCGGCAATTGGCGGCGGCAAACGGCTGCGGCCATTGTTGTTGGTGGCGACGGCAGAATTGTTTCATGTTGGCCGCGACATTGCGCTGCGCGTGGCCGCCGCGTTGGAGGCGATCCATGTCTATTCGCTGATCCACGACGATCTGCCCTGTATGGATGATGATGACATGCGGCGCGGCAAGCCGACCGTGCACAAAATTTACGGCGACGCAGCGGCGGTCTTGGCGGGTGATTCGCTGCACGCTTTGGCGTTTGAAATACTGGCAAGTCCCGCAACCCATCCCGATCCTTTTGTCCGCAGCGAGCTGATTTCCTGTCTGGCGCTGGCCAGCGGTCCCGACGGCATGGCAGGCGGACAGATGATGGACCTGGAGGCGGAAAAGGCGCAGTTTGATCTGCCGACAATAACGCGGCTGCAGGCATTGAAAACCGGTGCGCTGATTGCCGCCAGCGTTGAGATGGGCGCGATCCTGGGGCATATCCCCGCCGAAGGGCGAACGCGGCTGCGCGCTTATGCCCACGACATCGGCCTAGCGTTTCAAATCGCCGACGACATATTGGATGTCGAGGGCGATGAAGCATTGGCAGGCAAGGCGCTGAAAAAAGATGCCGATGCAGGCAAGGCAACGTTCCTGTCGCTAATGGGTTTGGAGCGCGCCCGTGAACAAGCGGCGGCCTTGGTGGAACAAGCCATCGCGCACTTGAGCAGCTATGGCAAAGAGGCCGATCTGCTGCGCGATATTGCCCGCTATGTTTTGGAGAGGGACAGATAAATGACCACGCGAATAGGCGTATATCCCGGCACATTTGATCCTATTACTTTGGGCCATATGGACATTATCCGGCGCGGGGCCAAGCTGGTCGACAAGCTGATCATTGGCGTCACCACCAACATCGCCAAATCGCCGATGTTCAGCGATGATGAGCGCATCAACATGGTCAAGCGCGAGGTTGCTGCGATAGGCGATGCCAATATCGAAGTGGTCGGGTTCAACTCGTTGCTGATGGATTTTGCCGACGCGCAAGGAGCCTTCATTGTCATCCGGGGCATCCGCGGCGTAACCGACTTTGAATATGAGTATCAGCTAACGGGGATGAACCGCCAACTGAACGACCGCGTCGAAACGGTGTTCCTGATGGCCGACGTTTCGTTGCAGCCGATTGCATCACGTTTGGTCAAAGAAATCGCTTTATACGGCGGTGAGATTGGCAAGTTTGTCACTCCATCGGTGCGTGATGACGTGGCCGCACGGGTGGAAAAACTGGGCCGCAATGGCGACTGATTATTAGATTCGTTGACATTCAGGATACAAAACATTTAAAAACAGAGGGTTCGTCATTCCCGCGAAGGAGTGGACGGTTGGACATACCCCGTATGTCCAAGCATCGTTCGGGGAACGATGCTACGTGCCACTAATCCATCACCTGAGCTCGAATTTAAAGCAGGGCGGCTTAATTTTGTTAGTTCCGGTG
>JAYUPJ010000266.1:0-11121 GCA_043760195.1 Sphingomonadales bacterium | reverse complement strand
CACCCGATCCCATCCCGAACTCGGCCGTGAAACCAAACTGCGCCGATGGTACTACCGCTTAAGCGTTGGAAGAGTAGGGCGTCGCCAGGCATTGTAGCAGGCGCTCACAGAGAGATTTTGTTGAAACCCATTTTCAATTCAAAGAAAGGGCAGCCGACTGACTGAAAAAGTTGGTGGCTGCCCTTTTTTCTGTTTCGGCCATGTGTTATGATGGTCGTGGGCTGGCATACAGCCCAAATTGGTGGCGCGGGATGGAGCAGCCCGGTAGCTCGTCAGGCTCATAACCTGAAGGTCGTAGGTTCAAATCCTACTCCCGCAACCAACATTATACAATAATTACAATAATCTAGTTAAAGCTCTGGTATTCAGATTAGGGCTGATATTTAATTTAGCATTACAACAAACAGGTTAGCTATAGTCTATCGAAGGTGAATGGGCCGTTTCGCATTATCAATCGAGGCCAGTAATAACTTTTAACCTTCGATCGTAATTTTGCAAGCTATGTGTTCCGCGGAATGGATCATTCTAGCTCTGTCGGCTAACGCTAACATTGCTGTCGTTCAACGCCAGTTAGAAGACGTTCGATAGCTGCCGTTCACTCAAGTAAGCTTTTATGACCGAAAGTGGGTGGTAGGTCGAATGGCCGGTTTCTGTTTTGACACAGGCAAACTGGACATAGCCGAACGATTTAAGTCGAGCCATTTTGCAAAATTGGGGTCTGAGTAGCAACGGATATTACTTCAATCTCGACTAACCTCCCGCACTTGAACAGCCACTCCATTTTCCAAGTGAGGGCATTGTAGTCTATTGGAGTGTCGGGTTATGACCCACTGTGGTCCTCCCCGCCCGATAGGTGAAGTTCATGCGCTTGAGCGGCATATTGTAAAATATCTTCACTCGCGACGCATTTTCGATTATCACATCACGATGTCAAACGATCATTTAATCAGATTTGAACGACTCACTCAAAAGCAAAGAGAATGTTTACAGCTAGTCGTGCAACGACGGAGTTCCAAACAAATTGCGCGCATATTAGGCATTTCGAAACCAGCCGTCGATCAACGTATTACAAACGCTAGAAATGTTCTAGGTGCAGCAAACCGCGATGAAGCTGCAATCATGTTTGCAAAACTAACCAGCACCTATGACTCAATCGCATATGACCCGGTGCGTGTTCCAAAGTGTGAATTTTTATTCCAGACGTTTGAGCGGGATGTCGGAACGTCTTCAGGTTTGACGCTCGATGAGGTCATTGAACCATATGGCTTTCTGGCCGAGCAAAAATCAGATTGGCGCTTTCGGCTCCTCGATACGCTGAGTAGTAACGGGAGACTATCAAAACGGGTCGCTTTTATTGTCGGCCTTAGCATAAGCATTATGGCAACTGTTTTGATCGCACTTTCGGTAGCACAATCCCTGACAGGGCTGCTCTCCGTTTCGTAACTTTGACTTAACTTTAGAAATGGCTGGGCGTTTGCGCGCACCGGTTCAGGGAATTGCTATGACAAAAATAATTGAAAACAGTGCCTTTAAAATAGCGACAGAAATACCAAGAGCGGAGCAAGCCGTTGATAGCGCACTACTGGCATTATCAGGTCTAATCGGTTCGTTGGTACAAGCCCGACGGGATACTGGCGTTCCGCCATCTACGGGTCAGGCGAGCCTGATAAGATTGACGAAGGTACAGACTTCTTTGGTCTCGGCTAGCAGTGATATATTGCGCGTGCATGGCGAACTGCTGGAAATCAACCGGGAGTTTGGCGGATTGGACGTTCGAAAATGTCCCGAAAGCGGCAACGCCTCAAAAGACAGACCATCCTTGTCCGCTGTTGCATAAGAGTCTAACGATGATACCGCTTCATGCTCGGTCAAGAATATGCGAATTATCTTTTTCCTATTTGTGTTCTGCGTTTGCGTATTTTATGCGCTCTGGAAAGGTGGAAAATTCGAGCGCGAAGCGGCATCAGTTTTTTTGGGAATGCTGTTATTCGAGGGGATTAGCAGAAACTACATTACAGCGATTTATTCGCATACTGATTCCGCATATTTCATCGTTGATCTCACTGCTTTTGTTGCATTTTCTGAAATCGCCCTTCGCGCCAACCGATTATGGCCACTATGTATAGCTGCGCTGCAAATGATTGCGTTGGTAAGCCATGTTGTCCGATACATGGACTTCTCCATTCATCCGGCGGCTTACCTAATGATGCAAGTATCATCGAGTTACCCAAGTCTCATAATATTGGCGGCTGGAACTTGGCGTTATCAACAAAGGAAGAAAAAGAACGACGACGATTTAACGTTGCAAAACTGATTGGGCTTGTATGCCCCGAAGAAGCGACTTCAATCGCAAGCGCCATATTAAATGAATTTGGATCTCTCACCAAGGCGATGGCCGTAACTGTTGAAGCCCAAAGACGAGTTATTGGCAACAACGAAAGTGTTATCGCCCTGTTGGCCGCTATACGAAAAGCCAACATTGACGATCATTACGGCGAATTATATTCTTCCCCAATTAAAAGAACCGATGCGCGTTTGATAAATTATCTAGTCTCCGATTTGGGTTTCCGATCTAACGAAACACTGCGAGCTTTGTTCCTCGACAGTTCAAACCATCTAATCGCTGACGAAATAATTGCCGAAGGTACTGTTCGACAATTGCAATTCTATCCGCGCCGCATTTTTAAGCGAGCCTTTGAATTTAATGCAAGTGCCCTAATCATTGCACATAATCATCCCGGCGGTTCCCCAAGACCGAGCGGCAACGACATCCAAGCAACAAAGACAATAGTCATGATGGGTGCAGCTCTGGATTTGATCATTCATGACCACATTATAGTCGCAGGGAGCAAATGGACCAGCTTCAAAGCGGCTGGTTTGTTGTCATGAGCATTCCAAGCGTCAATGAGAAACATCTTCAGCTTTGCTTGGAACGCGACCGGGCCTTATGTTCCCCAGAATTTGCGCGTTCTCCAGTGATGTCAAAGTTATTAAAATTTTTGATCGCGCACAAGCTGGCTGACGATGGGACAATATTGAAAGCCTACACAATAGCAGTCTATGGCCTTGAAAGAACTGAAGAGTTTGATCCTCAAACAGATAGTTACCCAAGAGTTCAAATTGGGAGACTTAGGAAAATGCTCGATGCATTTTACGCGATTGAAGGCGGCCCAACGAGATTGCTAATTCCAATTGGATCGTATGAGATTGCAATAATCGACAATCAGGGTGGACAGCGAGCAATAGCGATTGATACTGTAGCACAGCATTCACGGGCCACAACAGAGGATCAACAACCGAACAGCCCAACCAAAACTACTCTGGAGTTCATCACCAAAGCGATTGCTGTTTTTGTCGCTTTTGTAGGCATGATTTCAGGGGCATCTTTTTGGACGATGGGCTTTTTCGTTGAACCAGATATGGATATGGTCGATTATCCATCTTTGGCAATTGAAGAGCCGACCATTGTAAGTATCAAGCGTGACGCTGACACAGCCAACCAAATGATGAACATAATCAATGAAGCGTTGTTTCGGTTTGAAGGCCTCAATATCTATTACTCAGATTCGGACTCAGAAAACCAAACAGATTATAAGCTCATCACAAATGTGATTAGTGGCCATGAAACAGAGACGAACTTCAAGCTGGTGAACCGCAATAATGGCAAGATCATTTGGTCAAAAACACTGAAAGGAAAGCTTCATACCGCGGGGATGGACCTAAAACTTGCAAAAACATTGGTTGAAATTGCAGGTCCGTATGGTGCAGTCGCTGAGGATAGACGAATTGCGTTGAACGGCAGTTTGGAGGCAGGCTATCCATGCATGCTGCAATTTGACAATTACATGCGGTATCGCAACGAAAAAAAGCTACGGCCAGTACTTGATTGCCTGGAAAAAACCTTGGAGAAAAATCCAAGCGACGCTTTTGTTATGAGCAATGTGGCATATGCCAGCTACATTGCGAAACAGCGAAAAATCAAGGTAGCCAATGAAAGAAGTGGGCCCGTACTCGCCCGTGAGGCGGTAGAAATTGACCCAAGAAGTGCAAGTGCGAAATTTGCATTAGCGCAATCTGAGTTTTTTAGCGGGCACTGTAACGCCGGGAAAAAATGGGGATATGAAGCGGTTGAACAAAACCCATTAGATACGCGCATATTGGGCTATTTGAGCATATATCTCAATGTCTGCAGAGATCAAAATGCGGAAGCGATGGCTATACGGGCCTTAGAGTTGGACGGCGGGATCGACCTGATCATTCCAGCAAATTTAACAATGATCAAACTTGCAAGGAATGACCGCCAAGGCGCATACGAAATCTCGCAGCGTTACCTCAATGGCGCTTCTCGTAAAGAACCAAGCTTGCTGGTTGCCGGCGCGATCGCAGCCGCTGCTTTTAGAAGGCCAAAAGAAGGAAAAGCTCTTTGGCGAAAAGTCACAATAATTTTCAACATGCCATCAAATTCAAATGCACGACCAGTTTTAGAAAAATTTATCGTAAACAAGCAATTGATGGACAGAATGGAATATAGCCTTCAAGCGACTAAACTCGCGTCATGATCGAATTGTTGGACCGCAAAAAGACGATCTTGCTGTCCAAGATCATGCACATCGGATGTAAGTTCTGTGGCCATATTGGAAGCAGCATTTGCCAGATTTTGACCAAGTTGAGTCATCCGCGCAAGTGAGATGCCCTTTTTGGCAACAATATCGATCTCTTGCAATATAGCTAAGCTTCCAACAACCTGTCCACCAGCGTTACGAATTGGCACGCCCACATAAAAGCGAGCTTTGTCGTCAGCATGACGGCCTTGATAAAAGGCGAACTCCGGGCAGATAGCAATGTTTGGATAGACCATCGCGCCGTCCAAACAAACTCGGTAGCTTGCAATAGCAAGTTTTGAGAATGGCGTATCAAGATTCAGCCCGTAGCTAGCGTAATGCATAATGCCATGTTCATTGCGATATGCCGCGATAACAACTGGGACATTCAATTCTGCTTTGATCGATTTCAATAAAAATGGTGGAATGGAAAAATTCGGTTTTTGGAGGAAACTCGGGAGCGATTTCCGTTGAATGCAGCGGCTCAATAAGTCTCGGTTAAGTAAAATTGACAATTTGGTTTTCCTCCTTTTGACTGTTTCTCAGCCATGACGGCATCACACGGACGTTCGACGTGTTGAATTGACACTTGGACGCTCGTTGTTATCTTTTGAGAGTTCGTATTTTGGATGATTTCGTGCCTCGGTCGAACAAAGTCCACTATTTGTACATTCGCTACTATTATACTGCTAACTTTTGCATCAACCGACGATGAGATTAATGCTATGCTGAACCAAGATATTCCAGTTATTGCTATCGCCGCCATTCTTATTGAACGGAAGTAGGTTGTGGTATGATAGAAAAGCACTCTACGCCTCCATCTATTGTGACGCAAAATATTAGCCTGCGTAATTTCATCTACCGGTCTAATCCGTATCTGTCCGGGCGGAGAAGAAGTGGGATGTGGGTTTCTCCGCCCGGGCAAATTTAGGTTGGAGCTAGGCCAGTTGCTCAACCTCCGACTTGACGTTTAGTGAGCGGACTTTCCAACGTTCGTTGACCAGATAAACGGCCGGTTAATTGCTCACCAATTCGTTCCCAAGATCTGTACGTTCCCGGTAACATCCTTTTAGCGGAGTCGTTGCAGTAGAAGCAGTTAGATACGGCTAATTGTAACCGTCTCACGGATTTGAAATAGGTCCAATAATATGATAATAAAGTATAATATTGCTATTCGTGCATACTGCGAATCAATGATGTTAAGAAAATCGCAACGAAAGCCGTAGCTCGAAATAACCATAAACAGGATACATTGATGCTTACCTAATGACGTGCACCCCTGAAATGTAGCCAGAAATGAGTAGAGTCCGTTTTCAAGGAGACGGACGAATGAAGCGTAGTAGGTTTAGCGACGAGCAGATCATCGCGATATTGAAGGAACAGGAGGCCGGGATACCAACGGCGGAGGTTTGTCGCCGTCATGGGATTAGCCCTGCGACCTTTTACAAATGGAAATCCAAATATGGCGGGCTGGAAGTGTCCGAGGCCAAGCGGCTTCGGTCGTTGGAGGATGAGAACGCTAAGCTGAAGAGGCTGCTCGCGGAAGCGATGCTGGATATTGCGGTGTTGAAAGACATCACGGCAAAAAAGTGGTGACGCCCGGCGCGAAGCGGGAGGCGGTGGCGTATGCGCGAACTGCCTTTGGCCTGAGTGAGCGCCGGGCGTGCAGCATCATCGGGGTGTCGCGGCGGGTGAACAGCTATGCGTCGCGGCGGCCTGACGACGGCGCTCTGCGGGTGCGCTTGCGTGATCTGGCCAGCGAGCGCCGCCGGTTCGGTTATCGCCGTCTGGGTTATCTTCTGGCGCGCGAAGGGCTCACGCCCAACCACAAGAAGTTGCTGCGCATTTACCGCGAGGAAGGCCTGAAGGTGCGCCGCCGCAGTGGCCGCAAACGCGCATTGGGCACGCGTGCACCGATGACAGTGCCGCAAAGGCCGAACCAGCGCTGGTCGCTCGATTTTGTGTCTGACGCTTTTACCTGTGGCCGCCGGTTCCGCATCCTGTGCGTGATCGACGACTATAGCCGGGAATGCGTAGAGCTGATAGCGGACACGTCGCTGTCAGGCGCGCGCGTGGGGCGTGAGCTGGATATTGCGATCATGGAACGGTTGGCCAAGCCGATCACGGTGGTCAGCGACAACGGAACTGATTTGACCAGTATGGCGATACTGAAATGGTCGAAGGATCGGAAGGTCGAGTGGCATTACACAGCCCCAGGCAAGCCAACACAGAATGCGTTCGTCGAGAGCTTCAACGGCAGACTTCGCGATGAGTGCCTCAACGAAACGCTGTTTACCTCAATGGCTCAGGTTCGCGCGGTGCTGGCGGAATGGCGGGACGATTACAATACTGTCCGCCCACACTCAAAACTCGGCGGGCGCACCCCACTCGAAGCCGCAAAACAAGGTCTATCGGGGCATGCCCCGGTAGACCTTGTCATCCCATCAACAATCACGCATTTAACAAGAGGACTCTATCTCTGACTGGTAACAAGTTGGGGTGCACGTCGGCTGGCATTGATCGTGTTCAAAAAGCAGATGAACTCTTGGTGGCGATGCTGCTGCATGTTGCGGCCGATTACGGTGCTATCTAGGATGTTGAGCGCGGCGAACAGCGTGGTCGTGCCATTGCGCTTGTAATCATGGGTCATCGTTCCGAGCCGCCCCTTTTTGAGCGTTAGCCCCGGCTGGGTCCGGTCGAGCGCCTGTATCTGGCTCTTCTCATCGAACGACAGCACGATGGCGTGGGCTGGCGGCGAGACGTAAAGCCCGACCACATCGTGAAGCTTCTCGGCAAACTTGGGGTCATTCGACAGCTTGAACTGCCGGAAGCGATGCGGTTGCAAGCCGTGTGCTTTCCAGATGCGGCGCAGTCAAATCTATGCAGACTGCGTAAACTTGCCTGCACAGCACTGGCACTGATCCCGCTGGCAGAAGCCATAATATCCGCCGTCCAGTGCGTTGTCTCGCCCGGGGCGTCGGTCAGCGTCAGGGTGACCACGCGATCGGCCACCTCAGGCGCAAGGCGGTCAATCCGCGAAGGCCGGGTCTTGTCGCGCAGCAGGCCATCGACACCTTCGACCATGAAGCGCTCCTGCCAGCGCCACACACAGGTCTTGGACGTGCCCGTCCGCCGCATGATCGCAGCCGTGCCGCCCCTGTCGGCGGACAGCAATATGATCGACGCCCGCCAGACATGCTTCTGAGGTGCATTGCGATCTCTGGCCACACGCAGACGGTCGGCGGGCGAAACTTCAAATAGGATACCGGTGCGCATGGCGCTGAATCGCAAGGCGCAACCAAAAAGGGAACCCCAAAAAGTACTCTTGTGTCGGGTGTTATCCTCTAGATTGTGAACGAACGACAGCTTGCCGTAATTCAACCATAAAACCAGACTGTCAGGACTGTCCAACAAAGGGGTCGAGAACGGAACCGTCGCCCCGCCCCGTGTGTGTCCGATAGTCGAGCAGGCCCTAAGGTCTTTGTTTGTATTCTGTGCTGCGCTGCCGAGCCGTCAGCTCTTGCCAGAGAGCTAATCGCGCCGGTCGCTGGGTGACGCCGTATGTAAAACATCGAAATCTGTTCTCATTCTCTTGCGTTCCTCAAAAGGGAGCCATAGCTATTTCTTCAACGTTAGCTGTTCCAGAGCATCCACTAGGGGAAGCACTTCTATGCCGTTGGGTTTAGGGTAAGCCCTCTCACCCGGATAAATCAACCAGCGCTTCTGGATGCCTAGGTCATCACAGGCCGTGTGAAAACCGCGCTCTACCGTCGGCGCGCTGGACCGTTTCACTTCAATCGCAATGTCGGGGACACCCCCGCGGACAAGAACGAGATCAATCTCGGCACCATTGGCAGTACGATAGAAATAGGCTTGATAATGGTCTCCCACAGCATTGATGATGTTTTCGATCACCATCCCTTCAAAGCTCGGGCCAGCAATTGGGTGGCTGAGCAGCGATTGCAGCGAATCCAGCCCGAGCAAGGCATGCAGCAGTCCAGAATCCCGAACATAGGTTTTGGGACTTTTGACGAGACGCTTGCCAACATTAGCAAGCCAAGGCTGCAGGCGCCGCAATAAGCCCATATCGCACAGGATATCGACATAATGGGCAACGGTTGGCGCTGTCACGGCCAAGCTGCTCGCCAGCTGTGCGATATTGAGGGGCTGCCCCTGAACATGGGCCAACATCGTCCAGAGCCGCCCTATGGTCGCGGCAGGGAGCCGCGGCGCGAGCAGAGGTAGGTCGCGTTCGAGATAAGTGCGGATTAGATCTTTGCGTCTACGGAAGCTCTCTAGATCGTCGGCTGCGGTAAAACTGTCGGGGAAGCCGCCGCGGACCCAAAGTTGATCAAGTGACGCATAGCCCGCCGACTTGGCCTCCAGCGCATCGATAGTGCCAAGATCGACATAGGCGACGCGGCCAGCCAGTGACTCGGTGGATTGCTGCAACAGCAACCGGTGCGCAGATCCCAGCAGCAGAAAATGGCCTGCGCGTTCACCGGCACGCCGACGATCATCAATTACGCCGCGCAATGCCGTAAAAAGCTCCGGTACGCGCTGAACTTCATCCATGACCACCAGCTTGCCATATTGCGTGTCAAGAAAGGCCCTTGGATCGCTCAACAAAGTACGATCCGCTTCGTCCTCAAGATCAAGATAGAGCGCGTCGGTACCCCGATCATCGACAATGGCGCGTGCCAATGTCGTCTTGCCGATCTGACGCGGCCCTAGCAGGACGACGCCAGGCATATGACTAAGGCGTTCGCGGATAAGTTGGTTGAGACGGCGGGGTATCATAACAGCGGCCTACGAGAAGAGGTCGCTTTAGTCAAGCAAATCTATATCACAACTTTTGATTTGCAGGCATAGGGATGAGAGATTCATAATAGGAAGGAGAAGTGGATCCCAACTCCTGACTTTACTACGCAATCAGATCGCGCAGTAATATCTACATCCATGTCCGCAACGTCGATAGCTCATTGCGCAGATCGGCGGTGATTGCAGCCCCATGCGTGGGGTCAGCGAATATCGACTGGAGCCGTTTTCTGACTCGCGGCGCATCGCTTTGGAGCCAGTGAAGCGTTTGGACAACGCGCATTGCTGGCCGCCCGCCCCAGAAGAGCTTGCTGGGGGCTTTCGTCTTGAAGCGAATTATGAGGTTTCCAGGCGCGAGTGATTTAAGCCGCGCATCGGAATGGACGATGATATGTGCCGGAACCGCGTCCGACAAGCTCATCTCATTGGCGGCAGTAATCTGTGAAGAACTTGGGCGACAGCATCGCACGGTCCAAGGTCAACAAAGTCGGCAGGCACCCACACGCCGAAAGGCGCGCGCGTCGTCGTGCGGTCTATGATCATATCCTTGAGGCCTACTCCGAGCTTACGCATTACCAACCCCATTTGTCAGAAATATTAGTTACAATTCTGACAAATAAACCTGCGCCAACACTGACGAGCGCGAACTGTGCAGCGCACAGGCCGGTATCGAAGCGACGAGACTTACGCGATCAGCCAGTTCGATCTAGAAAAACACAAAGCGTGTCCCCAAAATTGGGGACACGCATCGCGGCAATTTGTCGGTTTGCGAGTTGCATTTTACACCCACTCTGCGATCATTGGTAACCTAATTTATACTGATTGGTGGGTTAAAGTGATTGTTGGCAAATTCGCACACTCAATTTTTGCTGCCATAGCGCTGTCTGCTGCGCCTGCGCTTGCCGCCATCGAAGTCAGTCCCGCCATTGTCATCCTTGAACCGAAAGCCTCTCAAGAGGCAGTGGTTACGGTCACTAATGCGGGCAATAAAATTACATACGTCACCACCCAGCCGCGTGAAGTGATGGCGCGGGGGGAAACCGATGAGAAACTGCGGGTCGATCCCAACCCGACAACGCTCGGTATCCTATCCACGCCTGCCAAGCTGGTGCTGGAAAAAGGAGAACGGCGCGGGGTTCGCGTGGTTGCGGTCAATCCTGCGGGAACGGATGACCGCGTCTGGCGGGTGAAGATCGCTCCCGCTGCGGGAAAGATCAAGGCGGGGCAATCCGGCGTCGCATTTCTGATCGGTTATGACGTGCTGGTTATTCAGCGTGCGGCAAACGCGAGTGTCCTGATATCCGGCCAGCGCATAGGCAATAAACTGACGCTGACCAATGCGGGCAACAGCTTTGGCATGATCAGCGAAATCCGGCACTGCCCGGCGACAGGGGAATGTGTCAAGCTGAAGGATACCAAGCGGCTTTATGGCAAGAGCAGCTGGTCGGTCGACTTGCCGCAGGATGGCGGCACGGTTGAGGTCAATATTGACGGAATCAACAATAAGCGCGAAACGCTCAAAATCTGATTACTTTGTGGGCGGCAAGCAGACCAGCGTACCCAGATCGGCGAACACTATCTTGGGATCGGTTGGCGGCACTTTTACCTCGCATGTTGTTCCATCTTCGCGCTCGGCGCTGAGCAATGCGGCTGCGCCTACTTCAATCTGGAACGCTCCGGCTTCGTCGGTTTCGGCGATGCT
>JAYUPJ010000265.1:0-11131 GCA_043760195.1 Sphingomonadales bacterium | reverse complement strand
GCCGCGCGACCACCGCGCGGCGCATACCCAGCGCCCGGATTACCTCAGCCTTGTTCGTCAGCATTTCTTGGGCGGCATAAGCGGCCGCATTGGCCTGATGCCCCTGTTTGCTGCGTTCCCTAACCACGCGCTCATTGACGACGGCCAAAGCAATCAGCACCGCTCCGCCGCAACAAATCAGCAGTCCTAAAATCGGATGAATGGCGAATGCGGCGATCAAATAGATCGGTGTCCACGGCGCATCAAATGCCGCCATTGTTGCTGGCCCGGTCATCGCCTGCCGCAAATTGTCAAACTCTCGCATCGCCGAAGCGGTGCTGGTCTGATCCTTTGAATGCGAGCTGCGCGCCACCAGCCGATCAAGAATTGTCCCTGAAATCTCCATATCCAAACGCAGCGCGGCGCGCATCATCAAACGTGAACGGATGTTTTCGAGCGCGGTTAGCGTGCCAACAGCAAACGCTATGATCAGCGTCAGCCAGAACAGGGTGATAACGCCGCCCGTCGGCACAACCCGGTCATACACCTGCATCATATACAATGTCGGTGCCAAATAGAGCAGGTTGATCAGCGCACTGAACATCGCGGCGCTGACGAAAAATGACCGGCACTTTGCCAAGGCGGCTTCCATCGGTTCAGGCAGATTGCGAAATAGCAGTTTCATTTCATTCTCTTTCCCGTTTTCAAAAAAAGCCGGGCTGACAGGTCGTCAGCCCAGCCTTTTTTTGGCGTTAGTTAATTATCGATCCATGCCATTTATCAAACAGAATGTGATGCTGATCAATGTCGTCGAACCAATCAAACGTCATGTCCGGTGCTTCCATAATCGATGCCGCCGTGACCGCAGGGGCCAGAGCCGCAGCCGCGCCATTTGCCAACGGAGCAAGCTGCTGGATCATGGCCGGGGTCAGATGGAACGATCCCAACATTCCGGCGTTGATCATAAAGCCGTCATTGCCGCCAAAATAGTCATCAAAGTCCAAACCACTCGATGGATTTTGCGTGCTGGCTGCTGGTTGTGAAGTTCCGTTGACGACGTCTTGCGGACGAAGCGTACCCACAACCGTATCGGTTCCTCCAGCGGTGTTGAACACGATACGGTGGGCAGAGGTTAGACCAGCAATGTTGACCACATCATTGCCCGCTGTACCGCCGATCGTGATCGTGTTGAAATCAAGGCTTGTCTGGGTGAAGTCGCCGATGATGTTGATGGTATCACCGCCGTCAGTGCCGCCATTGACCGCGCCGTTGCCGTCATTTATCGTCGTATCGAGCGCGTTGACGGTAATTTCCTCGATATTATCAAGCTCGGCAATGATGTTCGTCACCGCCGTACCGTTGCGTGTTATGACGATTTCGGTATTGGCGTTCAACACCGCTGTTGGCACCAAAGCAAGGTAAGCAGACCGGGTGTAAATGTTGAACGTTTCGGCTGCTGCAACCCCGGTCAAACGATAGGTATCCTTTTGAATGTCAACGAAAGTTCCGCCGCCATCAATGAAGTCACGTCCGTCGGTGCTCAGTTGGTTGATCGTATTGGTGCCTGCACCGGCATCAATCGTATCATTATGCGCACCGCCGTTCAGGATGTCGTCACCGTCACCGCCAAACAGCCGGTTCGCCAATGCGTCACCCGTGAGGGTATCGCCCTGACTGCTACCGATCAGATTTTCGATGGCTGTCAAGGTGTCCTGGCCGCCAAAACCGTTGGCGGTCGCGCCCACACCGGCAACAAGCGAAACCGTGACCGGACCCGTTGCGGTGGCGTAGCTGGCTGTATCAGACCCGGCACCGCCATTCAGGATGTTGTTGCCAGCCAGACCGATCAGCGTGTCGTTTCCGTTTGCACCGCTCAGACTATCACCCAATGCGCCGCCGGTTATGACATTCGCCGATGCGTTGCCCGTACCTGTGAAGGAACCCGATCCAGTGTAGTTCAGGTTTTCGATAAACGTCCCTAGCGTATAGCTGTCCGCAGCCGCGTTGACGGTATCCAAGCCGCCAGCGACATCTGACGATTCAAGGATGATATCGCCCGCAACATCGACGAAATAGGTATCATTCCCAAAATTGCCGACAAGTGTATCGATACCTGCACCGCCGTCGAGCGTATCATTTCCGGCTGCACCGACGATCAAATTCGCTTGTGCGCTGCCTGTACCGGTGAAGTCACCGGTGCCGACGAAAAAGAGCCGTTCAACATTGTCGCTTAGGCTATAGACGTTTGCCGTTGAATTGACTCTATCAAGTCCACTGGTTGCCGTCGCAGTTTCAGTAACAACGTCGCCAGTTTCATCAACCGAATAAAGGTCATTGCCATCACCGCCGGTAAGCGCGTCGATTCCCGCACCGCCGTTCAGCGTATCATTGCCAGTGCCCCCGTTAAGTGCGTCGGTGCCAGCCCCACCGTTGAGCGTATCGTTACCATCGCCGCCCGAAAGTGTGTCAGTACCCAATCCACCGTTTAGGGTGTCAATTCCTGTTCCACCGTTGAGCGAATCGTCACCATCACCGCCAAATAACGTGTCATCCCCGCCAGCGCCATCAAGAATATCGCCTAAAGTGCCGCCGGTTATGACATTCGCCGATGCGTTGCCCGTTCCGGTGAAGGAACCCGATCCAATGTAGTTCAGGTTTTCGATCAACGCCCCCAGTGTATAGCTGGCCGCAGTTGCGTTGACAGTATCCAAGCCGCCATTGGCTCCACTGGTTTCGAGGATGATATCGCCCGCAACATCGACAACATAGGTATCGTTTCCGAAACCGCCAGCAAGTGTATCAACGCCTGCGCCGCCGTCGAGCGTGTCATTTCCGGCTGCACCGACGATCATGTTATCGAGCGCGTTACCCGTACCGGTGAAGTTACCGGCACCAACGAAAAAGAGACGTTCAACATTGGCGCTTAGACTGTAGACATTCGCCGTTGAATTTACTCTATCCATTCCGCTGGTTGCAGTAGCAGTTTCAGTGACAACGTCGCCGGTTTCATCGACCGTATAGAGATCATTGCCATCACCGCCGGTAAGCGCGTCGATACCCGCTCCGCCGTTCAGCCTGTCAATGCCATCGCCGCCCAAAATTGTGTCGGCACCCAATCCGCCGTCGAGAAAGTCATTTCCTGTGCCGCTAGTAATCGTGTTATCTAGCGCGTTACCCGTGCCGATGAAACCACCAGTGCCAGTGAATGTGAGGTTTTCAACGTTGGCACCCAAGCTATAGGCGTTCGCGGTTGATTGCACCGTATCGGTTCCGCTGGTTGCCGTCGCACCTTCATTGACAACGTCGCCGGTCTGGTCAACCACATAAGTGTCATCGCCGTCGCCGCCGGTAAGTGCGTCAATGCCCAATCCGCCGTCGAGAATGTCGTTTGTTGCTCCGCCGATGATCGCGTTGGCCAGCGCGTTACCCGTGCCGGTGAAACCGCCAGTGCCAGTGAATGTGAGGTTCTCAACGTTGGCACCCAGGTTATAAACGTTCGCGGTTGATTGCACCGTATCGGTTCCGCTGGTTGCCGTAGCACCTTCATTGACGACATCGCCGGCCTCATCGACCACGTAAGTGTCATCGCCGTCACCGCCGGTTAGCGCGTCGATACCCAATCCACCGTCGAGCAGATCACTTCCTGCACCGCCGATGATTGCGTTGGCCAGCGCGTTACCCGTGCCGGTGAAACCGCCAGTGCCGGTGAACGTCAGGTTCTCAACGTTGGCGCTCAGGCTATAGGCGTTCGCGGTTGATTGCACCGTATCGGTTCCGCTGGTTGCAGTGTCACCTTCATTGACAACATCGCCGGTCTGGTCAACCACATAAGTGTCATCGCCGTCGCCGCCGGTTAGGGCGTCGATACCCAATCCGCCGTCGAGCAGATCACTTCCTGCTCCGCCGATGATCGCGTTGGCCAGCGCGTTACCCGTGCCGGTGAAACCGCCAGTGCCGGTGAATGTAAGGTTCTCAACGTTGGCGCCCAAACCATAGACGTTCAACGCTGTTCGCACCGTATCGGTTCCGCTGGTTGCCGTCGCATCTTCGTTGACAACATCTCCAGTCTCATCAACCACATAAGTGTCATCGCCGTCACCGCCGGTAAGTGCGTCAACACCCAATCCGCCGTCGAGCGTGTCTGCACCGCCATTGCCGTTCAAAGTATCGCCGCCATCACCGCCCGTCAGCACATTGGCATTGGCATCGCCGTTCAACGTGTCGGCAAATGCGCTGCCAGTCAGGTTTTCAATGGAAATCAGGGTATCGGTGCCAGCGCCGATGGTGTTCTGCGCACCGGCAACTATCGAGACCGTAACACCAGCCGCCGCACTAGCATAAGACGCTGTGTCCAGACCCCCGCCGCCGTCGAGCCGATTATTGCCCGCACCGCCGTCGAGAATGTCGTTGTCGCCAAGCCCGTTGGCCACATCGTCAAACGGCGTAAGCACAGGATTGTCTACACCGGGTGTGCCGTTGAACAGATCGCCCACGCCAGCGGTTGGATCAGAAGTGAAGTTTTCAACGATGCCAATGCCGTCCGTAAACGAGGTTACAATCCGCAGTATCTGGCCAACTTGGGCCTGCGTTGGCGTGAAGTCTTGATCTGTCGCACCGGCAATGTTGGTCCAAACTCCCCCTGGCAGTGTGCCGACTGGCGCAACTTGCCATTGATAGCTGAATGTTCCCACTCCGTTAAGGTCTGCAATAGTTCCCGCGTTGGCAACCAACTGCTGGCCTTCGGTGGGCGTACCGCCATTACCATCAACGATGACCGGGGCACCTGTGCCGGTTGAGGGCCGCAGGAACACATCGGTAAACGTACCCGTTGGAACCCCATTGGCATCGCGGTTGGTGAAACGCGCAATTTCGACATTTGACAGCGTGTCCGTACCTTCGTCGGCAATCCGGTTGTCAAGTATAGCCGGGCCGCCCGCAGGATCGGCCATCAACAAGGACGCATTGACATTGTCGCGTATTGTGATGGTGCCATTGGGGTTGGCTATAATCGTATAATCAGACCGGTTGCCGGCATACATGACGACATCGGAATCTGCCGCCGTCGCTCCTGTAGTGATGATCTCACGAACGATCTGCAGCTGGCCTGGGTTGATCCGTCCGGCCAACATGTCGGCCTTGATCTCGTTCAGGCTATCGACCGAACCGTCTGCACCAACCGAAGCAAGGTTGGTCACGAGCGGACCCGTACCGTCCCTGTTCTGATGCACTTCGATCCTCACGTTGAGCCAGCGGTCGCCATCGATGATGTCGTTGCCGGCCTTGCCGAACAGCGTATCACTACCGGCACCGCCAAGCAGAATATCGCCGCCAAGTGTTGGGTTGAACACAAATGTATCGTTGGCAAGAGCCGCAAACGGCGTCGCGTCTGTTCCCACAGTCTGGCCGCGAAGTGCGCCGGGGGTCAGCTTCAGCAGGGTTTCCAGCCCGCTGATCAACGAGACATTCTGGGACAGCAACATGCTGTCAGTCAAAGGTCCGCCAACAATTCCGCCCACGATGCCTGCGCCGCCATTTGGATCGTTGGTGCCGATGATTGTATCATTATACTTCCAGCCGGACGCCGCTTCAACCGAGTCATTGCGGTCGCGTAACGTCAACGCCTGCTGATTGATGAAGCGGGATACGCCCAGATCGACATACATGCCCGCCGTATTGGTATCCCCTTTCGAGATGACCCAATCGAAGCCCAGCATCCCGTTTGCGCGGGTGATGCCCGAAGTCAGGAACATGATGTCATCACCGGATTCGCCGTCATAGTCGGTGTCATTGCCTTGACCGTTCAAAACGTCATGGCCGATGATGGGCGAGTTGAAGAACAATTCGGAATTGTCACCGGCCAGCCCGTCAAACCCTTCGCCGCCTTCGATCCAGTCGTCGCCAGCATTGCCCAGCAAGACATCAGCACCATTGCCGCCAAGGACGAAATCATCGCCTTCACCGGCAAAAATTTCGATGACGTCTGCCCCTGCCATGATGAAGTCGTTACCTTCATCACCGAACAGAACATCGCCAAAGCCGTGGGTGTCACTGATAACGTCATTGCCCTTGTTGCCGCGCAAGAAATCGCCATCGCCAAAGAAATCTTCGATAATGTCGTCGCCGTCGCCGCCAAACACCTCGTCCGCTTCGGACCCGGCATTCAGATAGTCATCGCCGCCGTCGCCCCAAAGGGTATCGATGCCTTTGTCGCCGAACAGCCGGTCATTGCCCTCTGTTCCGCCAAGCACGACATGCTCGCCGCCAAAGAATTTGAGAACATTTCCGTCAATCTGTCCGTCGCCATCGGTGTCGGTTGTGCCGTTGATCCGGGTAACTTTCGCCCCAAGATGGAACAGGCCGTCATCCCAAACCGGATCATTGTGGATCCGGTTGCCATTTATGTCGAACGTATCGCCTGCCTGGGCAATATTCGGGTCGAGTTCGAGGATCACGTCAGGCGTATCGAACAGATGGCCACTGACATGCGGAGATTGCAGGTCGCCAAGGTCGGTATTGCGCATGACCAGATCAGCGAACGTGTTGGGTTCAAGCTGGTTGAGCAAATCCATGCCCTGCGTCCGGCTCAGATAGTAGAAGCGGTCGCCGTTTTGGAGATTTTCCATCTGGACTTCAAAAACAAAGTTGAATGTCGATCCCAGCATGCCGCCAAATTCCATTTTCGCCTCGGCAAGCCCGCCGATCCAAAAATCGACATCGTTGAGGCCAGAGTTTTCGGCATTCCAGGCACCGGTGCCATTCACGAAGTCCAGCCGATCGGTAGCAACCCCGTCACCGTTCAAATCGGTTCCCATCACCAATTCTATTGCGGCATCGCGCTTTGCGGCTGCTGTTGTTGCCGCCAATATTGTTGGATGCTTGCCATAAGCTGCGATGAAATTGACAATCGAAACTGGGTTCTTGATGTTCTGGCCAAAATCTAGCCAGCTTTCATAAGGTCGCAGCTGCGCATCACCTGTTAATGCATAAAATTGTGCGCGTGCATCGTTAAAAGTCGGCACACCGGCATCGCGGCCACGCGCGATATTGAGCGCGGCAAGATCCAGCGGCAAGCCGACCAGATTGTTACGCACAGCTTCGACGACAAACTCGTCGATCTCGTTACCAAGCTGACGGCTCATGCCGCGAATGATCGCGCCATTGGCAGCCGCAGCATCGACGCCGCTGGCAGTATAGGCCTGCGGATTGAGGAATGCCTCAATCAGGCCAAGCTGCGGGCCGCCATTGACCGTGTCAAGATTTTGATTGAGCCGGTCAACCGTATCGGTCAGCATCGAATGTCCAAAACGGTAAACGACATGCGCAAATTCCGCAAAAATTGACGGATCAAGATCAGCCGAGTTGGTGAAGATGAAGGCGTCGATATTGGGTTGAACTTTGCGCGCAAACTCTTCGAACACAAGATGCTGATACTGCATTTCCGTCACGAAGCGGCCTGCTTGGAACAGGCGTTCGCCATTCCAGCTGAGCGCGTCGATCGCGGCATCCTTGGCGGGCCCCGTTAGCGCGTTGATCGCATCAAGCTGTGCTTGCGTAATCTGAGTGCTCACGCCGCCAAGCAGCCACTGGTTGACAACAGCCGCATCGCCGGACGCGATGAGCGTGTCCTTGTTGGCTTCGACCAGCCGGTTGTGTTCGCTATGGAATACCGAGTGAACGGCGGTCAGGCCGATATTTTCATTGCCGCGGCCATCACCGGTGATGAAGTGCGCGTCGAGCATTTCATTGTCGTAGGTGAGCGGGTTCTTGTCGTTTGCGACCAGATCCTTGCCATCAATCACACCGTCGAGATTAACGTCGGCAAGATCGAGCGTGTCGATAACCAGGTCGCCATTGGCATCGGTGAGCAGCGCGCCAAGAAATGCGACGTCCGCCGCATTCGAAACGCCATCACCATTGGCGTCAAGAACGTCCGAGTCGGCAACCTGTTCAATCTTAGGTGTGCCGGGGTTGCGATCATGGTCGATCATGTTGGGAGAGGCATGATGGGAAATATCGTTCAAGAACGCATGACCGGTGCCAACTGTGGTCACCCGGTATTCTTGACCAGCAGGGAGAGTGGGCAGGGTCACGCCAACGGGCAGCGTTACTTGCGAGACGTCGATATTGCGGAGATCAAGACCGCCCGCCACACCTTGGGCTGTGAAGTTGCCTGCGGCAGTCGAAATCAGCGCGCCGGTCGTGCTATTGACGACAGTGATACCAACGACCACTTGGGCAAAACCGTTTGAACCCGGGATAAATTTGCCGTATAGATCGGCAACGAGCAAGGGCACGTCATGGACGTCAAAATCGCTGAGCGTCAGCCCGAGCATATTCTGGGCCTGAGCTTTCGTTTCCGCCCAATTTGCGATCTTGCCGCCGGTGCCGTCAAGCAACCGGCCGGTTGCAACCGCTACTGGTCCTGCAACCGTATCGGACGCAATATCCACCATGGCATATTCGCGCAGAAACACCTGATGCGACGAAACCGAGGTATAGGTCTGATTCTGGTCGATAAAGGGAGTCGTGGTGTTCTGGCCTTCGGTTTTTAAGCCCGTTACCGGATCGATAAACGTGGTCAGCCGCGTCAGCGCCATGAAATTGGGGCGATCGTCGACAGTGTTGAAGACGCCGTCCGCACCCCAGCCATCATCATTGACGAAAACGCCGGAACCGGGGCTAGTTTCCTGTGGTCCTGCAAGGCCATCAGCACCCTTGTCATATAGCGGATCGTCCGCTTGCAAAGGAATGTAGACGGTACCGTTCCCGCCCTTGGTGACAAGATCGAGGCCGTGATCGAAAAATTGGCCAAACAGCGTCATCCAGCCGTTAAAGCCCGGCGACAAGCCGATGTCTGGCGATGCGTTCAGGATGAATCCTAGATCTGCGTTGGTTGGAACATAGCCGGGAGGGGGCGGGTTTCCGCCATGCGCTTCGGCATAAGCCGCCTGAGATTTTTCATTGGCAAACCAAGCCGCAGTAGCCGCAAAATTGGTCGCGGTCTGATCGACGATCAGATTGGAAATAATCCGCGGATCGGCATCTGCCACGCTGTGCGATCCTGGAATCGTGGGATTGTAATTGTTGTTGGTGATGACAACGCCGCCTGGAGGTGCTCCGGGCGCGCCCGCTGGTACAAGGACGACCTGGTAGTTGTCGTTCACTGTGCGGTATTCAGGGGGCAGCAACCTTGGGAAAAGCTGGTCCGCCGCACCGACATTGGTTTGCCCCGGCAACAGGTGATTGAAACTGCCATTCACTGTGCGCAAACCCTGCGGCAACAATGCGGCGTCTGGTCCAATGATGCTTACCAAATCTTCGCCGGCGGCATGGCGCTCAGCGATTTTGATCTGGTTTAGAATGTTTGCAAGGTCGGACAGGGTTACGTTGAAAGAAGTTGAATAAGGCATGATACTCTCCTGTTGCTGTTCAAAAAACGAACGAGCTTCTTCGCCGCCAAAATAGGCGTTTTTGTGTGCTGTCGGGGATGTGCCAGTTCAAAAAGATCTTACCGGGCACAAGCCGTATCAGCTGCTAATGTTGATGACCCTGTTAGGTCAGATGGCGCCCACCATTCTGAATAATTACAAGATACCCCCTGCACCGCGATTGCGTCTAGCTAGACTGAAGGCTTAGTCTTGGGTCATTTTCCAACTAGTACTTTTTTCGAAATACTGGCCGAAAGGATTAGACCAAAAGGCCTAAGCCATATTTGGAATTCGGGCACGTCAATGCGCCCTAGGCTTGAGAAAAATTGGAGCCAAAACGGATTCATTCTGGCGGATTTATGCTGCTTTGTGGGTTGGATTTTGGAGCTGGATGATGTTCAAAGTTCAAAATACATAAACTCCGTCATTCCCGCGAAGGCGGGAATCCATCACCTACAATTGAATTTTACGCAAGCTGGCTTGATTTTGATAGGTCAGGTGATGGATTCCCGCCTTCGCGGGAATGACGAAGCTTAGGTTTAAGTGTTGGAGAACATTGAACGTCAACACAACCTAGACTTCGAGCGCCCGGCGATACCGGCCGCCAACAATTACTGCCGCGCCCGATCAACCAGTGGCAGAAATGGGGCCATCAAACCAATCGGAGACCCGGCGCCGATCAGACGCCTGCTTGGCCCGATACAATTCCCGCTGGTCAATCGGCGGTCCATCAAGCGCGGTTACTGCACCGACCCGGTTATGCACACCGAGCAGCCGGAATGCAGCCGCCATATGTACCTTTACCGTGCTTTCCGATATTCCAAGCGCTCTTGCGATTTCTTTGTTCGATGCACCCTTGCGCAAATGCTTCATCACATCGCGCTGCCGCAAAGTGAGCAATTTATCGCGCTGAAAGCGCACTGAAAATTTCTCATCATTGTCAACAGGCTGGAGCTCGGAAAGGCATTTAGGGACATAGATGTGCCCCGCCAAAACAAGACGGAACGCTTCCGCAATGTCCTTTGCCGACATATCTTTCGTCACATAACCATGAATACCCGCTCCTAACGCCGCGAGAACGGTCGCGCGCTCCGAGTCGGACGCCACCACCACGAGCCGAGTCGCGCCGCAAATTTCGCGCAGCACACGCAGCCCGCGAAGCCGGTCCATGCCCGGCAAAGATATATCAACTGTCATGATATCGAACGACACGTCGCCAGACAAAGCCGCGACCACGTCGTCAAAATTCTCGCCCACCTTTACGTCGGATCGACCAACAAGATGTTGAATAATATCGGAAATTCCGAATGCGCTAAGTGCATGTGAATCTGCGACAAGCGCATGGGTTAATATATGTCTCACGGTGCCCCCCATCATTGAGAGTGAATAAACAACACACTGTGCGACCCCGTCTGCTTCTTCTTTTCTTATTTGGAAGCAATTACTTCATCTGCCTTCGGTATACATTTCTGTCATCAATCTGTCAATATTGGGCGTGTCCAATTTTGGAACGATCTAACGCTCGTTCGCATCTTGCGCTGAATCTTACTCAACCTTGCCTTAGCGTTTTCTCACCAATGTAATCCAAGGCCATCTGCTCGCTGATCACCTCGGCATATTTGGCTTGCAGGTCGAACAGGCTGGCTTCGTGCGGTGCAGAGTGCCGGTCTCCGCACGCTTCACGGACAACGAAAGGCGCAAACCCGCATTGTATCGCGTCAAGC
>JAYUPJ010000264.1:0-4465 GCA_043760195.1 Sphingomonadales bacterium | reverse complement strand
GTTTGGACGAACTGCGCGTGAAGGAAAGTGACCGGCTGGCGTTGATGGCGGCGGGCCTGAAAGCTATCGGTGCAATGGTTGAGGAACGCGATGACGGCTTGATCATCGACGGCAGCGGCGGCGAGCCATTGGAGGGCGACGCGACCATTGCCAGTTCTTTAGACCACCGCATCGCCATGAGTTTTGCAGTGGCGGGGCAGCATTGCTATCACGGCGTAACGGTGGACGACGTGTCGCCAATCGCGACCAGCTTTCCGACGTTTGAGGCGATGTTGGTGGGACTGGCAAGCAATTGACGCGAACAAAAATCATCATCCTGAACGGAATTGGTAGTGCTGGTAAAACTTCAACGGCCAAGGAATTGCAAAAAATTACCAAGCTTCCGTTTTTGCATATTCAGGGCGATAGCTTTTTGGAAATGCTGCCTGCGCGATTGTTTGGGCATCCAGATGGTATAATCTTCAAACAATCGGGGGAAGATGCCAACGCCTCGATAGAAATTCAGATGGGCGATGCGGTCGCCCGCCTACTTTCAGGTTTCAGACATTCCGTTGCGGCCATGGCTTCGCATGGAAATCATCTAATTGTCGATGACGTGATGTTGGAGGCTGCTGATCAAGAGCTTTATGTTGCGGCCTTATCTCAATTCGAACTGCGCTTTGTCGCATTGCAGGCACCTCTTGAGATATTAGAGCAAAGAGAGCGTGACAGAAAGGACCGCCTGATCGGATTGGCGCGTTGGCAATACGAGCGCGTTCATATGGGCATTAAATATGATTTAGAAATCGATACCGCGAATATGACGTCAGCCGAAATCGCTATGAAAATTGCGCAGGCATTCAAATTATGATCATCGCAGTTGATGGCCCCACCGCGTCTGGCAAAGGCACAATCGCCAAGGCATTAGCCGCACATTTTAGCCTGCCTATGCTGGACACTGGTTTGCTTTACCGCGCCGTGGGACGGCAAGTGCAGTTGAACTGCGGCGATGCTGATAACGCGGCGGACGCCCTTGCTGGATGCGGGTTTGCTGACAGCTTGCTTGACGATCCGGTATTGCGGAGTGAAGTGGTCGGCGGATTGGCCAGTCAGGTTTCAGTGCATCCAGCCGTCCGCGCCGCGTTGAACCAGCGGCAGGTGGATTTTGCCAACCAGCCCGGCGGCGCATTGCTCGACGGGCGCGACATCGGCACAGTGATTGCGCCGCATGCCGACGCCAAATTATATGTAACCGCCAGTAGCGATGTCCGTGCAAGACGGCGGCACGCAGAGATGCAGGCGCAGGGAATTAATGCCGACTTTGAGACGATATTGGCCGACGTCAATGCCCGCGACGCCCGCGATATGGGTCGTGCAAATTCACCACTGAAACCCGCGAAAGATGCGGACTTGCTTGATACCAGCATTTTGACTATAGGCAGCGCCGTTCAAGCCGCAATTGCGCTGGTAGAGGCTCGCCTCCAAGGTGTTTGAGTGGCCGGGGTGTTTGGATAAAACACACCGTCACCCTGAACTTGTTTCAGGGTCCATTTCGCCTCTCTGACCAATGGTCTAAGCTGATGGATGGATGCTGAAACGAGTTCAGCATGGCGTCGTTTTTAATTCCTTATACGTTGTATTTGAACACCTTTAACGGCACTCGGCCCTAAAGGTATCTCTGGTCAAAGACCGCCGGAACCAACCGGCTGGCCGGAAAAAAAGCAACAAAGGAACTCTAACCCATGGCAACTTCGCCAAACCCGACCCGCGACGATTTCGCGGCCCTGCTCGACGAATCACTCGGCGGCGCAGATGGCGGCTTTGAAGGCCGCGTAGTAAAAGGCACCGTAACTGCAATCGACAATGATCACGCGATGATCGACGTCGGACTGAAATCCGAAGGCCGCGTTGCGCTTCGTGAGTTTGCAGCCCCGGGTCAAAAATCAGATTTGAAAGTCGGCGACGAAGTCGAAGTATTCGTTGACCGCGTTGAAAACATGAACGGCGAAGCGATGCTGTCGCGCGACCGCGCACGCCGCGAAGCCGCTTGGGATGTATTGGAAGGCGAGTTTGAAGCTGAAAACCGCGTTGACGGCGTTATCTTTGGCCGCGTTAAGGGCGGCTTCACCGTTGACCTTGGCGGCGCAGTGGCATTCTTGCCCGGCAGCCAGGTTGATGTCCGCCCCGTGCGCGACGTTGGCCCGTTGATGGACATTGCCCAGCCTTTCGTCATCCTGAAAATGGACCGTAAGCGCGGCAACATCGTCGTTTCACGCCGTGCCATTTTGGAAGAAACCCGCGCTGAACAGCGTACCGGCCTGATCCAGAACCTCGAAGAAAATCAAATCATCGAAGGCATCGTCAAGAACATCACCGATTATGGTGCGTTCGTTGATTTGGGCGGCATCGATGGCTTGCTGCATGTCACCGACATCAGCTACAAACGCATCAACCACCCATCGGAAATCATCAACATTGGTGACACCGTCAAGGTACAGATCGTTCGCATCAACCGCGAAACACAGCGGATCAGCCTGGGCATGAAGCAATTGGAGAGCGATCCTTGGGATGCAGCCGTTGCCAAATATCCAGTTGGTACGAAACTGCGCGGTTCTGTCACCAACATCACCGAATATGGCGCATTCATCGAGCTGGAAGCTGGCATCGAAGGATTGGTCCACGTTTCGGAAATGTCATGGACAAAGAAGAACGTCCATCCCGGCAAGATCGTTTCGACATCACAAGAAGTCGACGTTGTTGTCCTTGACATCGACATGGAAAAACGCCGCATCTCGCTCGGCCTGAAACAAGCACATGACAATCCATGGGCAAGCTTTGCTGATAAATTCCCGGTCGGTTCGATCGTTGAAGGCGAAGTTAAGAACGCAACCGAATTCGGTCTGTTCATCGGCCTTGATGGCGACGTTGACGGCATGGTCCACATGTCCGACATCGCATGGGGCATCACCGGCGAAGACGCATTGCATCTTCACCGCAAGGGCGAAATGGTCAAAGCCGTCGTGCTTGATATCGACGCCGAGAAAGAACGCATTTCGCTTGGCATCAAGCAGCTTGAAAAGGGCGCCCCATCGGCGGCCGGTTCGGCTTCGGCAAGCGGCCTGAAAAAGGGTGCTACCGTTACCGTTACTGTTCTTGAAGTTCGCGATGGCGGCCTTGAAGTGCAAGCGGGTGATGACGGCGCAACCGGCTTTATCAAGCGCGCCGACCTTGGCCGTGACCGTGACGAACAACGCCCCGACCGCTTCCAGGTTGGTCAAAAGTTCGACGTTCAGGTTGCCGGTTTCGACCGTTCGAAAAAGCCGAATTTCTCGATCAAGGCATTGCAACTGTCCGAAGAGAAGCAAGCCGTTGAGCAATATGGTTCATCGGACTCCGGCGCGAGCCTTGGCGACATTCTTGGTGAGGCACTGAAGAAGCGCGACAAGTAATAAGTAATTGAAATATAAATTAAAAGGCTCGTTCCATGCCATGGAGCGACCCTTTAGTATAAATTCGACATTTTTTGTTAACAATTGACGCGTTGGGGTATTGTAAAATACCTAAATTCCTGTCACATTGTCGAAACATAAGAGAGAGTAACCTACGAATGTGCATGGGGGTGCACGTCAAATTGGGTCGCACCAATTTGTTCGTCAAAATGGAAGGGTAAAAAACAATGATCCGGTCTGAACTGGTCAAAAAACTGGAAAGCGAAAATCCTGAGTTAAAAACAGAAGAAATCGAACGAGTGGTCGATTTGTTCTTTAACAAGATCATCCAACGTTTGGCCGATGGTGGCCGCGTTGAGTTGCGCGGATTTGGAGCATTTTCCACGCGTGAGCGGAACCCGCGTAAGGGCCGCAATCCTCGTACTGGCGCATCTGTCGACGTACCTTCAAAACGGGTTCCATATTTCAAACCCGGTAAAGAAGTTCGTGAACGCTTAAACAAATAGCGTTAAACGACAACGATAGCCCCAATATGCTTGACCCAAGCAGCGGAATACTGTTTTCGCGTTGGTGCACGTTGCGGACGTGGCGAAATGGTAGACGCTACAGACTTAAAATCTGTTATCAGTAATGGTGTGCGGGTTCGAGTCCCGCCGTCCGCACCAGTATCTCCGGAAGATTTCCGATTTCACTTGTCGGCGCGCCGTTGGCCGCGCTAGCAGGTCGTATGCGGTCATTCTGCCCATTGCTGATGCTATTGATGATCACGTCATGTGGCAGCGACGCAGGTCGCCAAAACAGGGGCGAAGGCCGCCAAAACAGCACGCCCGATGAATTGGTCCGGTTGAGCGATGCCGAAGCCCGGGGTTTAGATCCGCAACTGGTTTCCGATCTGGCATCGATCCGGATCGCCGCAGACCAGTTTGAAGGGCTTACCCGGTTCAATGAACGCGGCGAAGCGATAGCTGGATTGGCTGAAAACTGGGCAGTGGCGGCCGATGGCCTGACTTGGACATTCAAGCTGCGGCCAAATTTGC
>JAYUPJ010000263.1:0-31459 GCA_043760195.1 Sphingomonadales bacterium | reverse complement strand
GGCACTGGCTTCACCAAGAAAGAAACGCTGCAAATGACGCGTGAACGTGATAAGCTTGAAATGTCACTCGGTGGCATTCGCGATATGGGCGGTATTCCTGACGTCATGTTCGTTATAGATGCCAACAAAGAAGAGCTCGCAATTAAGGAAGCCAATGTTTTGGGCATTCCAGTGATCGCGATCCTCGATTCAAACGTTGATCCAAGCGGTATTGCTTTCCCGGTTCCTGCAAACGACGACGCCGCGCGCGCCATTCGTTTATATTGTGAGGCCATTGCCGCCGCCGCGACGCAGGGCAATGTGAAGCAAAAGGTAACTGCCGGCGTTGATGTGGGCGCGGAAGTTGAGCCTGCCGCTGAACCAGCTTTGACTGAAGCCGCTGCTGCTGCTGAAGCCGCTCCTGCCGCTGAAGAGGCCGCGCCTGCCGTTGAAGTAGCTCCTGTCGCTGCTGAAGAGGTTGCTCCTGCCGCCGAGGCGTAAGAAGATAAATGTCAATCCTGCGTTCGCGGGAATCCATGGTGTGAATGCACCACTTTTGGAGTGAAACTTCTCCATGGATCCCCGCTTATGCGGGGATGACAGTATTAAACACTGTTGAATTTTAAAGGACACAAAACATGGCCGAGATTACTGCCGCTGCTGTGAAAGAACTCCGCGACCGTTCGGGCGCGGGCATGATGGATGCGAAAAAGGCATTGACCGAAACCGCTGGCGATATTGAAGCGGCGGTCGATCTGCTGCGCTCAAAGGGCTTGGCCACTGCTGCCAAAAAATCGAGCCGCACCGCTGCGGAAGGGCTTGTTGGCGTTGCCGTATCCGGCACCAAGGGCACAGCAATCGAAGTGAATAGCCAAACCGACTTTGTTGCAAAGAACGAACAGTTCCAGGATTTTGTCCGCAAAGTAACGGGCTTGGCATTGGATTTGGCCGGTAACGACGTCGAACCTATTTTGGCTGCGGCCTACGCAGATGGCGAAACCGTTCAAGAAAAGCTGACCAGCAACATTGCAACTATCGGCGAAAACCAGGTTATCCGCCGGGTAAAATCGGTCTCGGTCAACAATGGTCGTGTTGTTTCTTACGTTCACAACGCGGCATCGACCGGAATGGGCGGAATTGGCGTGTTGGTAGCGTTGGAAAGCGACGCGGATGCCGAAACGCTGGACGGACTTGGCAAGCAAATTGCGATGCACATCGCCGCTGCATTCCCGTTGTCGCTCGATGAAAGCGGCTTGGATGCCGACACGTTGGAACGCGAACGCGGCATTGCGCGCGAAAAGGCAGCTGAATCAGGCAAGCCAGCCGATATCGTTGAAAAAATGGTTGAAGGTTCGATCAAGAAGTTCGCCAAAGAAAACGCTTTGCTCAGCCAGCTGTTCGTGATGGACGGCAAAACGCCAATCGCCGACGTGGTCGCCAATGCAGGCAAAACCGCTGGTAAGGCGATTGTGTTGACCGATTATGTCCGGTTCCAATTGGGCGAAGGCATCGAAAAAGAAGTCGGCGATTTCGCAGCAGAAGTGGCGGCAGCCGCGGGCTTGTAAACATAAAGGGATTTAGCCGCAAAAAACTGCGGCGAACCCCTTGGCGATATGGCGCGTGGCTCCTATAGCTATGCGCCATTATTGTATAAAAACCGGGGTGAGGACATTATGAGCAAATCTGGCTATCGCCGCATCCTATTCAAATTATCCGGCGAAGCGTTGATGGGCGACGGTGCCTTTGGTATCGATCCTGACACGGTTGCCCGCATGGCTGGCGAAATCAAGGCTGCCAAAGAGACCGGCCTTGAAATCTGTCTGGTCATTGGTGGCGGCAATATCTTTCGCGGTATGGCAGGCGCAGCCAAGGGCATGGACCGGGCGCAGGCCGACTATATGGGTATGCTGGCAACGATCATGAATGCGCTGGCGATGCAGAATGCACTTGAGCAATTGGGCGTGCCAACGCGGGTGCAATCGGCAATTGAGATGGACAAGGTCTGTGAACCTGTCATCCGCCGCCGCGCCGAACGGCATTTGGAAAAGGGCAGGGTAGTTATTTTCGCCGCCGGCGTTGGCGCGCCTTATTTCACCACCGATTCAGGTGCCGCTCTGCGTGCTGCCGAAATGAAATGCGATGCGTTGCTCAAAGGAACCAGCGTTGACGGTGTTTACAATGCCGATCCAAAGAAGGACGCGAATGCTGTGCGCTATGAAACACTGAGTTTTGATCGCGTGCTTTCCGACAACTTGAAAGTTATGGACGCCAGTGCCGTTGCCTTGTGCCGTGACAATGATATTCCGATCGTGGTATTCTCGATCCGGGAACAGGGAAATCTGGCAAAAGTTTTGAATGGCACCGGGGTTTGTACAACCGTGTCCAATGCAGGCTGAATAGAGACAAAGGGGAAAGACTGTGCCGCAATATGATAAGGCAGACATTGAACGCCGTATGAAAGGTGCCGTTGAATCGCTCAGGGGCGATCTTAGCGGGCTGCGCACTGGCCGCGCCAATATAACCTTGCTCGATCCCGTGGTGGTCGAGGTTTACGGATCACACATGCCGCTCAACCAAGTGGCGACGGTCAGCGCACCTGAATCGCGTATGTTGACGGTGCAGGTGTGGGACCGCTCCAATGTAACGCCGGTGGAAAAGGCTATTCGTTCTGCTGGTTTGGGATTGAACCCGATTACCGAGGGACAAACGTTGCGACTGCCAATACCGGACTTAACCGAAGAGCGCCGCAAGGAGTTGGCGAAACTTGCCGGGCAATATGCGGAAAAGGCCAAGATCGCGATCCGTAATGTCAGGCGCGATGGCAATGATGCGCTGAAAACCGATGAAAACAAGAAAGAAATTAGCGAAGATGATCGCAAGCGGCTGGAAACCGAAGTGCAGAAAATCACCGACGATATGATCAAAGCGGTGGACGATGCAGCGGGCGCAAAGGAAAAGGAAATCTTGAGCCAGTGATATCTTGCGCCAACTCTCTGTTTCTAATGTTTGCCTTCCCCTTACCGTTCGTCCTGAGCCTGTCGAAGGACGAGAGCGCAATGGGTTACATCCTTCGACAAGCTCAGGACGAACGGTGAGGGAGTGACAGAGCCTCAAGCAAAGTCAGCGGTTGTAGCCGGTACGGGCGATTTTCCCCGCCACGTTGCCATCATCATGGACGGCAATGGCCGTTGGGCAAAGAAACGCCATCTGCCCCGCGCGATGGGCCACAAGCGCGGGGTAGAAGCGGTGCGCAATATCGTGCGCGCGGCCGGCGATTTCGGGTTGGAGGCGCTTAGTCTGTATGCGTTTTCATCGGAAAATTGGAAACGGCCGGAGGACGAGGTCAGCGATTTGATGGGATTGCTGCGGGCCTATATCAAATCTGACATTGCCGAGTTTGAGGCCAATGATGTTCGCTTAAAAATAATTGGTAATTACAAGGCACTCGCGCCCGACATTGTTGAAATGATTGAAGATGCGGTTGCGCGAACATCGGGCAACAAGCGAACGACATTGGCGGTCGCGCTGAATTATGGATCACAAGATGAAATGGTGCGCGCGGCCAATGCGGCGGCGGCGGGCGGCGCGATTACGGCAGAGACGATTGAGGCCAATCTCGATACCGCCGACATGCCGCCACTTGATTTGTTGATCCGCACATCGGGTGAACACCGGTTGTCGAATTTTCTGCTGTGGCAAGCCGCCTATGCGGAGTTCTGGTTCACCGATACGTTGTGGCCCGATTTCGGCAAGGAAGAGTTTGGGCAGGCGCTTGGCGCATTTGCGGAACGCGAACGGAGATATGGCGGGAGATGAGTTTTAGCTACTTCGGTCAACTTTATCTCGTCATTCCCGCGAAGGCGGGAATCCATCACCTGACGTTGCAAAATATGACAGGGCAGGAGATGGATTCCCGCCTACGCGGGAATGACGATTTATATTTTGTGACAGGTATTTGCAGCATTACAGGAGTTGCTGTGTGAATGAACTTCGCAAAAACTCCGACCTGAAAACCCGCGCATTATCGGCGCTGGTTATGGTCATCGTATCTGGCGGCGCTCTATGGGCGGGCGGCTTTGTGTTTAAGGCGTTTACTGCGTTGTTGGCGATTGGCTTGCTTTGGGAATATTGGGGGCTGGTGCAAAAACTGGTCAGCACAATCTTTTGGCGCGCTGTACTTATGCTGCTGTGCATCACCTATATTGGTGTCGCGTGTTGGGCGCTAATTGAGCTTCGCAAAGGCGATTTCCTATCCGGGTTTTCAATGGCAGTATTGGTGATTGCGCTGGTGATCGCAGTAGATATTGGAGCGTATTTTTCAGGGCGAACGATCGGTGGGCCAAAAATTGCACCTGCGATCAGCCCCAATAAAACTTGGGCGGGGCTTTTCGGTGGTATCGTCGCCGCAACGGTTTTGATCGCGTTGGTTACTTCGCAGATGGACGTTAAGAGGGCGCCATTTCTGCCGGCATTGCTACTCGCAGCTCCCATTGGCGCTGGCATCGCTATAGTCGCGCAAGCAGGCGACTTTCTGGAAAGCTGGATGAAACGGCGCGCCGGGGTTAAGGATTCGGGCAAGCTAATCCCCGGGCATGGCGGATTGCTGGACCGGCTCGATGGGCATTTGTCGGTGCTATTTGTTCTTGGGGTGATGGAGCTTTTGAGTTAGCCGATGACCTCCCGCACCCTCTCCATTTTCGGCGCTACCGGTTCGGTTGGTCTCTCCACCCTCGACCTCGTGCGGCAACACCGCAGCGCGTACCGGATCATCGCGCTCACCGCCAATAGCAACGCCGTAGACCTTGCCAAGCTGGCCATTGAGTTTGACTCCGAAATCGCAGTGGTCGCCGATGAGGCAGCGTATCCCGCACTGAAAGCCGCATTGGCCGGAACCAACATCACGGCGGCGGCTGGCGAAGGTGCGCTTATCGCGGCGGCGCAGATGGGTGCGGACTGGACGATGGCGGCGATTGTCGGCTGCGCGGGGCTAAAACCGACATTGGCAGCGATTGAGATGGGTAAGACGGTCGCGCTGGCCAACAAAGAGGCTTTGGTTTCGGCAGGTGCGATGATGATGGCGGCGGTGGCGCGGACGGGTGCAACGTTGTTGCCCGTGGACAGTGAACATAATGCGATATTCCAATGTCTTGCGGGAGGAACCATCGATCAAGTCCGCAAAATCACGCTGACCGCAAGCGGCGGCCCGTTTCGCACCTTCACGCTCGATCAAATGCGCGCCGTCACCCCTGCGCAGGCGGTCGCCCATCCCAATTGGGATATGGGCGCAAAGATTAGCGTTGATTCGGCAACAATGATGAACAAAGGGCTGGAGCTGATTGAGGCGCATCATTTGTTCCCGGTCGGCCTCGATAAAATCGACATTTTGGTGCATCCGCAATCGGTCATTCATTCGATGGTGGAATTTGTCGATTGCTCCACAATCGCGCAGCTTGGGTCGCCGGACATGCGCATACCGATTGCCAGTGCATTGGCTTGGCCGGACCGGATCGCGACCAATTGTATGCCATTGGACCTTACCAGGATCGCAAAGCTTGATTTTGAAGCGCCTGATTTGGTGCGCTTCCCGGCCCTTGCTCTTGCTCGTATGGCCATTCAAGACTGCGGTGCAAAGCCCGCGATATTGAACGCTGCCAATGAGATTGCGGTGGCGGCGTTCCTTCGCGGTCAAGTTGGCTTTCTAGAAATCGCCGCGATTTGCCAAAACACGCTGGATCAATATTGTCCCGCCGCACCTGAATCGCTGGACGATTTGTTCAGCATCGATGCAGATGCGCGGCGCTATGCGACCGCCATGATTGAGGAAATACATAATGCCGCTTGAAAGCCCGAATATTTTGGTGACGTTGTTCGCCTTCATTCTGCTGATCGGCACATTGGTCGTGGTGCATGAAATGGGCCATTACTGGGTCGGCCGTTGGTGCGGCGTAAAGGCGGATAAATTCTCCATCGGCTTTGGCCCGCAATTGTGGGGCAGGATGGATAAACGCGGCACGTTATGGCGCATCGGCGCGCTGCCGCTGGGCGGATATGTGCAGTTTGCTGGTGATATGAATCCAGCCGGTAAGACTGATGAAAATTGGCATAAATTGTCCGAGATTGAGCGAAATCAGACGTTTCAATCCAAACCATTGTGGCAACGCGCCGCGATTGTGCTGGCTGGGCCAGCGATCAATTTCATCTTTGCGATTATTTTGCTCTCTGGTTTCCTTGTGACTTATGGCCAGATGGTCAATCCGCCGATAGCATCGGCAGTGTCTCCGGGAAGCGCAGCAGCAAAGGCTGGCATTCTGGTTGGCGATAAAATCGTCAACATCAACGGCACAAATATCAGTAACTTTCAGGAATTGGCAACCGAGATATCAATCTATCCCGGCGAAACGGTTCCGATAAAAATTGAACGCAGCGGGGCAATAATTGAAAAGAATGTCGCAATCGCGGTATTGGTTGAGCGCGACCGGTTCGGCAACGAAATGAAACGTGGTTTGCTAGGCCTGTCTCGTCCAAAAGTTGAAATTGAGCCAGTAAGCGTCTGGAAAGCGCCGTTTTTGGCCACTGCGGAAACGGTCAATATTGTCCGCTTAACGCTTAAGACAATCGGACAAATGATCCGGGGGCAGCGATCAGTCAAGGAATTGGGTGGGCCGTTGAAAATTGCCAAAATATCTGGAGAGCATTTCACTTTGGGCTTTGCCGCGTTTGTTTGGTTGGCGGCAATGATCTCGATTAACTTGGGGTTCATGAACTTGCTGCCAATTCCCATGCTCGATGGTGGCCATTTGCTGCTCTACGCGATTGAAGCTGTGCGCAGGCGCCCGGCGACAGAGCGTGTGCAGGAATTGGCATTCCGGGCAGGGTTTACAATGCTGATAGGCTTTATGCTGATGGTAACGTTTAATGATTTGGCATCATTTGGAGTTTTCGGATCGTGAGAAGTGTGCAGATAAAATTCGCCAATGTTTGCTTGATTGCCGCCGATTCATCGGGCAGGGGGAACGGCGGCTCATCTTGAGCTGTGAACGCATAAATTTGGCCAATTTGGCCATCGAGTACCGGAACAGCAGATCGGATGAAAATGAAACTTAAGTCCCTTACAATTTCATTGTTGGCATCGACTATGATGATCCCGGTTTCAGCAATGGCTCAAACGGCGGGCGCAACCCCTTCCGTTGCTGCCCCTGCTGTTGCTGCGGAACAGGGCGAAATCATCCAGTCGATAACCGTTGTCGGTACCCAGCGGTTGGAGGGCGACACCGTCCGTTCCTATATCAGATTGCGTGCCGGACAGGCATGGTCGCAAGCCTTGGCTGACCAAGCACTCAAGGATCTATACGCCACCGAATTGTTCGCCGATGCCGCGATTCGCAATAACAATGGCGCGGTAGTTGTCGAAGTGCGCGAAAATCCGGTGGTGAACCGGATCATCCTTGAAGGCAATAAACGGATCAAGAACGAGAAGATTGAACCAGAGATCAAGCTTGCCCCGCGCCAGATTTTCTCCCGGTCAAAAGTCCGCGCCGATGTGGCGCGTATCGTTGAGCTTTATAAACGTCAGGGCCGTTTTGCCGCAGCCGTCGAACCGAAGATGGTTCAGCTCGACCAAAACCGCGTCGACATTGTTTTTGAAATTACCGAGGGGCCGAAGTCCAAAGTTCGGCAGATCAACATCATCGGCAATGAGAAATTCTCTGATGGCCAATTGCGCGGTGAAATGGTCACGAAGCAGGCGCGGCTATCGCGTTTCTTCAGCTCCGGAACCAGCTACGATCCGGATCGCTTGGCTTTCGACCAGCAAAAGCTGCGGCAATTTTACCTGACCAACGGCTATGCTGATTTTCGGGTGGTTTCCGCCGTGGCGGAACTGACACCCAACAAAGAAGATTTCATCATCACTTACGTGGTCGAAGAAGGTGACCGCTATAAATTTGGCGACGTTAAGGTGGATAGCAAAATCCGTGACTTTAAATCGGAACAGCTTCAGTCCACCTTGCGGATGAAAAAAGGTGACTGGTATGATGCCAAGCAGGTTGAAGACACCGTTGAGAGCCTGTCGGAGACGGCTGGATTGTTTGGCTATGCCTTTGCCGATGTAAACCCCCAGTTTGACCGCGAAAAAGAAACCCTGACCATGGGGATCACGTTCAATGTTGCGGAAACGCCGCGGGTATTTGTTGAGCGGATCGACATCAACGGTAACACGTTGACGCAGGATAAGGTTATCCGGCGCGAATTCCGGTTGAATGAAGGCGATGCGTTCAACAGCTTTCAAGTCAAGCGTTCGACCGACCGGATCAAGTCGCTGGGCTATTTCCAAGAAGACCTTGAAGTAGAACAAACGCAAGGCAGCGGACCTGATCGGATTATTTTGACAACCAATGTCGAAGAAAAGCCCAATGGCCAATTGTCGTTGTCGGCTGGTTTCTCCAGCTTAGAGAATTTTATTTTCCAAGGTTCGATCGAACAAAACAACTTTCGCGGCAAAGGACAACAGATTCGCGCCAGCGTGTCATATTCAAGCTATTCCAAATCGGCCGAAATAGGGTTCACAGAACCCTATCTTTTTGACCGGTCAATTGCATTGTCGGGCGACATTTTTAGACGCGATTTGAACAGCTTTAGTTTCGGTCAAAGCGGCAACCGGCAAACCACATACGCACAGACCAGTACCGGTTTTCAACTTCGTACCGGCGTACCAATTAATGAATATCTATATTTCCAAGCGCGTTATGGCCTGAGTTTTGAAAACGTCACATTGGATCAAAATCAGTTTTTCACTGATCCAGACGGCACAGGCCCGCTTCCTTTGACTTGCGATGCTCAGCTTGCCGGGCGTTTCCTGTGCGACGCGATTGGCAAACGTTCGACGTCCACTTTAGGATACACGCTGCTTTATGATACGCGGGATAACCGGGTGCGTCCGACGCGCGGGCACAGCGTTAGCTTAACCCAGGATTTTGCCGGATTGGGCGGCAGCGTCAAATATGTGCGATCAATCCTCAACGCCAACAAATATTGGCGGGTCACGGATTCGGGTTTTATATTCTCACTTTCGGGAGAGGGCGGATATATTCACCCGCTGCAAAACCGCGGTAATGCGGCCAACGGCATCGATGATGTTCGGTTAACCGACCGGTTTTACCTCGGTGAACCGCAAATTCGCGGCTTTGACATTCGCGGCGTTGGGCCTCGTATCCAATTGTTACAGACCGCACCTGGACTATTGGGAACAGGGGCGAGTGCGGTTGCGATCAACGCACCGGTGCTTGACTCCAACGGCAATGTCAGCCCGCTTCGCGACGATGCGATCGGCGGCCGCGCTTATTATCTAACGCGCGCGGAACTGGAAATCCCATTGGGAAGCGGCGCCAAGGAATTGGGCCTTCGTCCATCAATATTCGTCGATGCCGGCGCGGTATTCAGGGTGACCAGCCCGATCCTGACCAATACGCAAACGTTTAGCGCGGCGATCCCGGCAACCACAACAACGCCGGGCGTGCCTGCCATGCCGCAATTTTTGTTTGTGAATGCACAAGGCTTTGCTGACGTATCAACGGTTGCGGTCAATGCAGATGGTTCTGCGCGCACACCGTCATACATCCGGCGGGAACGTTTCCTGGGCAACTCAATAAAGCCGCGCCTCTCGGTCGGTTTTGGGGTTAACTGGCGCTCTCCGTTCGGACCTTTCCGCATCGACATTGCAAAGGCGCTTTTGAAAGAGCCCGGCGACGATACCAAATTAATAACCTTTAACGTGGGAACACAATTCTAATGAAGATTTTACTTAAGGCTGCGATGGTCGCGGCAGTCGCTAGCATGACACTAACTGCAACAGCTCCGGCCGCGTTGGCACAATCAAAGCTGGGCATTGCAACTGCCAATGTGCGGGGGGCAGTGGTCAATACCAACGCTCATCGGACTGCGGTTGAACAAATGAAGGTGACTTACAAGCCGCAGATTGATGCCCGCACCGCCCGTGAACAAACGTTGCAAGCCGAGTTGCAGGTATTGGCTGCCGCATATGAAGCCGAGGCCAAAAAGCCTGGCGCAACCGAAAAGTCGGTGACGCCAACGGGGCAAGCATTTCAAAAGCGTCAAGGCGAAGCGCAAGCCGAACTGGCGCAGCTGTCGCAACAGATTGAACTGGCTTTGGTATATGTCGAAGATCAAATTAATTTGAAAATTGACGGCGCAGTAAAGACCGCAATGGACAAAAAGAAGGTCGACCTGTTGCTCAATCCTGACGCTGTTATCGCGCGTGCCGGCACTGTTGATATTACCAAAGCGATTGTTGATGAACTGAACGTGCTTGTACCAAGCGTGCAGATCGTACCGCCAGCAGGTTACCAGCCCGGTCAACTTGTTGCCGCACAACAACGTGCCGCCGCTGGGGCCGCGCAGCCGCAAACGCCAGCGCCTGCACAACCAACAAGCCGCTAATCCAGATGGGCGATCTCGCCAATTATGACGTCCGCAAGGTGATGGCGGTGCTGCCGCATCGCTATCCCATGCTGCTGGTTGATCGCGTCGAGGAGCTTGTGTTGAATGAGCGTATCGTCGCGGTCAAAGCGGTCACGATGAACGAGAATTATTTTCAGGGGCATTTTCCCGGACGGCCGATTATGCCCGGCGTGATGCAAATCGAAGCATTGGCGCAGGCCGCGGGCGTGCTGGCGATGGAAAGCCTCGGCCTCGCTGGATCGGGCAAGTTGGTTTATTTCATGTCCATCGACAACGCCAAATTCCGCGCGCCTGTTGAACCGGGATGTCTGTTGCACCTGCATGTACAATTCACCAAAATGAGCGCGCGGGCTTGCAAATTCGCGGGCAAAGCGATGATTGGCGATAAAGTGGCATCGGAAGCCGAATTCATGGCGATGATCGCGGATCCGCCAGCTTAAATCAAACTGCTTTCGGTGGATTGAAAACCGCCCTTGCCATTCGCACGCGGCCCCGTTAAGGGCAGCGCTTCTATTTTCCTAGGATCTGGTCGGTAACCAGTTCCATATTTGGAGTAACACACATGAAATCCGGAATTCATCCCGATTATCACATGATCAAAGTGCAGATGACAGACGGCACCGTTTACGAAACGCGGTCAACCTATGGTAAAGAGGGCGACACGCTGACCCTTGAAATCGATCCTTCGTCGCATCCAGCTTGGACTGGCGGACGTGGCAGCATGTTGGATGTTGGCGGCCGTGTTGCCCAGTTTAACAAGCGTTTTGGCGGTCTTAGCCTCAAGAAATAATGCGATCGCCGTATGGCGGGCCATGGTGATCGCCGCTGCATTCTATATGCGGCGGCAATATCACTTGACGGCCAGCCTGCGATGATCTTATAGAGCGTGCCTGCCTAAATGGCGCTATGGCGGTCGTAGTTCAATTGGTTAGAGCACCGGCTTGTGATGCCGGAAGTTGCGGGTTCAAGTCCCGTCGGTCGCCCCATTTTCCCTATGTTTAGATGCTCAGATGTCTGCACTGCGGAGACTCGTGTGCAGTTTAAGGGGTGACAAAACCTCTCTGTAATATTATTACCAATCGCTGTAATTAATTTACGCTGCGCGGAAAGCACGCCGCCACAACGGAAGAGCACCGATATGTCCGCCATCTGGGATTTGCCTGATTTTGATGCGCACGAATCTGTGCATATGTTTGACGACGCAAAATCAGGCTTGCGCGCGATTATCTCCATTCACTCCACGCATTTGGGGCCAGCTGCCGGCGGCACCCGGTTTTGGCATTATGCCGACAAACAATCCGCAGTAACCGATGCACTACGCTTGTCGCGCGGAATGAGTTACAAGAATGCGATGGCTGGATTGCCGCTTGGCGGCGGCAAAGGTGTTATCTTGGCGGATGCGGCAAAGGTCAAGTCTGCCGAATTGCTGGCTGCGTTTGGGCGCGCGATTGAATCGCTCGATGGCAAATATGTAACTGCCGAGGACGTTGGCATGACCGACGCGGATATGGCCGCGATTGCCAAAGAAACCAGGCATGTTTCCGGATTGCCGGTAACCGACGCAAAAGCAGCAGGCGGCGATCCCGGACCATTTACCGCTCGCGGCGTTTATCTTGGCATAAAGGCGGCGGCGCATCGCCGGTTGGGCGTTACTGACATGTCGGGCGTTCATGTCGCTATTCAAGGCATTGGCAGCGTTGGCGGCGGCGTCGCCCGCTTGCTTGCAGCCGACGGTGCAAAACTGACGCTGGCTGATATTGACGCGGTCAAATTGGCATCATTGGCGGCTGAAACCGGTGCGGCAATGGCAAGTTTGGATGCGATCATGACGATCAAATCCGATGTTTTTAGCCCCAATGCACTTGGCGCGATTTTAACAGCGGACAGCATAACTGCGCTTGACGTGGCGGTGGTTGCGGGCGGCGCAAACAACCAGATGCGGTCACCAGATGATGCGCAGCGGATGCATGATCGCGGGATATTATATGCGCCCGACTATGTGATAAATGCGGGCGGGATCATCAACGTCGGGCTGGAGTATTTGTCCAATTCGTCGGTTGATGACGTCAATGCGCGAATCGATATGATTCCAGCGCGCTTGCAAGAGATTTGGGATGAAAGCCAATCGGATAACGTGCCATCTGCTGTGGTAGCCGATAAGATGGCTCAGCGCCTGATCGGGCGGTAATTTGGGCGGTTGTGCCAAATAATATCACCGCACTGCAGTTTGCATCATTTCCTGATTGAAGCCGCGCCGTCAAACGCCTAACCGTTTGGGGGTATGCATCGTTTCGCCAATCCTGCCAAATTCTTGCGCATCGCAAGGCCGTTGACCCCTGCCTTGTTCTGGCCGGGTATTACGCTGGTCATTGCGGCATTGGCTTGGGGTGCGTTTGGTACGCCGACCGAACGATTGATGGGCGAAACTGTCAAAATCATGTTCGTTCATGTGCCCGCCGCGTGGTTGGGGATGGCTGGCTGGATGGCGATTGCGGTGGCCAGCATCATGCAATTGGTTTGGCGGCACCCGCTGGCAGGCATTGCAGCGCGAGCCGCTGCGTTTCCGGGCGCGATGTTTGCAGCGATATGTTTGATTACAGGTTCAATCTGGGGCAGACCAACATGGGGAACCTGGTGGGTTTGGGATGGGCGCCTGACGTCGATGCTGGTGTTGTTTTTCCTCTACCTCGGCTACATTGCTTTGGCCAATGCCAGCAGTGAAAAGGGTAATGTAAGCCGGACAGCGGCTGTGTTTGGTGTCATCGGCGCGGTCAACATCCCGATCATAAACAGGTCGGTGATCTGGTGGGAAAGCCAGCATCAGAAGGCCAGCATTACGCTGGGCGGCTCCAGCATAGATCCGGCCTATTTGTGGCCTTTGTTTGCTGCTGTCGTCGGATTTAGTCTGATATTCGCGGCGGTGGTGTTGATGCGGATGCGCGCCGCACTGGCTGAAGTAAAAATAGATGCGCGGATGCGCCGATTGGCAGAGGATTGACCGCATGAACCATCAAGTTTTTGTCATCGCAGCATATATAGTAACCGGTCTGGGCCTGGGCTGGCTGTTGATGTCCAGCTATTTGAGCATGCGCAGGTCAGAAGATTTGGCCGACGATCTGCAGAAGCGCGGCTGACCGATAGATGAAAGCGAAGAACCAAAGACTTATTCTGGCTGTATTGGCGCTGATAGCCCTGTTGGGTGCGGGGCTGTTGGCGGCGTCCGCATTGCGTAAGGAGGCGTCTTATTTTTACACGCCGACAACATTGGCGACGGCCCGCGTGCCGGCCGGTCAAGCTGTCAGGTTGGGCGGTATGGTAAAACTCGGTTCAATTGTGCGCGCCAAAGACGGCGTGACCATTAACTTTCTTGTCCAAGACCGGGACGGCGAAGTTTTGGCGCAGTATCGCGGAATTACCCCCGACCTGTTTGTTGAAGGATCGGGCGTGGTTGCCGACGGCAGGTTGAATGCGGACGGAACTTTTATGGCAGATAGTCTGCTGGCCAAACATGACGAAAATTATGTTCCCAGGGAATTGAAGGACATTGATATGACGGCGGCGAGCCAGACCAAGAAGAGCTTGACGGAATGATCGCTGAAGCCGGACTTGCCGCTTTATGGCTCGCCGCAGGCTTGGCTTTGTTGCAAGTTGTGGGCGGAATGCTGTCGTTTGCGGGCAAGGGCGATGCATTCATTGCATTGACGCGGCCCGTTGCGCTGATGCAAGGATTACTCTGCATCATCTCTTTTTTGGCGTTGCTGTGGCTATTCTGGGTCACCGACCTGTCGGTGCTATTGGTCGCCAGCAACAGCCATATCGACAAGCCCGCCATCTTTAAGCTCGCCGGGGCATGGGGCAATCACGAAGGCTCCATGTTAATGTGGGTAACGATATTGTCGGCGGCGGGCGCAGCCGTTGCGATGTTTGAAAAGCGGCTCGATCAAAGGACGCTGAACGCTACGCTGATGATGCAGGCTTTCTTGGCGATCGGTTTTTTTGCTTTCCTGTTGCTGGCCTCAAATCCGTTTGAGCGCCTCAATCCGGCTGCACAGAGTGGTGCGGGGTTGAACCCGTTGTTGCAGGACATTGGCCTCGCGTTCCATCCGCCGACGCTGTATTTTGGCTATGTCGGATTATCGGTGGCATTTTCGTTTGCCGTTGGCGCATTGCTGACGGGCAAGGTTGGTCCTGCATTTGCCCGCGCGATGCGGCCATGGGCGCTGGGGGCATGGATATTTCTGACATTGGGGATCACAGCAGGCAGTTATTGGGCCTATTACGAACTTGGATGGGGTGGCTGGTGGTTTTGGGACCCCGTGGAGAACGCATCTTTAATGCCATGGTTGGCGGCCACCGCATTGCTCCATTCGGTTAGTGTGCTGGCGACGCGCGATGCCTTGCGTGCGTGGACCGTGATGCTGGCGTTGATAGCGTTTGCAATGTCGATGGCCGGAACGTTCCTTGTCCGCTCCGGCATTTTGACCAGCGTTCACGCATTTGCCGTCGATCCTGAACGCGGCGCATTTATCCTCGCGCTGCTGTTGCTGTATGTCGGCGGTGCTTTTTGCTTGTTCGCGCTGCGCATCGGCGGCGTGTCGCAAGGCAAAACGTTTAATCTGCTCAGCCGCGAAGCAGCCATCGTCGGTAACAATATCCTGCTCAGCACAATATTGGGGGTTGTCTTAATCGGCACGCTTTATCCAATATTGGCCGAGGCGATGGGCAGTAAGATTTCGGTCGGCCCTCCTTATTTCAACAAGGCCGCCTCTCCGATTGCGCTGATATTGATGTTGCTGTTGGCGTTTGGCCCGATGCTGCGATGGCGGCAAGACAGCAAATTTCGGTTGCGCGGGCGCTTGGTTGCTCCGTTGGTTCTGGTGATAGTTACAGGGATCGCTGCTGTGATGATAAAGCCGGATGCGGGCGTAATGCCGATCCTTTCGCTATCGCTGGCTGCCGGATTGGCGCTCGCGTCATTAACGCCGCTTTGGGGCAAGAACCTGCGGCGTGTTCCGCTGACACAATTTGGTATGGTAATGGCGCATTTCGGTTTGGCGGTCTCGGTCTTTGGCATGGCCAGCGAGTCTGGTTTTTCAAGCGAAAACCTGTCTGCAATGAAAATTGGCGAAGTGCGTGAAGTCGGCGATTGGAAAGTCAAATTGAACAACGTGTCGCCAGTCGTCGGCGATAACTGGGTCGCGCTTGAGGGCGAATTGGCAGCTACCAAGGGCACGGAAACCTTTATTCTCAGCCCGCAAGCGCGCAATTTTTTCACGCCGGTGCAGCAAACGAGCGAGGCTGCACTTCTTACCCGCTGGAATGGTCAGCTATATGCTGTGATTTCTCAAACGGCCCCGGGCGAAAACACACGTTGGCAAGTGCGGCTGTGGTGGAAGCCGTTCGTTTCCTTGATCTGGCTAGGCGGCGGATTGATAGCCTTGGGCGGATTTTTGAGTCTGTTCAGCAGGATGTTTCGCGGCGTCAAATGGCGCCGCCGCGATACTGATGGGGTCATGGATTGATGCGCGGGATGTTGATCTGGCTGCCTTTGGCATTTCTGGCATTTATCGCGGGCATTTCGATTTACGGCCTGCTGCGGCCCAAGGATGATACCATCTATTCCAATATGATCGGGCGGCCATTGCCCCAATTCGATCTGCCAGCGGCAACAGTCAGCACGTTGGAACTGGGCACCAAAGACTTTGCCGATGGCAAACCACGCCTGCTGAATATCTTCGCAAGCTGGTGTATCCCATGCAAAGCGGAGGCGCCGCAGTTAGAGGCATTAAAAGCACAGGGCGCAGAAATATTTGGCGTTGCTGTCCGCGACAAGCCGGAGGATGTGACCGAATTTTTGACCCAATATGGCAATCCGTTTGTGCGGATCGGCGCGGATGCGGATATGAAATTGCAATTGACCTTGGGATCATCGGGAGTACCGGAAACCTATGTTATCGGCGGCGATGGTGTGATATTGTATCAGCATGTCGGAGATATCCGTGCCGAGCATGTGCCAATGTTGCTGCAAAAACTGCGGGAAGCGAAATGAAGCGCGGCATTCTTTTAGCGTTGATGTTATTGGCCGCTCCGCTTGGCGCACAGGGAACTGGAGTCGATGCGCCGTACGCAAATCAACAGCTAACCGAGCCTGCGCAAGAGGCGCGCGCGATGGAGTTGATGGAAACCCTGCGCTGTATCCAATGTCAGGGGCAATCCATTGCCGACAGCGATGCACCGATTGCTTCGGCGATGCGCAGCGAAGTGCGCGAAAGAATTCAAAAAGGCGAGCCGCCTGAAGCCATTCGTTCGTGGATGATATCGCGATATGGCAACTGGGTCAGCTTTGATCCGCCGCTAAATTGGTTGACCATATTGCTGTGGTTTGCGCCGTTGGTCTTTTTGGCTGCGGGTTTTTGGATGTCACGCGGATTGTTTAAGGGAACTAAGTCATGATGGGCTGGATAGTCATGGTGGCACTCGGTTTGGCGACGTTTGCTGCGCTCGTTTATTTTGGCAAAATACCGCGCGGCACCCGGGAAGCGGCGGCCGCTGCGATTGTGTTGGCGGCTGCCGGATATGCGTGGCAGGGCAATCCCGGCAACGCTGGCGCTCCCGCCCAGCAATTGGCGGGAAAGAACCGCACAGCAGAAGCACTGATCCAGACCCGTTCGGAAATGGATCAGACTTTCAGCAGTGCCAGGCCATATCTTATCCTTGCGGACGCGTATGCGCGCGATGGCGATTACCAACTCGCGGCCTCATACATACGGTCGGGGATAAAGCGGCATCCGCAGAACGCCGACCTTTGGGCGGGTTTGGGGTTGCAGGTGATGCTGGCCAGCGAGGGGCAAATGTCGCCGCCAGCCCAATTTGCGTTTGACCGGGCGAAAGAATTGGCGCCGCGGCAACCGGCACCGGACTATTTTGTGGGTTTGGCTGCCTTGTTTGAGGGCCGGATCGAGGTTGCCATTGGCCTTTGGCAGGGGCTGCTTGATACCGCGCCAAAGGAAGCAAAATGGAAAGCCCGACTGGAGTCGCAAGTGGCCGGGTTGAAGAAGTTGCAGGCATCGGTTCCTCAGTCGTCCCGTGGTTAAATTTAAACATCTGAAAATATGTGTGTAAAACGCGCAATGGACGCGTGTAATGCGGTGTTGTGCGGCGGCAAAGGCCGTGGTAACCGCGTCCACTTTGGTCAGACTTGAGAAAAATTGAGCGGCCTATCATCGGATTAAATTGCCAAGGGGCGTAAAATGGCAGAGTCGCAAAGTGCAGTTGACGGTGAATCTGCTGGTTCGGGGCATGGCCACGGCCACAAAAAAGCATCGTTAGCGACGCTGGCTGTCGGCGCTATCGGCGTTGTTTTTGGCGACATTGGTACAAGCCCGATTTATGCCTTTCGTGAAACTTTTGCCGGCCATCACCCGATCAACCCCGATCCTGTACACATCCACGGCGTGCTCAGCCTAGTATTCTGGTCGATGATGATCGTGGTGACGTTCAAATATGCCATGACGATTATGCGCGCCGATAATAAGGGTGAGGGCGGTAGTCTGGCGCTGTTGGCGCTGATCAATCGCAAATCCGAGGGCGCTCGCTGGACCGCACCGATTATCATGCTTGGGGTGTTTGCAACGGCGCTGTTTTATGGCGATTCGATGATTACCCCGGCGATGTCGATTCTGTCCGCTGCCGAAGGTTTGCAATATATTGATACCGGATTTAAGCCTTGGACACTGATAATATCGGTCGTCATTATCTTGGGATTATTTGCCATTCAGTCCCGCGGCACCGCCAAAATTGGCGCGTTTTTTGGCCCGATCATGCTGCTGTATTTTGCAACCCTTGCCGTGCTCGGTTCAATCTATCTCGTCAAAGACCCGATGATTATCCTGCATACGCTGAACCCGTTAAACGCCCTAAATTTCTTTCGGATCGATGGTTTCAAAGCCTTTATCGCATTGGGTTCAGTGGTGCTGGCGGTTACCGGCGCGGAGGCGTTATACGCCGACATGGGCCATTTCGGCCGCCGCCCGATCAGCTATGCATGGATCGGATTTGTCCTGCCCGCATTGATGCTGAATTATATGGGGCAGGGCGCGATGGTATTGTCGCTGCCGCCGGAACAAGCGGCTGCGGTGATTAAAGATCCGTTCTTCTTGATGCTGCCAGATTTGGTGCGCTTGCCGATCATTATCCTGACGATCCTGGTCGCGGTTATCGCCAGCCAAGCGGTCATATCTGGCGCGTTTTCATTGACACAGCAGGCGATCCAATTGGGTTTCATCCCGCGCCTGCGCATCTTGCACACCAGCGAGAGCGCGGCGGGGCAGATATATATCCCCGCGATCAACTGGGCTTTGATGTTCATGGTGATCACGCTGGTGTTGTTCTTCAAATCATCGACCAATCTGGCGGCGGCTTATGGTATCGCGGTTACCGGCGCGATGTTTATTGATACCGTGTTGCTTTCGGTGGTGCTGATGACGCTGTGGAAATGGCCAAAGTGGAAAGCATTGCCGGTGCTGGTGGTATTCTTCATCGTCGACATTGCCTATCTTGGCGCAAACTTGCTCAAAGTTCCGTCGGGCGGATATTTCCCGCTGATCATCGGGGGGATAATCTTCACTTTGCTGACCACATGGTCGCGCGGACGGCAATTGATGCGGCAACGCATGTCGGAAAGCACGATGCCGATGGAGATATTCATCAAATCGGCGGCGAACAGCGCGCAGCGCGTGCCGGGGACTGCGATCTTCATGGCCTCCACTGCTGCGGGTGTACCCTCGGCATTGCTGCACAATATCAAGCACAACAAAGTGCTGCACGAACGGGTCTTGATCCTGACCGTGGTGATCAAAGACGTGCCGTATGTCGACATCGCCAACCGCATCGAATGCGCTGACATGGGGCAGGGTTTCTACCGGCTGAAACTGCAATATGGTTTCCTGGAGGAAACCGATGTTCCCGCCGCGCTGGAAACGGTCGACATTTGCGGGCCGAAGTTTGAGATGATGCAGACAAGCTTCTTCCTGTCGCGGCAAACGTTGATAGCTTCAAAGCTGCCCGGAATGGCGATTTGGCGCGAAAAGATGTTCGCATGGATGCTGCGAAACGCCGCCAACGCAATGGAGTTTTTCAAACTGCCATCCAACCGCGTGGTCGAATTGGGCAGTCAGGTCGAGATTTAGGCACCGGCGGCGGGTTGGGGCAATCTGGAGAGCGGCAAATTTGCCTACATGGCCGGGGCGGAAAACGCCCAAATTGACACCTAGTTGACAAGGTTGACACCCATTTTGACATTTTGCGAAAGAAGGGCGTTCGATTATTTCCTACATTGTGTTTTTTTGTAGGATGCTGCGTTCGCCGATTTGCGGGGCGAAGGACAGGTGATTGCTCTCATCCTTCGACATCGACCCGCCGGGTGACAGGATGAACGGAGAGTGTTTCAATTCGAACGCTTCAAACTTGATGTTGTGTTGACATACAGAAATTACATTTTGAAAAAGGGTATCGTCATTCCCGCGAAGGCGGGAATCCATCACCTGCCCTAGAAAATCTAAGCCAACTCGCTTAAAATTCGAGTATGGGTGATGGATTCCCGTCTTCGCGGGAATGACGAAGCTTATGTTTTTAAATGTTTTGTGTCCTGAATGTCAACACCATCTTGACCACCAACAATGTCAAAGAGCCCGCCCTGAACAAGCGGCCATGCCCCTAGTTCCCAGAACAAATCCTACATTACAAGTGCCAATCCGACGTCCGCACTCCTTGCGCATAAAGCATCGCGGTCAGATCATTATGCCGGATGGCAAAATCGGCGGCGGCTTCGGCTTTTGGTTTGGCGTGATAGGATACGCCCAGCCCCGCTGCCTCGATCATCGGGATATCATTGGCGCCGTCGCCCACCGCCAATGTTTGGTCATACCCAAGGCCGAGCGTGAGCGCCGATGCCTCCAACTGCGCACGTTTTGCTGCCGCATCCACAATCTGCCCCGAAACTTGACCCGTTAACGCGCCGCCCGCTATCTCCAGTTGGTTGGCAAATGCTTCGGCAAAACCGATCTGTTTGGCGACGGGCTCGGCGAATTGGGTGAAGCCGCCCGATATCAATATGGTGTGTGCGCCCCAACCAGCCATCGTTTGCACCAACGTTTCCGCGCCGGGCATAATTGTCACGCGTTCGTTCAGGCAGCGTTGAATGATCGCTGCATCAAGTCCGGCGAGCAATTGTACACGCGCGCGCAACGCTTCGACAAAATCGAGTTCACCCAGCATCGCGCGTTCGGTAATTTTTGCGATTTGCGGCTTTATCCCGGCGTAATCGGCAAGTTCGTCGATGCACTCAACCGTGATCATGGTGCTGTCCATGTCGGAGATCAGCAGCATTTTGCGCCGGTTTTCCAAATGCTGAACGACAATATCTGCATTCGCCGTTAACTGCTGCAGCGCGCCGCGCGCAGATTGGACGTCACCAGTGAAGCCAATATCGGCGGCTTTACCGATCTGTAGCCAATTGATTTCAGCAGGTTCGCACTGCACGGAGCGCAGCATGTCACATGCTTCGGAAATTAATCCGCTATCCGCTGTTTCTGCTGCTATTATTGTGGCGATGGGCATGACGAATCCTAAACACAAGCTTCCGGTGGCGCTTATTGCTGGTCCGACCGCCAGCGGCAAGACGGCAATTTCGCTGCATCTTGCGGCTCAGCAAGACTGCGTCATCATCAATGCCGATAGCGCGCAGGTGTACGCCGATATTCCGGTGTTAAGCGCGCAACCGACGGTGCAGGAAAAGGCAAGCGCACCGCATCGCTTATTTGGGTATCGTGATGGCATAATGCCTTGTTCGGCGGCTGATTGGGCGCGGGATGCGAAATCCGAAATCACGTTGGCGCACGCATCTGGCAAGCTGCCCGTTTTGGTGGGCGGGACCGGGTTGTATCTGCGCACATTATTGGACGGGATCGCGCCTGTGCCCGATATTGATCCGGCGGTTCGCATTGATGTCCGCGCACTGTCAACGCAGGCCGCCTATGCTGCTTTATCTGTTGCCGATAATAAGATCGCATCGCAGCTGCACGCCAATGACGACAGCCGCATCAAACGGGCGCTGGAAGTAACCCGCAGCACGGGCCGCAGCTTGCTTGATTGGCGGTCGCAAAAAATTGGCGGGATTTTGGAATCGATTGAATTGATGCCGCTGTTGTTGTTGCCGCCGCGCCATTGGCTGCACGCGCGCTGTGACATGCGGTTTCTGGCGATGACTGAAAGCGGCGCAATTGATGAAGTTCGCAGGTTAATCGAACGCGGCCTGCCGCATGATGCGCCGTTGATGAGGGCGATCGGGGTGCCAGAGATTGCGGCCATGCTGGCGGGAGAGATATCGATGGACGAAGCGATCGAACGCGGTCAAGCGGCGACGCGGCAATATGCAAAACGGCAATATACCTGGTTTAGAAACCAAACACCGGACGGTTGGCAGCGGTTTGAGGAAGAAATAAATGACACGTCGGTGGCAAAAATTGTAACTTTATTTCAAAGAATGTGATTGACATAGTATTTTCTAACCTCTAGCGAACCTTCACTTGCCAACCTGCTGCACTGCAGCAATAGGCGACAACATAAGTTCTGCGGACCAGATCAAGACACTGGCTGGCAGAATAACATTGCATGAAGAATGGAATTTAACGTGGCGGAAAAATCCGGCGCAGACATTTTGATCGAAACGCTCATCGAATTGGGCGTGGACACTATATTCGGTTATCCGGGCGGCGCGGTGCTGCCGATCTATGATGCGCTTTTCCAGAATGCAAAGATCAAACATATTCTTGTCAGGCATGAAGCCGGGGCCGCGCATGCCGCAGAGGGTTACGCCAGATCGACCGGTAAACCCGGCGTTGTATTGGTGACATCTGGACCAGGGGCGACCAATGCCGTCACCGGTATCGCCGATGCCTTTTTGGATTCGATTCCGCTGGTCGTGATCACCGGGCAAGTTTCCACGAGCCTGATTGGCAGCGATGCGTTTCAAGAAGCGGATACGGTCGGAATTACCCGTCACTGTTCGAAACACAATTATCTGGTCAAAGATCCGGCCGAACTTGCCAATGTGGTCAGAGAAGCGTTCTTGATTGCAACCAAGGGACGTCCTGGCCCGGTAGTGATCGACATTCCCAAAAACGTGCAGGTCGCCACCGCCGACGCTGCCCGGCCAAAAAACAATGCCGCGCCGCGTTTTGTCCCTGCCCATGAAGCGGACTTTACCGAGATTAATCGTGCCGTAGAATTGATCGCCAATGCAAAGGCCCCGATTTTTTATACAGGCGGCGGCATCATCAACAGCGGTCCAGAAGCAAGCGAGGCATTGCGGGAGTTCGCCGCGCTAACTGGCGCGCCGGTTACATCGACGTTGATGGGGCTGGGCGCTTTTCCGGCATCAAGTGAACAATGGCTCGGCATGCTGGGCATGCATGGCACATACGAAGCCAATTTGGCGATGAACCAATGCGATGTCATGGTGTGTCTAGGCGCGCGGTTTGATGACCGGATTACCGGGCGTCTCGATGCATTTTCGCCCGACAGCATAAAAATTCACATCGATATTGACCGCAGCTCGGTCAACAAAACTGTTACGGTGCATTTGCCAATCATTGCCGATGTTGGCACCGCGATCAAACAGATGATAAATGTCTGGAAGGGACGCAAGTTTGGCGAACCGAAGTTGGATGAGTGGTGGGCAAGGATTAAAGGCTGGCGCGCGGTTGATTGCCTAAGCTATCCGGCGGCAAGCGAAGAGATCATGCCGCAATATGCGATTGAACGTTTATATGCGGCGACCAAGGATAGAAGCCCGATCATAACCACCGAAGTGGGCCAGCACCAAATGTGGGCAGCGCAATATTTCCACTTTGAACGGCCGAACAAGTGGCTGACCAGTGGCGGGCTGGGCACAATGGGATACGGAATGCCTGCGGCAATTGGCGCACAACTGGGCAATCCTGACGCGCTAGTGATTGATATTGCAGGCGAAGCATCGATCCAGATGAATATTCAGGAAATGGGTACCGCTACGCAATATCGCCTGCCGATCAAGGTTTTCATCCTCAATAACGAATGGATGGGGATGGTGCGGCAGTGGCAAGAATTGACTTACGAAAGCCGCTATTCGGAAAGCTATTCCGATAGCCTGCCCGATTTTGTCGCGCTTGCCGAAGCGTATGGCTGGAAAGGCATCAGGGTCAGCGATCCTGCAAAGCTGGACGATGCAATCGCCGAAATGCTGGCCTATAACGGACCAGTGATGTTCGATTGCCGGGTTACGAAAAATGCAAACTGCTTTCCGATGATCCCGTCGGGCGCGGCGCACACCGATATGATATTGAACAGCGATGAAGTCAGCGGAACGATGGACGACGAAGCAAAGGCGCTTGTATAATGCATATTAAGCAAGAAATATCCGAACGCCATGTGCTGACGCTGACCGTTGATAACGAGGCGGGAACGCTCGCGCGGATCGCGGGCATGTTCACATCGCGCGGCTACAACATCGACAGCTTGACGGTTGCCGACATCAGCGAAGATCACGCGATCAGCCGGATCACGATAGTGACCAAAGGCCCGCCGCCAGTGATTGACCAAATCATCGCGCAATGTGAAAGATTGGTCCCTGTTCACAAGGTCACCGATTTGACCGAGGCGGGGCCGCATGTCGAACGCGAGCTGGCACTGGTCAAGGTTTCTGGTGCTGGTGATTTGCGGATTGAGGCGATGCGGCTTGCCGATATTTACCGTGCCCGCGTTATCGACGCGACCACCAATAGCTTCATTTTTGAAATCACTGGCGGACCGGAAAAGATCGACACGTTTGTGGCTTTGATGCGTGAGGTTGGTTTGGTCGAGGTCGGGCGAACGGGCGTGGTCGGATTGATGCGCGGGCCAGAGGCCAGCTGATTATAGTTTGAATTTAAATAGAAATAGAGAAAGCAAATATCATGAAAGTTTATTACGACGCCGATTGCGATTTGGGCCTGATCAAGGATAAGAAAGTCGTCATCGTCGGATACGGCAGCCAAGGCCACGCCCATGCCCAGAACCTGCGCGATAGCGGCGTTGCTGATGTCGCGATTGCGCTGCGCGCAGGATCGGCGACTGCCAAGAAAGCCGAAGCGGCTGGCTTTAAAGTAATGAGCAATGCCGATGCGGCGGCGTGGGCGGATATCGTGATGATCCTTGCGCCCGATGAACATCAGGCGGCAATTTATGCAGATGATTATCATGCGAAAATGAAGCCGGGCGCGGCGCTGGCTTTTGCCCATGGCCTCAACGTCCACTTCGGCTTGATCGAGCCGCGCGAAGACCTCGACGTCATCATGATCGCACCCAAAGGCCCCGGCCATACCGTGCGCAGCGAGTATCAAAAGGGTGGCGGCGTGCCCTGCCTGATCGCCGTCCACCAAGACCGTAGCGGCAATGCCCACGACGTCGGTTTGGCGTATGCATCGGCAGTTGGCGGCGGGCGCAGCGGCATCATCGAAACCAACTTTCGTGAGGAATGCGAGACCGATTTGTTCGGCGAACAAGCCGTGCTGTGCGGCGGTATCACTCATTTGATCCAGGCCGGTTTCGAGACCTTGACCGAAGCCGGATACGCCCCTGAAATGGCTTATTTCGAGTGCCTGCACGAAACCAAACTGATCGTCGATTTGCTGTACGAAGGCGGCATCGCCAACATGCGCTATTCAATTTCCAACACTGCCGAATATGGCGACATCGTCACCGGACCGCGGATCATAACGGCGGAGACCAAAGCAGAGATGAAGCGGGTGTTGGTCGATATCCAGTCGGGCCGGTTCGTGAAAAACTTCGTCCTCGACAACCGTGCCGGACAGCCCGAACTAAAAGCAGCACGCAAAGCGGCGGCGGCGCACCCGATCGAAGAAACTGGCGCACGGCTGCGCGCGATGATGCCATGGATCGCCAAAAACAAGCTGGTCGATCAAGCGAAGAATTAAGGTCGGCGCGGTATTAATGGATATGAAGCAAAGCCCCTCCCCTTCAGGGGAGGGGTAGCGAGACTTAGGTTTGCGCAGCAAGCCCTAGTCGCAGCGAGGCGGGCCATTTCGGCAAAATGCGGCCGCTGTTGCAACCCACCCCATTGCGACTAAACGGCGAAGCCGTGAAGTCTCATTGCCCCTCCCCTAAAGTGGAGGGGATTACCCCTCGCTTCAATAACCTAACCCAAAAACTTCGCATCCAGCTCGGCCTTTGCGGTGCGATACTCCGCCTCTAGCCGGTCGACCATGTCGGCGACGCTCATCACCGATTTGACCGCGCCAATGCCTTGGCCGCTGCCCCAGATGTCTTTCCACGCCTTTGCCTCGGTGTTGCCGCCGCTACCAAAATCCATCGTCGAAATGTCGCCTTCGGGCAGGTTGTTCGGGTCCATTCCGGCGCGCTCAATCGATTGGCGCAGATAATTGCCGTGGACGCCGGTGAACAGGCTGGAATAGACGATGTCGCCTGCATTGGCCTCGACGATATTCTCCTTATAGCCGTCAACCGCGCGGGCCTCTGTGGTGGCGATAAAGGCGCTGCCGATATACGCCAAATCGGCGCCCATTGCCTGCGCCCCCAATATCGCATGGCCGCTGGCAATCGATCCCGAAAGCGCAACCGGACCGTCAAACCATTCGCGAATTTCCTGCACAAGCGCGAACGGCGACACCACGCCGGCATGTCCGCCCGCGCCCGCCGCCACCGGGATCAGGCCATCTGCGCCCTTTTCGATTGCTTTATGTGCGAACCGGTCATTGATCACATCGTGCAGCGCGATGCCGCCCCATGCGTGTACCGCCTGATTCAAATCTTCACGCGCGCCCAGCGACGTGATCGTGATCGGCACCTGCCATTTGGCGCAAGTCACAATGTCCTCTTCCAACCGGTTGTTCGATTTGTGGACGATCTGGTTGACCGCATAGGGCGCGGCGGGACGATCAGGATTGTCGCGATTATGCGCCGAAAGCTCCTCGGTAATCTGGTGCAGCCATTCGTCGAGTTGCGCCTGTGGCCGCGCATTCAGTGCCGGGAAAGACCCGACCACGCCCGCCTTACACTGCGCAATGACCAGTTCCGGTCCCGAAATAATGAACAACGGCGAGCCGATCACCGGCAAGCGAAGTTTGTCAAATAACGGTGAGGGTAGGGCCATGTACGAATCCTTTTAATTGCGTGATTAAATCTGCGGTAAAGCGATTTCGCTTTAAATGGAATATCTAACGGCTGGGTAATTGCGAACTAAAAATGCAACTGTTACCGATAGGGCGCTTACCCCTCACCCAGCTGCGAGTAAGCAGCAAGCTGCCAACTCTACACAACCCTCTCCCTCAAGGGGAGAGGTGGGCTTACTTCTTCAAATTATCGTTGACTTGTAACCCTTCCCCTCTGCCCTTGAGGGAGAGGGTTGTGTAGCCTTATGAGCGATAGCGAATTAGGCGAAGCTGGGTGAGGGGTAAGCAACCTATCCGCAACACCCAACCCCACTACCCCCCGTTCGCCGCGCTCAATATCGCCCTTACGCTGGCCGTCGCCACATCGCGGCTGATGCCAACGCCGAACAGAATCGGGCCATCGCCCACCCGGCATTCGACATAAGCGGCGGCGCGGGCGTCGGTGCCGTGGCCGATGGCGTGTTCGCTATAATCGATGATGTCGAGATGACCGCCCAGCGCGCCTTCCAATGCGTTGGCTAGGCTGGAGATCAGGCCGTTGCCCTTGCCGCTGACGCTCTGCTCTGTGCCGTCGATGCGGATTTTGCCGATAAATATCCGCTCGTCTTGCGACCGCTGGCTTTGGCTTTCTTGAAAATCGATCAAGCGGAAACGGCCTTCGCCTTTCAGATGGTACCGCGCCTCAAACGCTCCCCAAATGTCGGCGCTGGTCAACTCGCGGCCAGTGGTGTCGGACAATTCTTGAACGGTTTGGCTAAAGTTCGCTTGCATCCGTTTGGGCAGTTTTAGGCCCTGATCCTGTTCAATTACCCATGCGACGCCGCCCTTGCCGGACTGTGAATTGACACGGATAACGGCTTCGTAACTGCGGCCCAGATCGGCCGGATCGATGGGCAGATAGGGCACTTGCCAATATTCGTCGTTGCGCTGCTCCTGCGCGGTAAAGCCCTTTTTGATCGCGTCCTGATGCGACCCTGAAAACGCCGTGAACACCAGTTCGCCCGCATAAGGATGGCGCGGGTGGACGGGCAATTGGTTGCAATATTCGACCGTCTGGATCACCTCGTCAATGTTGCTAAAATCAAGGCCGGGGTGCAACCCTTGCGTGTACATATTCAGCGCGACGGTGACCAGATCGACATTGCCGGTGCGCTCGCCATTGCCAAACAGGCATCCTTCAACGCGGTCGCCGCCCGCCAGCAATCCCAGCTCGGTTGCGGCAACGCCGGTTCCGCGGTCATTATGCGTGTGCAGGCTGATCACCACGGCGTCGCGGCGCGGGATATTGCGGCAGAAATACTCGATCTGGTCAGCGTAGATATTGGGCATCGCCGCCTCGACCGTCGCAGGCAGATTGAAGATGATCGGCTTGTCCGGTGTCGGCGCAAGCACATCCATCACCGCGCTACAAACCTCGAGGCTGAAATCGAGTTCGGCGGTGGAAAAAGTCTCCGGGCTATATTCAAAGTGCCAGTCGGTATCTGGCTGCGCACCTGCGTTATCGCGCAGCAATTTTGCGCCGTCGATGGCGATTTGTTTGACCTCTGCCTGGCTCATCTTGAACACGATTTCGCGCCATGCGGGCGAGACGGCGTTGTACAAATGGACAATCGCCGCGCGCGCACCGCGCAAACTTTCAAAACTGGTGTCGATCAAATCTTTGCGCGATTGGGTAAGCACTTGCACCGTCACGTCGTCGGGGATGCGGCCCGAACGGACGAGGCCAGAGATAAAGTCGAACTCGGTCGCGCCCGCGCTGGGGAAACCGACCTCGATTTCTTTGACGCCGACCTTGATCAGCAAGTCAAAGAAGCGCTGCTTTTTTTCTGCGCCCATCGGGTCGATCAGCGCCTGATTTCCATCGCGCAGGTCGGTGGACAGCCAGCGCGGGGCCGCAGTGATCGCGCGGCTGGGCCACTGCCGGTCGGGCAGGTCAATTTGCGGGAATGCCCGATATTTCTGGGATGGGTCAGATTTCATCATAGGATTGTTCGCTATTCTAAGCTTATTTATGGAACGGGGCACCGCGGCCCTGCATGTTTCGTCTTATTGGAAGCCCTTAGGCGGGTGCGTTCAGCAAAGCCAAACGAAAGCGCACGCCTAAGGGCGTGTAAGTCGCAAAAGGAGCGAAAATGATCCGTGCAATTCCATGTTGCTGCGGTGATAGACAGGTTTCACGCCCTGCGTCCAGCCCAAATCGGCAGGCTAACATTCATTTCTATTTGTTTCGCAGAATTTTTGCGATACGCTCGGCGTTCAGCATTCAAAGGGAGATTGAAATGCGTAAAGTTATTTTCTTGAGCTTATTGATTTTGACGGCCGGGTGTTCGGGCGGTGAAACAGATAAGCCAGCAGCCTCTGTCGTTAGCGCGGATCTGATGCAGAAAGACGCCAAAGTCGGCACCGTAAGCCTCACGCAAGCTGGCGAAAATGTAGCCATGTCGTTGACCGTGGATGGATTGAAAACCGGCACTTATGGCATGCATATCCACGAAACCGGCAAATGCGAGGGCCCTGATTACAAGAGCGCAGGCGCGCATTGGAATCCGGCGGCGAAACAGCACGGTGCCCAAAATCCAAGCGGTCCGCATGGCGGCGACCTTGAAAATTTGGTGGCAACAAACGCGCAGGCATCACGGCTGGAAAGGCAATTGGCTGGCATGAAGCTGACCGGCGAAGGCGGCCTGATGGACGCAGACGGCGCAGCGTTCATTGTCCACGCGGGCCCCGATGATCTGAAAACCGATCCAAGCGGAAACAGCGGCGACCGGATCATCTGCGGCGTGTTTAAGACAGGCTAAGCCGCAGATAGATGGTGCCGAGTATTTTACCCTGACGCCAGTATTTTTTACAATTGGCGGCAGGGATTTTAAAATCACCAGGGTTCAAAATTGCGGGCTGCGACCATAATGGATACATGATATGATACACAGATTCTACTTACTTGCAGCCACGATGTCGCTGGTATCCGCGCCCTCCTATGCCGATCCGTCTCAAATTACGGAGCGGTCATTGTCCGAATTGGCGGCTTCATTGGCTACCAAAGAAATCAGCAGCGAATTGCTTACAACACAGTATCTGCAACGCATCGCGGAGTTGGACGATGCCGGACCGACGTTAAATGCAGTTATTGCAACCTTTCCCGACGCTTTAATTCAGGCGCGTCAGCTGGATGCAGAGCTTGCCGCAGGAAAACCGCGCGGCATCTTGCATGGGGTTCCCATATTGTTGAAGGATAATATCGAGGCAAAGGGGGCTTTGCCGACAACGGCCGGATCCTTGGCATTAAAAGACAATGTAACCGGGCGCGATGCCCCAATCGTCGCAAGGCTGCGCGCGGCTGGAGCGGTGATATTGGGGAAAACGAACCTGTCCGAGTGGGCCAACATCCGCTCCGATAACTCAACGAGTGGTTGGAGCGCCATTGGCGGCTTGACCAAAAACCCGCACGCACTTGACCGTAATTCCTGTGGTTCATCCAGCGGCAGCGGTTCTGCTATCGCCGCCAGTCTTGCTGCCGGGGCGCTGGGAACCGAAACCGATGGCTCAATTGTCTGTCCGTCTGGTATTAACGGTATCGTCGGATTTAAACCCACAGTTGGAATGATGTCGCGGACGTATATTGTCCCGATCAGCCATAGTCAGGATACCGCAGGACCAATGACGCGCACGGTGCGTGATGCCGCGTTAATGTTGACCGCAATGGCGGGTTCGGATTCTAGCGATGCAGCAACCGTGGACGCGGACATTTATAAGGGCGATTTCACCGCTGGATTGACAGCCGATGCCGCCGCCGGAGTGCGGGTTGGCGTCTTGCGGGACAGGAAAAACAATGTTCCGGCCTTTGATGCTGCCCTTGAAAAATTGCGCTTGGCGGGTGCAGAACTGGTCGAGATGGATGCGAGCTTTATTGATTCCGGTGCAATTGGCGAAGCAGAATTCAAAGTGCTGCTTACGGAATTGAAAGCAGATTTGGCGAGCTATCTACAAGCGCTTCCCGCCGGGACAGTGCCGCATAAAACGCTGGCGGATATTATTGCATTTAACAAAGTGAATGCGGCAACAGAATTGCAGCATTTCGATCAGGCCACGTTTTTATTGGCTGATAAGGAAAGCGGTTTGGATGATCCGGCTTACATCGCCGCGCGTAAAAAATCACTCCGTTTCGCCGGCTATTATGGCCTTGACCAATTGATGAACCAATATGCGGTTAGCGTTATTGTGGCGCAAACCAACGGACCCGCCTGGCTCTCCACATTGGGCAAAGGCGATAAGTTCACTCCGCCCAGCGTTAGCGAATTGCCTGCGGTTGCAGGCTACCCTCATTTGACTGTTCCAATGGGCGCTGCACCAAACAGCTTGCCGGTTGGCCTCAGCTTTATTGGACGGAAATGGAATGATCATCTGGTACTAAAAATTGGTTATGCGTTTGAACAACAAGCGGCGGCACGCATGACGCCAAAGTTTTTAGAGACGGTCGGCAACTGAAAAATCCAAAGCAACACTTTCCACCTTAATATCGTGCCGTTTATTTCAAGCAACGACGCACAGAAAAACAGGGAAAGAAGAGGCCGGGCGCATCACCATCTTATTGTTCTTACGCGAAACCAATTGCCCGAGCGTTAGCGATTAGAGGCAACGATAGTTAAGTGCACTGTCACCGTAATTCCGGCAGTGCTTGGCCGGTTCCAAAAGTAAGTGCAACAGGACATGATCCTGTTGTCTTATGAAGGAGCAAGCGATGGGATTGTGTTACGAACATTTGAGCTATGTGGATC
>JAYUPJ010000262.1:0-11227 GCA_043760195.1 Sphingomonadales bacterium | reverse complement strand
GCCGTGCGTTGCAACTCAACCTGACGGCTTTCTACTATAAATATAAAGACCTGCAGTTGAGCAAGATCGTCGCCCGTACTGCGGTGAACGACAATGTCAGCGCCAACATCTATGGCTTTGAAGCAGAAGCCATTGTGCGCCCTGATCCTGCCGTGACAATCAACATTGGTTTTAGTTATCTGAAGAGCAAGGTTTCCGAAGACAAGTTCACCAGTGATCCGCGTGATTTTGGCGCTGGCCGTGCCGATGCGGTCATCATTAAGGATATCACCAACGCAGCCAACTGCGCCGTCGCTTCGTCGTCGGGCAACGTCGCCGGCGTGAATGCCTTCGTAAACACCGTGAACAACATAATAAACGGTGGTTTTCCGGGAGTTCGGCCAGGAGCGGGCCTGCAACCAACGACAGCATTCCCGGCTGACGGCGGAATTGCCTCTCGTGGCGCATTTGGTATCTGCGGTGTACTTCAAGCTGCTGCTGCCGGAGGTTTCGCCGTACGCGATGCTAACGGCGCGATAATCGGTGGCTTAAATCCCGCCGCTTTTGGCGGTATTGATTATTTCGCTGCTGGTATTAACAAAAACCTCAGGGGCAATGAGCTACCACAGGCGCCAAATTATAAGTTCTCGGTTGGCGCTCAATATACCGCTGAACTGGGCGGTGGAGCCACTTTGGTCCCACGTTTTGATATGGCCTATACCGGCGAAAGCTTCGGCAATATCTTTAACGGCAATGTCAATAAGGTAGCCGGATATGCGCAGGTCAACAGCCAGCTCACTTTGAACGGTCCAGATGACAAATGGTATGTTAAGGGCTTCATACAGAACGTCTTTAACAGCGGCAGCGTTACCGGCCTGTATGTGACCGACCAGTCATCGGGCCTGTACACTAACATCTTTACTTTGGAACCACGCCGCTTCGGCATTGGCGCTGGCTTCAAGTTCTAAGTTAAGTTCGTCACGTAATAAGAAGGGCCGGCCTCGGGGGAGGTCGGCCTTTTTTTTTGGGCGTTGCGTAAGGCGCGGCGCTAACTTTCGGTGCGTTCTTTGTGGCGGTAGGCTCATCCTGCGGCGGCCGTAGGTCAGACAGACAACCACAACGTCGCCGCCCCCCATTCGTCATCCTGAACTTGTTTCAGGATCCATCTATCCGCTAGACCTGATTTCGCGGTGAAATAGATCCTGAAACAAGTTCAGGATGATGGCGGGATCAAGACGACGGCGTGGTGCTACGGATGACGGCATGCGTTCAGGGTGACGGAGTCGTCGATTAACCCTTGTAATGTAGGATTTGTTCTGGGAACACAGCGCGTGGCCGCTTGTTCAGGGCCAAGCTTTTTGGCTTTGTTGGCCGCCAAATTGCTCCGTTTTGTAGGCGAATTAGCGAAGTAATAAAAATACAAAATAACCACGATGTTGGAAATAATATAATGCCAAACTACACATAAATGTCAAAATGGGTGTCAACTTTGTCAACTAGGTGTCAACTTGGCCATTTTGGGATTTGGCCGAAATTGACCTACATTTGCACCCCTATTTCACTGCTTCAACACTTCACTGCACCACCGCTCCCGCTGATAACAATTCAGCGATTTCGGTTTCGGCCACTCCGGCATCGCTTAGTATCTGCGAATATGCCGCGCCCTTTTTGGCTATGGCAAAACTGCTCGCCGCAGACTGGCTGGCAAGGCGCGGCGCAACTTGCGGGTGGATCCAGTCGGACGTGCTGATGTGGGTTTGGCGGGCGCTGTTGGCGGGATGCTGCGCGGCCTCCAAATATCCGAGCACCGGCGTGACGCAGGCATCGGTTCCGGCGAAGATCTCTTCCCATTGATCGCGCGTTTTGGCCCCAAATTCGGCCTCCAGCATCGCATGTTGCCCGGCCCAAAGCGACCGGTCATGCTGCGCACCGAACGCGGCTTTATCCAACGTCAGGCGCTCCATCATCGCCGCAAAAAACTGTGGCTCAATACAGCCAACGGCGACAAATTTCCCGTCCGCCGTAGCGTAGCAGCGATAAAAGGGCGCCGCTCCGTCGAGCAAGTTATTCTCTCGCTGGTCGTTCCACGCGCCCAATCCGTGCATGCCGTAAACAAAACTCATCAGCGAATTGACGCCGTCGACAATCGCCGCGTCGACGATATCGCCCTGCCCGGTTTTCTCCGCGCGCAGCAATGCCGCAATTATTCCGGTGACCAGGAACATCGAGCCGCCGCCGAAATCACCAACCAGATTGAGCGGCGGCATGGGCGGTTCGCCGTTCTTGCCCATCGCGTTCAGCGCGCCGGTCATCGAGATATAGTTGATGTCATGCCCCGCCATCTGGCTCCACGGCCCCGCCTGTCCCCACCCCGTCATCCGGCCATACACCAGCTTTGGATTGACCGCGTGGCACGCCTGCGGCCCAACGCCCAGCCGTTCGGTCACTCCGGGCCGCAACCCTTCGATCAAGACATCGGCGCGGGCGATAATTTTCAGCAACGCGGCGATGGCCATGGGCTGCTTTAGATCGAGTATAATCGACCGTTTGCCGCGGCCATCAACGGCCTTCGCTCCCGGGCCAGGGCGGTCAACAACGATGACATCAGCACCAAGATCGGCGAGCAATTGCCCGGCATAAGGACCCGGACCGATGCCCGCCAGTTCAACCACAGTATAACCGCTGAGCGGGCCATTTGCGCCCGAATATACTTTCGTCATATCCGCTTCCCTCAATCACGTGCATTTATTTAACTGCACAATGAATTGATGGATGCAGCAGAAAAGGCAAGGCGAAAAGGGGGGCGTTGAAAATTTAGATTATGGTCAGACCCTAATCCGCGTCGTCAACATTGGCCGCCTCGCCGGTCACGCGCTGCGCCAATGCGGCGGCGATGAAATTGTCGATGGCACCGTCCAGCACGTCGCCGGGTGCGGTGGAAATCTCGCCTGTCCGCAAATCTTTTACCTGTTGATAGGGTTGCAACACATAAGAGCGGATCTGATGCCCCCAACCGATTTCGGTCTTTGCATCATATTCATTGCCAGCGATTTCTTCTCGCTTGCGAAGCTCCGCCTCATACATCCGCGCCTTTAACATGCCCATCGCCGTCGCGCGGTTCTTATGCTGCGACCTGTCGTTCTGGCTGGCAACAACAATGCCGGTTGGCTTGTGCGTTATGCGTACTGCGGAATCGGTGGTGTTGACGTGCTGGCCGCCTGCCCCCGACGCGCGGTAGGTGTCGATTTTCAGATCGCCTTCGTTGATTTCAATTTCGATGTTGTCGTCGATGACCGGATAGACCCAGATGCTGGAAAAGCTGGTGTGGCGCTTTGCCGCGCTGTCATAAGGCGAGATGCGGACAAGCCGGTGAACGCCGCTTTCCGTCTTTGCGTAACCATAGGCATTCTCGCCTTTGATTTGCATTGTGGCCGATTTTATCCCGGCCTGATCGCCTGCTTGATACTCGACCATTTCGACCTTGTAGCCGCGCTGTTCGGCCCAGCGGTAGTACATGCGTTGCAGCATTTCGGCCCAGTCCTGGCTCTCGGTGCCGCCTGCGCCTGCGTGCACTTCGATAAAGCAATCGTTGCCGTCTGCTTCGCCTGACAACAGCGCCTGCACTTTGTCGCGGTCGGCGCGGTCGGCCAGCTTGGATAGCGCAGCTGCGCCTTCGTCAGCCAACGCGGCATCGCCTTCCATTTCGGCAAGCTCGATCAATTCGACCGTTCCCAGCTTGTCGGCGTCAATTTCCCGCACTGTTCCGATAGCACTGTCCAGACGGCGGCGTTCCCGCATCACTTCTTCTGCGGCCTTTGGATCGTCCCACAGCTTTGGATCTTCGACCTTGGCATTGAGTTCATCTAGCCGGCGAAGCGCACGGTCCCAGTCAAGGGACATCCTTACCAACGCCAGTGCGGCGTCAATCCGTTCGACAAATCCTTCTGCGTCCGCGCGCATTGCATCACTCCGCTGATGTGAATAGAGCCGCGCCTTAGCGGAATTGGTGCCGTTGTAAAGCCGACTGGCCCGGTTCAAACCAGATCAGTAAATGCCGCCCTGGTCCTGAACAAAATCCTCATCTCTTTTTGTTCCTTCGCCGCCTTGAACTTGCGCCGATGTTTCCGTCTTGGCATTTTGGCGGGGTTTGCTGTCTGCTTGTTTGGTGTTCTTCTTACGCCGTGCTTTTGCAGCAGCCAATTTGGCGAGCACTTCTTCTTGGCGGACGGAGCGTTTCGGTTCTGTTTCCGCCTTGAACGCTTCCCAGATCACGCCGCTTTTCGGATCATCGCCCGGCCACGCGCCGAATACGCGCTTGCCCGATGATCGGTCGATCCGCACCATCCGCACACCATAAGGCGCAACGAAAGGCGCCTTTGGATAATTTTCCATGGCGTTCCGCGCAAACTGTTTGAAGATCGGCGCCGCAAGCGCTCCGCCCTGTGCATAGCCGCCCATGTTTTGTGGTTGATCATAGCCCAGATATACGCCCGACACCAAGTTAGGTGATCCGCCGACAAACCAGACATTGGTTGGTCCGGTCGTCGTGCCCGTCTTTCCAAACAGAGGCCGGTCCAAATCGCGCAATGTCGTTGCCGTGCCCCGCTGGACAACGCCTTCCAGCATGTGGACGACTTGATAAGCTGTTATCGGGTCCATGACCTGCTTGCCTGCCGCCGTAAATCGCGGCATCGCGCGGCCGTTCCAGTCCTTTTTGTTACAGCCTTTGCATGGCTTCCATTTCAGCGGCAATATGACCCGGCCTTTGCGGTCTTGCACAAAATCGATGAATGTGGGCTTTAGCTCTTTGCCGTGATTGACCAGCATCGAATATGCATTGGTCATTTTCAGCACGGTTGTATCCCCGGCACCCAGCGCGAATGCCAGATAAGGCGGATAGTCGCCGATGCTCATCGCGCGGAACGTGTCCGAGACATTTTTCATGCCCGAATCTGCTGCTGCGCGAACCGTCATCAGGTTGCGTGATTGTTCCAGACCCCAGCGCATCGTTTGCGGGCCTGCACCGCCGCTGCCGCCGAAATTCTTAAAGCATTTGCGGCCCAGCGACGCCGATTGCCATACGCAATAGGGGCCGTCGACGATGATCGATGCAGGTGTCATCCCATTGTCTAATGCCGTTGCATATACGAACGGCTTAATCGTAGAGCCCGGTTGCCGCTGCGCCTGCGTTGCCCGGTTGAAGCTCGAAATTCGGGAATCGAAGCCGCCTTGCACCGCCAATATGCGGCCAGTGAGCGGATTTTCCACGACCATCCCGCCGCCCACTTCAGGAATGATCCGCAGCGAGTAGCTTTTGCCGCCATTGGGTGCGACGGCAAAGACATCGCCCACTTTCAAACTTGCAGGTGCAGCGCCCAAGATGCCGGTTGTTCCGTCGACAAATCCAATCTCAAACCCGCTGCCCTTGCGCGCAATGGCCACAGAAATCAGCCAATTGGAATAATCGATTCCAATGTTAGAGCTGATTAAACGCGATTGCCATTTGCCATCTGCCATCGGCAAGGCGGCGATTGGACCTTTCCAGCCCTTGCCAGCGTGATATCGCAGCAGACCATCACGCAGCGCCTGCGTCGTGTGTTCCTGCAGCTCCGGATTCATCGACGTTCTGACCCACAATCCGCCAGCATATACACTGTATGGACGGCCACCTTCGGCAGTTTCGCCGAACCGTTCGATCAATTGGCGGCGTACCTCTTCGGCAAAATACCCGCCAACACTCTTATAGCCCAGATTCTGCTGGCCAATGAGCCCCAACGGCTGGGCTTGGGCCTGAGCCATTTGGCTCTCGGTAATCTTCCCGTTTTCGCGCATTTCGCCCAGCACCCAGTTGCGGCGCTCGATTGCATCAGCCGCAAATTTGGCGCGGCTATATTTTTCCGGTGCCTTGGGAAGGATCGCCAAAAAGGCCATTTCTTGCAGTTGCAATTGATCGACACTCTTGCCGAAATAGGCCTGAGCAGCGGCTTCAACGCCGAATGCCTGCCGCCCAAGCGCAATTTCATTCAAGTAAAGCGAGAGAATCTGCCGCTTTGTAAGCACGGACTCGATCCGCCTTGCCAAGATCGCTTCTTTGACCTTGCGGGTGTAGCTATATTCATTGGTCAACAGCAGGTTCTTCGCAACTTGCTGCGTTATCGTTGATGCACCGCGCGAACGGCCACTGCTAAACACGTTGCTAAATATCGCGCTGGCGATGCCCGGATAGTCGATGCCGCCATGGCTGAAAAAGGTTTTATCCTCGGCTGAGAGATAGGCATCGATCAATGATTTGGGGAAATCTGCATATTCCAGCTGGACGCGGTGTTCGCGGGCATAACTGTGGAATGGCATTCCGTCGATGTCGCGAACGACAGTCGGCAACGGCGATTCGTATTCCGACAACGCTTCTGCATCGGGTAAATTGCGAATGACGAAAACCCAAAGCAGCAGAAAAAACAAAAGCGCGGCACTTGCCACGTAAGAAAGTAGCCGGAACCACTTCTTTTGCCACATTTTTTGGAGCTTCTCCCAAAGGCCACCGACCTCGCGAGTTAGCTTATAGCTGACATTTGTTGATGCTGTTTCGTCCATTTCGCCATGTATCTAGACGATTCAACGGTAAGGTCCAGATTGTTGTTGAAATTTATGGAACAGATCGTCGTAATTTGCAGCTTCTTACAATTAATGTTGGGCAAGACGCCTTGCGAAATGCACCTGAATCGCGCTGGCGACGCTGCGGCCAATTTTCTGCTGCCCGGCAGCTGATGACAGAAAAGCCGCGTCGGTGGTATTGCTGATATACCCTGTTTCAAACAGTATAGATGGTGTGTCAGGCGCTTTCAGCACAACAAATGACGCGAATTTGTGGCTATTGGATCTCAGTTTCATATTGGGCGCGGCTTCACGCAATAACAATTTCGCGAAATCAGCCGACACATTCATCGTTTCCCGTTGCGTCAGATCTATCAGGATCGACGAAACATTTGCGTCGGTGCCGCCAAGGTTGATGCCGTTGATTATATCGGCCTTATTTTCGCGCGAAGCCAATTTTTGTGCTTCGCGATCCGATGCGACTTCTGACAAAGTATAGACCGTTGCGCCGCTCGCTTCTGCATTCCCCGCGCTGTCTGCATGAATCGAGATGAACAAATCAGCGTCCAGTTTCCGCGCCGCTTCAAATCTGTTTTGTAAAACCAGATACCGGTCGGTATCGCGGGTCAATGCAACCCGCACCCTGCCCGACTTCACCAATTCGCTGCGAATTGATTTGGCGATTGCAAGCGTAACATCCTTTTCATATTTTCCGCTAACCGGATTGATGGCGCCCGGGTCATGGCCGCCATGTCCCGCGTCAATGACTACCAACGGCAAGGATGGATCATTTGGTCCCGAAACCTTTGGCAAGTTGCCCGACAATGGGCCCCGGCCAATTGGCGCACTGACTTCATATTGCTTTTTGGGCGGCGCAGACCGGAACGATGCAGGCGGAAGAATTTCCTTTTTACCGCCGCCTAGGCTGCCCATAAACGCCATACCGCCAGTTTCCTGCATCTCAAGGCGCAAGGTTCGGCCATCGGCGGAAAATCTTCCACCCGTAACGACAGCAGGTTTTTCCAGGTCAAACACGATGCGGGCTGTGTCCGCATCAAACTGACCCTGCCGAACCAACGAAATAGGCCCGCCAACAGAAGCCGCATGTCCAGCAGTAGCGCCCGAAATATCAACGGCAATCCGATTGGGTCCAGACAGCGTAAAGACCGATGCCTTATTGACCACATCGTCAAAATAAATTGTCAAAGCATTCTCGCTTGCCGACACCTGACTGATTGTCCCAGCCTGAGCCGGCGTGACCATCAAGGTCGCAGAAGTGAAAAAGGCAGCGCTCAACATAGTATGAGTATGTAGTTTGCCATCCGCGTTGGTCCAGAGATTTTTCATAACCGCAAAAATGCTTTCATTTAATGATGAAGCATAAATTAGGCATGCCGGGATAAAGTGGCGTATCCAGAGAGGGTTAATGTTAAATTAGCCATGAAACGCGGCAATCGCGTCATTATTTGGCGCATGCGGTTAAGTCGTTGATCAACCAAATCATCAAATAGCAGGAACGATTGTCGCCACTTGCCGTTTGGTTGCAGCGGTGCTAAGTCGATACTTGAACAAAGCTCGCGTGATGAGCAAATGTTCCACAACAGGGCCGGATATTAAAATTCTAACACCGGGCATATTACAGGTTGAAGCTAAATGAGGTATGATATTTCCACCGTCGCCGCCCTTACGGGGATTGGCGTATGGCTTGGAAGTAACGCACGCGCGATTCGCGCCTGCTATATCGCTTTGGCTAAAGCAAATTCTAAATTTCACTCATTCCAATCAATCCGTCATTTGTCTTCGGGCGCAATTCGCTCGGTCATTGACGGCATCAACAATAGCGATGGCGGCCACAGGCTAATACCCAGGGCAGAGGCCATCCGGAGACAATATAATGACCACACGTATGTTAATCGATGCGCGGCACCGGGAGGAAACCCGGGTCGCCGTCGTCACAGGGAACAAAATTGAAGAATTCGATTTTGAATCGGCAGAACACAAGCAGCTTAAAGGCAATATCTATTTAGCCAAAGTCACCCGGGTCGAACCGTCGCTGCAAGCGGCGTTCATAGACTATGGCGGCAATCGTCACGGGTTTCTGGCATTCGCAGAAATTCATCCCGATTATTACCAAATCCCAAAAGAAGACCGCGAACGTTTGCTCGCCGAAGAAGCCGAAGCTGCTGCTGAAGAAGCTATTCTGCGTGAGCAAGAGGAAGAAGAGGATAATCAACCTTCACGGATCATGCGCTCGGCAGAATCCGAAGATGAAGAAAGCGACTTTATAGAGGTCGAAAGCGACGACAGCGTTGATACCATCGACGTTAGCGAAGGCGTCGAACCCGAACTGGGTGATGAAAATTACGACTCCGACGACACCGAAGAAAATGGTGACGAAAACGCCGAAGGCAATGGCGAGAATGATCGTAATAACGGACGCCGCAATCGGCGCGTCCGCGGCAAAGGCGGGCGCGGTAACGGCGCACGCCCCGGAAAAGCCAAGGCCAGCGATGAAGCCCGCGCCAAACGGATGAATTTGCGCCGCCGGTACAAGATTCAAGACGTGATCCATCGCCGCCAAGTTTTGCTGGTGCAAGTCGTCAAAGAAGAGCGCGGCAACAAAGGCGCGGCATTGACGACATATCTATCGCTTGCTGGACGCTATTGTGTGTTGATGCCGAACACATCGCACGGCGGCGGCATCAGCCGTAAAATTCACAGCGCTGCTGATCGGAAGCGTCTGAAATCCATCATATCCGACTTAACGCTTCCCTCGACCATGGGTTGCATTATCCGCACAGCCGGACTTGCGCGTACAAAGCCGGAAATCAAACGCGACTTTGATTATTTGGCAAGGCTTTGGGATGGGATTCGCGAAAAAACGCTTAAGGCGGCAGCTCCGAATTTGATTCACACCGACAGCGATCTAATCAAAAGAGCGATCCGCGATATCTACAATAAAGATATTGAGGACGTGCTGGTCGAAGGAGCCGATGGTTATAAGGCGGCAAAGGACTTCATGAAGTTGCTGATGCCCAGCCATGCAAAGCGCGTACAGCAATATGTCGATCCGGTGCCGTTATTCCAACGACACAATGTCGAGGATCAACTTAACGCTATGTATCACCCGATAGTGCAGCTGAAGTCGGGCGGCTACATCGTGATAAATCCGACCGAAGCTTTGGTTTCGATTGACATCAACTCGGGCCGATCAACCAAAGAACATGGCATTGAGGCCACCGCGCTTTCGACCAACCTTGAAGCCGCCCGGGAAATCGCCCGTCAATTGCGCCTGCGTGATATGGCCGGCTTGGTCGTGATCGACTTTATCGATATGGAACATCATTCCAACAGCCGCAAGGTTGAACGGGCGATGAAGGAAGCGCTAAAGCATGACCGCGCCCGTATCCAAGTTGGCAGGATCTCCAGCTTTGGCCTGATGGAAATGAGCCGTCAGCGGCTGCGCACCGGTGTATTGGAAGCATCGACGCGGGAATGCCCGCATTGCGAAGGCACCGGTTTGGTCCGCACGGCATCATCCTCTGCACTTTCGGCATTGCGTTTGATCGAAGACGAAGCGGCGCGCGGCAATGGCAACCAGATAACGTTGCAAGCGAGTCAAGAAGCGACAATCTACGTGTTGAACAATAAGCGTGCCGAACTGGCCGAAATTGAGGCGCGGTATCACGTCGCCATTGCTGTCATTCCAAATGGTGAAGTCGAAGGAGCCAAGCTGGCGGTAGCGAGCGCAGGCCCACGGCCAGAGCGACCAGCCGAGTTGCCGCAACTGGCATTGGTCGAAGATGACGACGATGAAGAATTCTTCGACGAAGCCGAAGATGAAGCAGACGCCGAGGAAGAAAAAGCCGAAGTTACCGAGCGTCAGCCCCGCACCGAAGCCGAAACCGAAACCGCAGAAAATGGCGAAGGCCGCCGCCGCAAGCGCAGGCGTGGCCGCCGAGGTGGGCGCGGGCGCGAACGTGAGTTGCAGGCGGGCGGCGACGAAGAGGCGGTCAACTCTGAACCAGCCGATACGGAAAATGCTACCGGCGAAGGCGATGCTGAAACAGCAGTGTCAACTGAAGCAGGCGAAGAACGACCCAAAGCCCGCCGGGGCCGCAGGGGCGGGAAAGGTCGCGGACGACCGGGCAGCGCGGAAACGGCAGCCGATCAAGAAGCTGCGTCTGATGTCGCAATTGAGGCCGCCATTGCTGTTGAAGCAGAGGCCTCCATTGACGCGCCTGTTGCCGATGCACCGCCAGCCGAAAAACCAAAGCGCAGAAGCCGGGCAAAGGCAGCTGCAGTGGCCGAAGTGCCGGAAGCTGCAGAGATATCCGAAACTGCTGAGACAGCCGAGCCGGTTATTGCCGAAAAGCCAAAGCGCGCAAGCCGTGCGAAGGCGGCACCGAAAGTAGCCGCTGTCGCTGCAATTGAAAGCACCGAAAGCGAAGCCCGGGCTGCTAAAACCCGCACGCCGCGCAAGAAACCTGCGGCAAAAAGCGTGAAGGAAGAAGTCTTGGCAGTGCCGGGTTCGCCGACTGAGGACGCGTCGAATGATGCCGCGTCGAATGATGCCGCTCAGGGCGAAAAGCCCGACGGCGCGGGACGTTCAGGTTGGTGGCAACGCACGTTTGGTTGAACTATTTGGTGGCTAAAC
>JAYUPJ010000261.1:0-31948 GCA_043760195.1 Sphingomonadales bacterium | reverse complement strand
TGCCTTGGGCGGTGCGATTGTCAGCCAACGGGTCGGCTTTGGCCATGCCAGTGGGGGTCAGCATGCGATATGGCTTCCAACCGCAGGCTTGCTGGATATGGTTGACGACGCGGCTGGCGCGCTTTTCGCTTAGCTGCTGGTTGAATTCATCGCTGCCGGTTGAATCGGTGTAACCGACAACCAGCAAAAGCGCATTTTTCATGCCGCCTGCCGCATTGGCGGTCGCGCACAATTCGGCCTTGCCCTGTTCAGACAGTACCGCCTTTCCGGTATCGAAGTTCACGTTTGTTGTGCCCTTGATATTATACTCGTCGATATCGCCCATCCGACCGCGCAGTGCCTCGGTTGCTGCGGTTTGTTCGGCAAAACCCTGCGCGGTGCCGGTACGGATCATATTCGCCGTTTTCAGGTCAGTGTTGCGCAAGGTGATCTGGCTTGCCAGCAATGCATCACCCGATTGCAAAGTCTTGACGGTGACGGGCAGACCATTGAGCAGGGATGTTTCGCTAAGTTTGGAACGGCCGAAAAGCCCCCTGCTGGCCTTTATCTTGGTCGACTGGTTTACCGCTATGATTGTCTTGGTGCCGTCTTCCGCCGTTACTTGCATCCGGTTGCCGCTGCGCGCGGAAATGATGCCTTTGATGTCGGGCCCCTTGGCCAGCGGCAAGGTCGGCATGTCGGCATTGACATCTTGTTGCCCGGTCACAACGATATCCCTGCCATCTGACGCTTCTTGCTGCGCCGACAGGCTGACCGGGGCGGACATCGCAAGCGCCGGAATTAGGAGGCACATTGTCGAACTTTTGGAAATTACACGCATTAAACTTCTCCTCTAAACAATCACATTTTGCCCCCCCTTACAGCGCGCGGCACACAATATTCCGTCTTGCGTGCCGGATATGACTATCTGGTTTTTCCAGAGTGTCAGGTCTTCCTTGCTGGCGGATGAACACAATCGGTGACGCGGGGTGTTAAGCGGATGATGCGAGAGGACGGTGCGGCGAAACGTTGCGGGCCGCGCCGCAAGGTCAGCTTATTTCGCGCGCGGCAGACCCGAAACCCGCCGCGCGTTACGGGTCCATTATCCGCCGCACACTCCGCCGCACACTCCGCCGCACACATTGCAAACATTTTCGCAGGCGGTATAAACGGAGGTACCACCAAACGCCGGATGAAAGGGCCATCCTTGTGTCACACGAAAAACGCATCGTTCATTGTTCCGGGCCGCAAGACGCCCATGCGTTCGATGGTATTCCTGTTCAGTTGAGGGAAGGGGATCTTGATGCCCGCTGCCCGGAATGTGCGGGTTATGGCCAGTGGAACCGAGAGATTGACCTCGCCAGTCACCGGTCAAAACGCCATGTCTGCGCCAAATGCGATGGGCGCGGCTGGATTGAAACCGGTGAAGATCTGGTGCCGTCCAACGACATTGTCATGTCGCCCGAAGGATACCCGCAATGGGTAACGCGGCTGGACCCGTCGGATGATGCGGACTGATCGGCGAATCGCAATACGGCAAATTTAACCACCAAATGGAGTTCTCAATATGGCCAAAGTTCTGGGTATCGGCGGGTTGTTTTTCAAGTCGGCGGATCCGGCCGCGATGAAGCTTTGGTATGGGCAAGTGCTGGGGATGCCGTTTGAGGAATGGGGCATAGTGTTCACCCCCGATGCGGCGGCCGCGCATCCCGGCGCAGCGACGGTCTTCTCTCCGTTTGCCGCCGACACCGATTATTTCGCGCCATCGGACGCGGCGTTTATGTTTAACCTGATGGTCGATGATCTGGATGGCATCCTTGCCCGCTGCGCCGAACACGGGGTGACGCCGATCAAAATCGTGCCAGACGAGGCGATGGGCAGCTTTGCGCATATCATGGACCCCGAAGGGCGCAAGATCGAGCTTTGGCAACCCAAACCGATGGAGTGAGAGCAACTCCGCACGCGGCATCATCCGGTTCACTTGCGGAATTTCTTGCATCGGAAACAGTCCGCGCTCATCAATGGTCTAAGCAATGTGCAACCTTTACCGCCTTGATGCACCGTCCAACCAGATCGCAATTACCTTTGGTGCGGATGCAGGTGCCGATCCATGGGCGGGCGGCTATATTGCTCCTGGAAAACCGGCTCCGGTGATACTACGCAACAACGACGGCGCACGGTATATTGCGCCGCGCATGTGGGGTGTCCCGCCGCCACAAAGCTTTACGGCGGTGCGGCAAAATCAGGCTTATCGGCCGGTCACCAATGTCCGCAATCTTGAAAGTCCATTTTGGATTGGCACGCTTCGCCACACACAGTTTCGCTGTCTGGTGCCGGTCACCCGTTTTCAGGAATGGTCGCAGCAAGCGAACCCGGCAACGGGCAAGAAATCCCAGCATTGGTTTGATATTCCAACCGAGCCGATCTTTGCATTTGCGGGTATCTGGCGGGACAGTGAAGTGGCCAGCTTTGCGTTTTTGACCACCGAACCAAATGCAATCGTTGGCGCAATTCACCCCAAGGCAATGCCCGTCATTCTGCACCGCGAAGACCATGAGGCCTGGCTAAGTGCCGATTGGGACACCGCGAAAAACCTCGCCGAACCCTATCCGTCGCAATTTATGACTATGGATATGCCGCGTTAATTCTCGGCCTCACGTTCCGTAAAGCGCCATTCCCATCCACGATAAGGAAAGCAGCACGACCGCCAATACCAGCGAAACAGCCAAGACAATCCTTACGCCGTGTTGCTTCACGCCGCCGCTCGCTTCTTCTTCGGTCAATTCATCATGATCGTCGAAATGTTGCATAAGGTAACTCCGCGTTGAAGCCCGCCCCGCGCCGATCATAGCACATCAACGCTTGCGCACAAACTCCGCTCTTAATACCAGACCTTTGATCCCGTCAAAGCGGCAATCAATCTCCTGCGGATCTCCGGTTAAGCGGATTGATTTGATCAACGTGCCGCGCTTCAAAGTCTGGCCAGCACCTTTGACGGTTAAGTCTTTTATCAGGGTAACCTGATCACCATCGGCCAATATGTTGCCAACCGAATCGCGGACCTCAATTGTGTTGTCGGCGATTGTTTTTGCTGCCGCCGCGTCAGCAGTGATCCATTCGCCGCTGGCTTCGTCATAAACATACTCGTCATCACTGTTGGCCGTCATGTTCGCAAAGTCCTTTGGATTGAGAGAGTTTCAGCAATCGGCACAATCAAGCCGAAACGCAATGGTGTTTCTGTTGCATCTATTTTAATGCCGCTTATCAATAGCCCTGCGATGTAACATTAACTGGATATCTAAGCATGACCGATGAAACACCTCCTCTACCAACAGGGTATCAACTGTCGGCGCTTGACCCCACGTACCGCGAGACGCCTTGGGTGCCGCTTGACCGTTTGCGTGCTGCCGATCCGGTGCATCATGACCAGCAATTGGGGCGTTACTTTTTTACCCGCGCCAGTGAAGTCGGTTCGCTCGTCAAAAACCGCGATCTGATCGTCGATCCCAGAAAAGCCAATCCCGGCAGTTTCGCCAACACGCTTTATGGTCAGAACAGCAAAGAGCTCTCGATCCTGCTGCTCGACGATCCAGATCATTCGCGGCAACGCAATCTGCTGCTGAAGGCTTTTAACAAGCGGTCGGTTGATGCCATGGTTCCGCGCATTCAGGAAATCACTACGGCGCTGTTGGCAGATGTCGGCGCGCAAGATGGCCCGTTTGACTTTGTGGCGCATTTCGGTTCGCCATTGCCCACCACGGTGATGGCCGAATTGCTGGGCGTGGATCCAAACGACCGCAAGGATTTTCGGCGTTGGTCATTGGGTTGTATGCAAGCGCTGAACCCGTTTCGAACACCGGAGCAAACGGCGCTGTACGAGGAGTCGACCACTACCCTTGCCCAATATTTGCAGGTTGAAGTTGACAAAAGGCGGGGCGGGGACGGTCAGGATTTGATCAGCGGTTTGGCCCGCGCGGAGGAAGCCGGCGATAGCCTGTCGACCGAAGATATCGTATTGTTGATCCGGCTATTGTTGATTGCGGGGAACAGCACAACCACCGACATGATCGGCAGCGGCGTGGTCCAGTTCCTGAAAAATCCAGATCAGCTCGCCAAGTTGAAAGCGCAGCCCGATCTGATCGACAATGCGCTCGATGAAATATTGCGGGTCGAACCGCCAGTGGCACAGGCGCTACGCACTGCTCCTGAAGACATGCAGGTCGCCGACAAGCATCTGAAAAAAGGCGATACGATTCATCTGTCGCTGTTTGGCGCACATTATGATCCGGCGTTAAATCCCGATCCGCAGCGTTTCGACATTGAACGCAAGAATATCCAGCATTTTGCCTTTGGCGGCGGCGCGCATTATTGCTTGGGTGCAGCCTTGGGCAAAGTGCAGGGGCGGATCGCGCTGCCGTTATTGTTTGAACGGTTTCCGGATCTCGCGTTCGCACCGGAGCATGAGTTGAAACACAAAATTGCGCCTGCGTTCAATGGCTATGGCGAAATTTGGTTGACCAAATAGGGAAGCTGCCCGCTTGGTCGCCGCGCTATTTCTTTGGCGGCCAAGGAAAGAATGACGACGTCTTGGCGACATAGTCCGCATATTGCGGGCGCGTTTTGCGCATGCCACGCTCCAACATCGGCCCGCCGGACCATCTCATCAGCGTGAAGCTGAGAAAAATGGGACCAATCACGCTGGCCAAGGCAACGCCAAGTCCCGCATCGGCGGCGACCAGCCAGATGCCCCACCAGGCCGCAAAGTCGCCAAAGTAATTGGGGTGGCGGGTGTAGCGCCAAAGGCCGCTGTCCATTACTTTGCCTGCGTTAGCCGGATCATTCTTAAACCGTTTAAGCTGCGCATCGCCGATGGTTTCAAATGCCACGCCAGTAAGCGCGGCGATGATTCCAGCATAGGCAAGCCAGCCAACGGTATCGCTGCCATAGCTGCTCATGATACCAATTTGCGCGGGCAGGCAGGTGATAAACAGCAACGGTGCCTGCATCGCAAACACCATTATCAACGCCGTCTTGTTCCAGCTCCAGCCGTTCTTTTCCATGGCCCTGCCGATAATCATCTTGTACCGGGCGTCCTCGCCTTCTGCGCGCCAGCGGGTAAATAGATGCAGCGACAGCCGCATTCCCCACAACGTCACCAGCCCAAGCAGGATATTGCCGCGCGGCGTGACCGGACCGGAATGCAGCCAGCTTGCCCATGCCAATATCACCATTCCAAACGCCCAAAAGGCATCAATGAACGAAGCATCGCGAATCCGCGTCGCCAGCCACCAAAGACCGACAATGATCGTGACCAATATTGCAAAGTTGAGCGCCAATAACTGCAGTGTGAAGGAATTCAGCATCATAATTTTCCGGTAATGTTTGATACGGCGCGTTCAGGATGTTTTGGAACGACGTTGCGATAAAGCTCCAGCACTTTTGCCATGTCGGCTTCATAGTCACCGGTGGGCATGATCGCCGGTCCTAAGCCGCCGGTTTTTGTTCCGTAATCCATCATGCCGATAACAAATGGAACCTTTGCCGCCAGCGCAATTTGGTAGAATCCGGTTTTCCACTTAGCGTTATTCCCCCGGCTTCCTTCCGGAGCGATGGTGAGCATAAATTCGTCTCGCGATGCGAATTCCTGCACCATTTGCTGCACATAATTTTGCGGGCTGCTGCGGTCGACCGACACGCCGCCCATGTCGAATAAGAAATTGCGGAACGGCCAACGGAACAGTGTGTTTTTGGCCATGAAGTGCGGCATAATGCCAAGCTGTTCGGTAAGGCCGATAAAATACACGAAATCCCAATTGCTGGTATGCGGCGCCGCGACCAGCACGAACTTTCTGGGTGACGGAACTACGCCATGCGCCGACCATCCGTGGCGGCGATAAATCCAATAAATCAACCGGCGAACCAGCCGCGATACTAGGCTTGGTTGTCTATTTTCTACCGCCATACGTTCCTAAACCCCCAGTCGTTAATCGTGATACATACCGCGATTGCAATTTCTTGCAATGGATCATCGCGGGATTGGGCTTGTAACATTTCGGACACGGCGGTAACCCGAATGCATAAACAATCAAAATCATTTGCGGGAAAATTATGACCATATCTGCCATTCCGGTGATCTCTTCAACCGGCTTGTTCACGCCGCCAGAAAGCATCAGCAACGCCGAATTGGTGGCCAGTTTCAACGAATATGTCGATCGCACCAACGCCGCTAACCCCGATGCCGAACCGCTGACGCACAGCTCGGTTGAGTTTATTGAAAAGGCGAGCGGGATCAAGTCGCGCCACGTAATGGACAAAGCGTCGATCTTGAATCCGGATATCATGTGTCCGCGATTTGACGAACGCCCGAATGACCAGATTTCGGTCATGGCAGAAATTGGCGTCGCTGCCTGCCGCGCGGCGCTGGACGCGGCTGGCCGTGACATTGCCGATGTTGACGCGGTGCTGTGCGCGGCATCCAATATGCAGCGCGGATATCCGGCGATGGCCGTTGAAATTCAAGCTGCCTTGGGGATGGAGCACGGGTTTGGCTTCGACATGAATGTTGCTTGTTCGTCGGCGACGTTCGGTATTCAAACCGCCGCCGACTATATCCGCAGCGGCAATGCGAAATCGGTGCTGGTGGTCAGCCCGGAAATCACATCCGGCCATTTGAATTGGCGCGACCGCGACAGCCATTTCATCTTTGGCGACGTCGCCACGGCTGTGCTGGTGGAGGCGAAAGACATTGCACCGGTGCAGCATTGGGAAATTATGGGCACGCGCCTGAAAACCGTATTCAGCAACAATATCCGCAACAATTTTGGTTTCCTAAACCGCACCCATCCCAAAAGCCGCGACGATGCGGACAAGCTGTTCGTTCAGGAGGGGCGCAAGGTTTTTAAAGAAGTGGTGCCGATGGTCGCGCAAATGATCATCGACCACGGCGAAACCCTGGGCGTGTCAGGTGAAGATTTGCGCCGTATGTGGCTGCATCAAGCGAACGCGGGGATGAACCGGCTCATTGCCCAGCGGGTGCTTGGTCATGAAGCTGATGAAAACGAAAGCCCGACGGTTCTTGATACCTATGCCAATACATCGAGCGCGGGATCGATCATCGCATTTCACAAACACAACCAAGATTTGGCGGCTGGCGACATTGGTCTCATCTGCTCATTCGGCGCAGGCTATTCGGCAGGAACGGTGTTTATCAAGAAATCGGTTTAGCGCATGATGACCTCTGTGTTTTATTCAAATGCCCTCTGCGCATTATTCCTTGCAATGTAGGATTTGTTCTGGGACCAAAGGACGTGGCCGCTTTTACAGGGTTTGGCTCTTTGACATTGTTGACGGTCAAATTACGCACTTCTGAGTTGGATTTGCGAAAACGTAAAATTACAAAAAAACGACGATGTAGGAAATTATCTATACCCGGACAGGCAATTAGTTTCAAAATAGGCGTCAATCTTGTCAACTAGGTGTCAACTTGGCGTTTTTGATCAAAAGTCATTTTGCGCTAAAACTGGATGCGTATTTGATACTGTAATTGATCCTAACGTGGCTCCTCGACCCTAAGCATTGCCAACGCCGCCAGCAGCATAACGATTGAGGCGAAGGCCATTGTCCATATCGGTTCGGTAGGAAAAAACGTTTTTAACATGCTGCCCATGATCGTCGCGACGAGCAATTGTGGAACGACGATAAAGACGTTGAACAGCCCCATGTAAACTCCCAATTTCTGCTGCGGTAGTGCGGACGCGAGAATGGCATAGGGCATGGCGAGGATCGATGCCCACGCAATACCAATTCCAATTTCTGAAATGATCAGCAAATTGGCATCACGAATAAACAGAAAGCTTGCATAGCCCAACGCGCCTGCGATCAAGCAGGTCATGTGGGTTTTTACCCGCCCGATCTTTCTTGCCAGACGCGGCAGCAGGAACAACGCGGCTATAGCCGCAACGCCGTTGTAAACCGCGAATAATATGCCAACCCAATTGCCGCCTTCGTTAAAGGCCGCGCTCTTTGGGTCTGCTGATCCGAATGTGTATTGGGCCACAACTGGCGTCGTATAAATCCACATGATGAACAGCGCAGACCAGCTGAAGAACTGTGCCAAGGCCAGTTTCTTCATAACATCGGGCATGCCGGAAAAATCGCCGACAATTTGGCTGAGCGCGCTTGAACCGTGTCCCGATTTGGCGAGTGTGATCGCCCCAAGACTGGCAAGGCCATAGCCAATGAACAATCCGCCGAGCAAATAGACTTCTTTTTCCAGTCCAATTTTCCAGACAATGCCTGCAATTACAGCGCCAGCAGCAATCCACGCAAGTGCGCTAATTGGAGAACGACTGGATAGGGCAAGAACGCTGGCACCATCGTCGTCTGCCGCTTCGTCGGCATTGAAACCGCGCATTTCTTCCGGGCTATACTCGCGTGTGTTAAACACTGTCCACATCACGGCAATGAATAACGCCGCTCCGCCAAACCAGAAACTGTAACGAACGGTATCGGGAATGCCGCCATTTGCCGCCGCATTTGAAACGCCGAATTGATCCAGCATCCAAGGAAAGGCAGAACCCACGACAGCGCCCGCGCCGATAAATGCGGTCTGGATAGAATAGCCTGCGGTATGCTGATCCTTTGGCAGCATATCCCCGACAAATGCGCGAAACGGTTCCATCGAGATGTTCAACGAGGCATCAAGTACCCAGAGCATCACGGCGGCAAACCAGAGCGCCGGTACATTTGGCAGCGCAAACAGCGCAATGGCTGCGAATATTGCTCCAGCCACAAAATAGGGCCTGCGCCGACCAAAACGTCCCCATGTGGTATCGCTATAGTGGCCGATGATCGGTTGAATAAGCAAGCCGGTGACGGGGGCGGCAATCCAGAGCACCGTTAGATCATCGAGCGACTCGCCGAGTGACTGGAAAATCCGCGACATGTTCGCATTTTGAAGCGCGAAACCAATCTGAATTCCGAAAAAGCCAAAGCTGACATTCCATAGGCCCCAAAAGCCCTGACGCGGTTTTTCCATGTTCGCTGTCTCCCTTGCAAGTGAAGGTGGCAGAGATTTACGCGCCCTTCAACGCGGCATGGCGGGCTGCATACGAATACGTTAGTCGCGAAACCGATCAAACACCGCTGGATTTGCGCACAACCAACTTGGTCGGCAGAACAGCCCCACGCGTTTTTTCGCCCTTAATCTGACGGAGCAAGGCATCAACCAATGCCTCGCCTGCCATTCTGTAATTCTGCTGAATCGTGGTCAATGGCGGGTGTGCAAGGCTGGCGAGCGGGATATCGTCAAAGCCGACAATTGCGATGTCGCGGGGAACGCGCAGGCCAGATTCTTCAATTGCACGCATTGCGCCGATAGCAATAAGGTCGCTGGCGGCAAATATAGCATCAAATTTTGCGCCAGATTCAAGTAACTTCTTTGCCGCATCATAGCCGGATTCGCCGGTATTTATCGCGGCTATCTGAAGCTTTGGATTGACCTTGTAGCCTGCTGTTTTAAGAGCGGCGCAATGGCCGTCAAAGCGGTCCCTGAATTCAGGATAAGCAGAGGACGCATCGCCCAGGAAGGCGATGCTTTTGCGGCCCAACGATATGAGATGTTCTGTTGCCACTTCGCCGCCGCGATGATTGTCGCAGCCTAATGTTGTTCCAGGCTGCCCCGCCTCAACAAAACCCCAGCGGACAAAATGCGTTCCCTGATCAACCAGTTTTTCAAGGCGGGCGTGATACAGCTCATAATCGCCATAGCCGAGCAGAATGATACCATCGGCCTTGCGGCTATCTTCAAAATCAACATGCCAATTGGACGAAAGCTGTTGGAATGAAATCAACAGGTCATAGCCGCGCTGAGCGCAGGTGCGGGTGATCGAGCTAAGCATAGCTAAGAAAAAGGGATTTATGCCGGTTTCATCGGGAGTGGGATCTTCGAAAAAAAGCAATGCCAACGTATTGGTCTCACGAAGCCGCAGGTTGGATGCGTTTTTATCGACCTTGTAATTTAATTGCTGCGCAATCGCTTCGATTCGTTTTCGCGTGTGTTCCGATACAGAACTGCTCCCACGCAGAGCACGCGAGACAGTTGGCTGCGAAACGCCCGCCAATTGCGCAATATCAAATGAGGTCGGCTTTAATGCCATCTTGTCAGCAACGCTCCCCTTGACCGTCTCATTTGATAATAAGCGAAATGTCACATTTCTGCAACGCATCGAAATTGTCTGTCTGAATACGTATGCTGAATACTGTTATGAAATCCCCGCGCAGGCCAAAACGCTGTCAGTTGGCCAAAATTCTTTGCGGCCAGTTTGGGCACTTTGGGCATTGGCAGGGTAAAACACCCGCCACACTTTGGGAGGTTTCGCATGACAGCAATAGGTTCAGGAGTATCTTGGCGCACATTTCTTCGTAACTCTGTTAGTATTACCGCATTGGGATGCGTTTCTGTGGCGATGCCGGCGTTCGCTCAGGAGACTGCAGCAGAAGACGAAGACGCAATCGTTGTTACCGGTTTTCGCGCAAGCCTTGAAAACGCGGTCAACACGAAAAAGAAATCAGACCAAATCGTTGAATCGGTCTCTGCTGAAGATATCGGCAAGCTGCCTGACGCATCAATTGGCGAGTCCATTGCGCGTCTACCAGGCCTTACTTCGCAGCGGATTAATGGCCGTGCTGCCAACATTTCGATTCGCGGATTTGGTCCAGACCTTTCAACGACGCTGCTAAATGGCCGCGAACAGACTTCAACTGGCGACAACCGCGCCGTTGAATTTGATCAATATCCGTCAGAAATGGTTAGCCAAGTCAACGTATATAAAACGCCAGCAGCCAATGTCATCGGTCAAGGCTTGGTCGGCACTGTTGATATTCGCACAGCGCGACCGTTGGAAGTTAGCAAGAGCGTTCTGGCAGTTGGCCTAAAAGGTAGCATCGCCGATTTGGGCAAGCTGAACAGCGGCTCGCGCGACACAGGCTACCGCGCCAACGCAACCTATATCGATAAATTTGGCGACGACACCGTTGGCATTGCGCTGTCCGCAAACTATGCCAATGAAGGTTATCAGGTTGAAGAATATAATGCGTGGGGTTTCCGTGACTTCGATGGAACGCGTCTACTTTCGGGTAACAAGTCGTTCGTTACATCAACCGAATTGAAGCGACTGGGCCTTGCGGCAACAATTCAGGCTGATGTTGACGACAATGTGCGAATGACATTGGATCTGTTCTATTCGAAATTTGATGACGATATCATCAAGCGCGGCATTGAGCTTCCTTTGGGTGATGCACTTGGCTGGACGGCCGCCGGTTTGGCGCCAGCTGGGCGTATTCTGGACGGAAACACACTCGTAGGCGGTACGTTCACCGATATCGAAGCTGTCGTCAACAACCACGTTCTGGAACGTAAAGCTGACCTGTTTTCGCTCGGTTACAATATCGTTTGGAAGGCCAGCGACCATTTAGACATTGCGCTGGATTATGGCCGCTCACAAACAAAACGCAATGAGCTGACCTTTGAAAGTAACTCCGGCACCGGCCGTGGCCAGGGCGTAGGCGCACGTGACACCATTGGATTTTCGCTGAGTACACGTGGCGGGACATTCAAGCCGACCCTGAACTACAGCGATCCGAACCTGATTCAGCTGACATCCCCGATGGGTTGGGGAGGCGTCGCCGGCGGCCAGGACGGATATTACAATAACCGTATTGTCGAAGACACGCTTAACCAATACCGGATGGATTTAGATTATGAGTTGGACGGCTTCTTTTCTGCTTTGCGTGCTGGCGTTGCTCTGACAGATCGTGAAAAATCCCTCGATGCAGATGAATCATTTGTTTTGCTTGCAAATGGCGCAGCACAGCAGCGTGTTCCTGATCAATATCTGTTGGCGCCAACGCAACTGGATTATCTCGGTCTGGGCCCCGTAATCAGCTACGATCCGCGTGCGCTTTTGAGTGCAGGCATTTACCGGCTGGTGCCAAATAACGTTCGCGATGTCGCGTTCAAGCGATACACCGTCGGGGAAGAATTACTAACCGGTTATCTGCAAGCGGTTATCGATGCTGATTTGGGGGCGAACAGCCTAACAGGAAATGTTGGCGTTCAGGTTATCAAGACCAACCAAAGTTCGACTGGAGCTACATTCTTTGGCGGTCAAATTGGCAAAGTTACGGGTGGTGACAAATATACGCATGTGTTGCCCAGCCTGAACCTCTCGCTTCGCACCCCTAGCGATTTTGCTTTCCGTTTCAGTGTGGCCCGTGAAATTCAAAGGCCAAAGCTGAATGATATGCGCGTCTCGATCGATTATGGCGTCGAAAATCCTGGTACAACCACCGCAATCATTCGCGGCGGCGGCGGCAACCCATCTCTTCGCCCGTATGAAGCGGATGCCGTTGACCTGACGTTTGAGAAATATTTCGGTTCAAAGGGCTATGTTGCGGCGCAGCTTTTCTACAAAGATCTGAAAAATTATATTTACGGTCGCGAGGCACCTTTTGACTACACTGGTTTCCCGCTTGGTGCAGTTACTGTTCCGGCGCAAAACGGATTGATTGGTACATTGAATTCCCAGCAAAACAGCAAGGGCGGTTCAATTTATGGCATCGAACTGGCAGGTACATTGCCGTTTGAAGTCATCACTTCCGGACTGGAAGGGTTCGGCCTGACTGGCGGTGTATCTTATACCAAGAGTAAGGTGCGGTCGAATGACTCCGTCGCTGGTGGTGTGGGCGATATTCCGGGCTATTCGCGCTGGGTTGCCAATGGTACGGCCTTCTTTGAAAAATGGGGCTTTAACGCACGTGGCAGTATTCGCTATCGCTCAAGCTTCCGCGGCGATCTGGTCGGTTTTGGCGGTGATCGGACAACACGCCGAGCTCTTCCAGAGACCATTGTTGATGCGCAAATCGGCTATGACTTTAGAGAGGGAAGCGCGCTAAATGGCTTGTCCTTTTATCTTCAGGGGCAGAACCTGACGGACGAACGTTTCTCGACGACTAATCCGGGCCGTCCCCTCGAAGTTATCGATTATCAGATCTATGGTCGCCGTTATCAGGCGGGCATAACTTACAAGTTCTGATAATCTGATGAGGAGACAGGGTTCCTGCTGAGTCGCAAATGTGGCAGGAACCCAACTTCTTTAAGCCTTTACTGCATGAAAGCAGGTGAGCCATGCGTGATATCGTCATTGTTGGTGGTGGAACTGCGGGCTGGATGACTGCCGCTGCGTTGACCCGCATATTGGGTGATCGCTGGTGCATAACGTTGGTCGAGTCCGAAGAAATAGGCACCATCGGCGTCGGTGAAGCGACCATTCCGCAAATCCTGTTATTCAATGGTGTGCTTGGCCTTGATGAAGCTGAATTTGTCCGGGAGACAAAAGGCAGCTTCAAACTCGGCATAGAATTTGCCGGTTGGTTGCGCCCCGGGCATAGCTATATCCATACCTTTGGCATGATCGGGCGTGATTTGGGGATGATCCCATTCCACCATTATTGGCTGAAGGCGCGGGCAGCCGGGGACAAGCGCTCTCTGGTCGATTATAGCATTGCAGGCACAGCAGCCTTTGCCAATCGCTTCACCCGCGAAGAACCATTGCCCGATGCGCCGGTGCGCGGGCTGGCTTATGCCTATCATTTCGATGCCGGGCTATATTCGGCCTATTTGCGAAAGTTTTCCGAAGCACGGGGTTGTAAGCGGATCGAAGGCAAGTTGGTCGAGACGCTGCTGCATGGCGAAACCGGCAACGTTCGTGCCGTAAAATTGGAAAATGGGGATGAAATTGCTGGTGACCTCTTCATCGATTGCTCTGGCTTTCGCGGGCTACTGATTGAAGAAGCGTTGAACACAGGGTATCAGGATTGGACGCATTGGTTGCCCTGTGATCGGGCGCTGGCTGTCCCTTGCGCTTCTTCTGAACCGCTTTTGCCATATACCCGCGCGACTGCGCGTAAGGCCGGTTGGCAATGGCGTATTCCGCTGCAACACCGGATCGGCAATGGTCATGTCTATTGTAGCAGCCATATCAGCGACGATGAAGCGGCATCTATCTTGTTGGCTAACCTTGATGGCGAGCCATTGGCAGAACCAAAGCCAATTCGGTTCAAAACCGGGCGTCGCAACAAGTTCTGGAATCGCAATGTTGTGGCGCTGGGGCTCGCCAGCGGTTTTATGGAGCCGCTGGAGTCAACCAGCATCCATTTGATTCAATCGGGAATAAAGCGGCTGATCGACTTAATGCCTTCTGATGAAATCAAGCAGGCGGATGTAGACGAATATAACCGGCAATGCGGCTTTGAATTTGAACGGATCAGAGATTTCCTAATCCTGCACTATCATGCCAATGAGCGTGAAGAGCCCTTTTGGAAAATGTGCAGGGAAATGGATGTTCCCGAAACGCTCAAAGAAAAAATGGACGTCTTTCGCGCGTCTGGCCGGATATTTCGGGTGAATGAAGAATTGTTTACAGAACTCGGCTGGTTGCAAGTGATGGCCGGGCAGGGGATACAACCCGATGGATATCATCCGCTCGCCGACGTGCCCGGTGATCAGCCCGTAGCAGATTATTTGCGTTCAATTCGCGAGGTGATTGCTGCCAAGGTTGATCTCATGCCCATGCATACTGATTATCTTGCACAAATTGTTGGAAAGGCGAAACAATGAAACTGACAAAGCTGATTTTGGCATTGCTGGCGGAAACCATGACCGCAGCGCCCCTTGCCGCGCAGAATTTCCGTGATCGTTTGCCTGAAGACGAAGTGATCTACTTTCTGCTTCCCGACCGCTTTGAAAATGGCGATGTCAAAAATGATACCGGCGGTATCAAAGGCGGCCGGTTGAAACATGGTTTCGATCCGACACACAAAGGGTTTTTTCATGGCGGCGACCTTAAGGGGCTGATCAAGCGGCTTGATTATATTCAGTCGCTAGGTGTGACCGCGATCTGGCTCGCACCAATCTTCAAAAACAAGGCCGTGCAGGGAAAAGTTGGCGATGAAAGCGCTGGCTATCATGGCTATTGGGTGACGGACTTTACCACTGTCGATCCGCATTTCGGCACTGAGGCCGATTTCAAGGCGCTTGTCGACGCGGCGCATGGTCGGGAGATGAAGGTCTATATGGACATCATTGCCAACCATAGTGCCGACGTCATCACGTATAAGGAGTGCCCGACATCATCTTGCAGTTACCGCAGCCGCGCCGATTATCCTTATTCACGCCGCGCAAGTGACGGCGCAGCGATCAATTCCGGCTTTCAGGGCGACAGCGTCCAGACTCCTGAAAACTTCGCTAGGCTAAGCGATATGAACTTCGCCTATACCCCTGTCATACCGAAGAGGGAGGAGAAGGTTAAGGTTCCGGCATGGCTGAATGATATCCGCTGGTATCATAATCGCGGCGATTCAACCTTTCAGGGCGAAAGCTCTACTATGGGAGATTTTGTCGGACTTGACGGCCTGATGACCGAGAACCCGCGCGTGATTGCTGGCTTCATCGACATTTACGGCGCTTGGATAGACCGCTTTGGCATCGACGGTTTCCGTGTCGATACCGCCAAACATGTGAACCCGGAATTCTGGCAAGCGTTCGTGCCAGCTATGCACAAGCGTGCCAAAGCGAAGGGAATTCAGAACTTCCACATCTTTGGCGAGATCGGGGGCATTGGACTTGAGCCAGGTAAGCTAGCGGTCCACACACATGTTGACGGCTTTCCGTCAGTAATCGATTTCGCCTTCCGCCAGGCGGCTTTGGATACCGTGGCGGGCACAGGCGGCACCAACAAACTTTGGGAGCTCTTCTTTCAAGATCCGCTTTATAAGGGCGGCGCTGATCAGGCGCGCATCCAGCCGACTTTCATCTCCAACCATGACAATGGCCGATTTGGCTATTTTGTGCGGCAAGGATTTCCGCGTGCATCCGATGACGAGGTGCTCGCCCGCGTTCGACTCGCCCATGCCATGCTGCTAACAATGCGCGGCGTGCCGACGGTTTACGCCGGCGATGAACAAGGCTTTGCCGGCGACGGTTGGGATCAGGATGCGCGCGAAGATATGTTCCCGTCGAAGGTTGCTATCTATAATGATAACCGGCTTCTCGGTACTGCTGCTACAACTGCACAGAGCAATTTTGACGTCAGCCATCCGCTATTCAAAACCTTCTCAAAGCTCGCGAAATTGCGTGTGGAAAACGCTGCCTTACGCAGGGGACGAACTGTGGTGCGCAACTATTCAGAAAAGCCAGGGCTGTTTGCTTTCTCGCGCATCGATAAGGTAAGCGGCAGCGAGATATTGGTTGTTGTCAACACATCTGTTGATCCGCTGACGACCAACGTCGAGATCGATACCAAAAGTTCACAATTAGAACCCCTTGATGGAAATTGCCCCGCTGCACCGCGTGCACCGGGCACTGCAGCTTTCTATCTCAAACCTCTTGATTATGTGATCTGCAAAGTAAAATGACTGAAACTATTCGTACCGTTGTGAAAACTAAGGCCGGCCGGGAATGGTGGCAAGGGGCCACTATTTATCAAGTCTATCCCCGCAGCTTTTGCGATTCGAACGGCGATGGCATTGGTGACCTTGCAGGTATAACGTCCAAGTTGGAATACGTAGCTTCCCTTGGCGTTGATGCGCTTTGGATTTCACCGTTCTTCGCCTCGCCGATGAAAGATTTCGGTTATGACGTGGCCGACTATCGCAGCGTCGATCCAATCTTTGGTACGCTTGCCGATTTCGACACACTTATCGAACGCGCGCATGTCCTCGGCCTGCGCGTAATAGTGGATCTTATTTTTGCACATACTTCTGACCGGCACGCTTGGTTTGATGAAAGCCGCGCATCCCGCAAAAATGACAAGGCGGATTGGTATGTTTGGGCCGATGCCAAGTCAGACGGATCACCGCCGAACAATTGGGCCTCTGTATTTGGCGGCCCTTCGTGGACATGGGATGCGCGCCGCGGCCAGTATTACATGCATAATTTCTTAAAAGAGCAGCCCCAACTAAATGTGCACAATCCAGTGGTGCAAGACGAATTGCTCGACATTGTGCGCTTTTGGCTTGATCACGGAGTAGATGGCTTTCGCATTGATGCGATTAACTTTGCCATGCACAATCGCGATTTGACCGACAATCCACCGGCACCGTCCAGCAATAAACCCCGGTCGCGGCCCTTTGATTTTCAGTTGCACGTCCACAATCAATCGCAGCCGGAATTGCCAGCGTTTATTGCTCGCATTCGGGCTCTTACCGATCAATATGACGGCCGTTTCACTCTTGCCGAGGTTGGCGGGGATACTGACGGCAGTGAAATGAAGGCATTGACCGCAAATGGTATGCATTTCAATTCGGCCTATGGCTTCAATTTCCTTCATGCAGATGCGTTAACTCCCGCACTTGTGCGCGAGGCTTTAGAGATTTGGCCAGAAGCACCGGGGATAGGGTGGCCAAGTTGGGCATTGTCAAATCATGACGCACCACGCTGGCTTTCACGATGGTCACCGGACGGACACGAAGATGCGTTCGCGCGTTTGGTCATGCTGCTGTTTATCGCGCTACGGGGCAATATCATCGTGTGGCAAGGCGAGGAACTGGGGTTGACCCAGGTAGATATTCCCTTTGATAAACTGCAAGATCCAGAGGCCATCGCCAATTGGCCGCTGACCCAGAGCAGAGATGGTGCCCGAACGCCCTTTCCGTGGATAAAAGATGCGCCATTTGGCGGCTTTTCGACCAATGCAACTTGGCTGCCGCTTGGCCCCGATCATACCGAACGCGCGGTTGATGTGCATGAGGCGGATCCGTCTTCATTGCTTAATATGACACGGCAATTAATTGCGTTTCGCAACGCCAACGAGGCACTTCTTATCGGTCAATTGAACGTCAATGTTGCCAAAGAAAAATTGCTGGTTTTTGAACGTAGCTGTGCCGGACAGCATTTCGTATGCGTTTACAACTTTAGTGCGGAGCCAGTTGAATGGGGCCCCGCGCAGCCTGATCGTTGGAGGGTTTTAGAAACTGTCAATGGGGCCGCCGCATGGACATTACCGCCCTTTGCAGGATTGATTGCTGAACGCATTGCCTAAATTGAAAATATGAGAAGCGAGTAAATGTTGCAGAAAACAAGTTTCGTGTTGGTGGCAACTGGCATGTTCGCTCTTGCCCAACCTGTATTTGCCGAACCGCTGGCCAGCGTTTCATCAGCCGATGGCAGTATCACGGTAAATGTTGCGACCGATAATGACTCCCGAATAACCTACAGCATCAGCCGCAAAGGCAAGTTGCTAATTGCCCCTTCACTGTTGGGATTCATCCTCACCGACAGTTACAATATGGTCCGTGGCTTCAAATTTGAAGGGCAGTCAGTTTCGTCGGGTGACCAGACATGGGAACAGCCATGGGGCGAACGGCAGTTTGTACGCAACCGCTACAATGAATTGCTGGTAAGGTTCAAACAGCCTGCATATTTGAAGCGTGAAATGCATATCCGTTTTCGCGTGTTTGATGATGGCGTTGGCTTCCGTTACGAATTGCCGGATCAACCAAATCTCAAGGTGATGAATATTGCCGATGAAATGACTGAATTCAATATTGCACCAAAAGGAGAAGCATGGTGGATCGCCGGTGGTGAATGGAACCGTTATGAGCAGATATATCAAAAAACTGCGATTGACGCTGTATCGACTGCCCATACGCCGATTACGATGAAGTTGGATGACGGCACGCATATTTCTTTCCATGAGGCGGCGTTGATCGACTATTCGGGGATGTGGTTCAAACGCAGCGAAGGCCAAAAGTTCCGCACGCAATTGTCGCCATCATCTCGCGGTGCCCGGGTCATTCGCGGGACCCCCTTCCACACCCCTTGGCGAGCAATTCGTATGGCAGATAATGCAGCTGGGCTTGTAGAAAATGATCTGGAGCTGAACTTAAACGAGCCAAATAAACTGGGCGATGTCAGCTGGTTTAAACCACAGAAATATGTTGGCATTTGGTGGGGTATGATTTCCGGCGTCTGGACTTGGGCAGAGGGCCCCAATCATGGCGCGACCACGAAGAGAACCAAACAGACTATAGATTTTGCTGAAAAAAATGGCTTTGGCGGTGTTTTGGTCGAAGGGTGGAACAAGGGCTGGAATGGTGACTGGTTCGGCCACGGTGACGAATTCAGTTTCACTGAGGCCGTGCCCGATTTCGATCTCAAACAAGTTACTGACTATGCCCGTAAAAAGGGTGTAAAACTGATAGGCCACCATGAAACAGGCGGAAACATCGCGGTGTATGAGGATCAACTGGACGATGCGATGGAGCTTTACAGCGAGGTCGGAATTAATGTCGTAAAAACGGGATATGTCGCTGATATGGGCGGCATCATTGCACCCGGCGATAATGTTGGCGAAACACGCATGGAATATCATGACGGCCAAGCGCAAGTGAACCACCATCTAAAAGTGGTTGAAACGGCTGCCAAATATAAGATCGCGGTCAACCCCCACGAACCGGTCAAGGATACCGGCATGCGGCGCACCTATCCCAATTGGGTAGCACGAGAAGGCGCGCGCGGTATGGAGTATAACGCATGGGGCCAATTCGCGAATGGCCCGGATCATGAACCGACTTTGGTTTACACGCGCATGCTGTCTGGTCCGATGGATTTTACGCCCGGCGTATTGTCGTTGCAAAGCCCAAGCGGCAATGCACTCGCTTCCACACGTGCAAAACAATTGGGGCTTTATTTGTCGATCTATTCCCCAATCCAGATGGCTGCCGACTTGATCGAAAACCTTGCCAAATACCCCAAGGAATTGGAATTCATTCGTCAGGTCCCGACCGACTGGCAGGAATCGAAGTTGATAGCAGGAGAAGTTGGTGACTATGCCGTTTTCGCCCGTAAAGATCGTAACAGCACCGACTGGTATGTTGGCGGCGTCAATGATGCAACGGCCCGCGAAGTAAATGTAAAGCTAGACTTTCTCGATAACGGCAAAGTTTACACTGCAACTATCTACAAAGATGGCCCAGACGCCACCTATCTAACCGAAAAACGACACAATATCATTTACCAGACACTGAAGGTCAAAAAAGGCGATAGCTTGCCTGTGTGGTTGGCGCCTGGCGGCGGGTTTGCCGCACGTATTGCAACGGGGAAATAGCGCGTGTTGTGGCGCAGCCGCTTAGGTGCTGTCACATGAGCAGCCCGATGGAGCGTCGTTTCGTAATTCTAGGCGGCGGGACGTCAGGCTGGATGACTGCATGCCTGTTAGCAACGCGCTGGCCGCAAGCCGAAGTTTGCGTGGTGGAATCTCCTGAGGTCGGTATCATCGGTGTCGGCGAAGGATCGACCCCGCAACTACGCGGATTTTTCTGCACACTTGGGCTGGCAGAGGCGGAGTGGATGCCACGCTGCAACGCCACTTACAAGAACGGGATCAGGTTTAATGGCTGGTCCGAACGCGCAGGATTTGAAAGCTATTATCATCCATTCGCCACCGAAGTTGATGCACACAGCCTAGGTGCCTTCACTTATAATACGCGCGCGCGGCGGACCGGACGCGATGTTTGGGCTCATCCGGACCGTTTCTTCTTGCCTGCTTATCTCTCGCAAAAACGGTTGGGGCCAATCGCAAGCGAGAATTTTCCATTTGATGTTGGCTATGGCTATCATTTTGACGCCTATCTGGTCGGGGCAGTGTTGCGCGATCACGCGGCAACTCTTGGCGTCCAGCATCTTCAGCAGCATATGGCGCATGTTGAAGTTGATGAAAACGGGCAAGTCAGTCAATTGCTAACAAAAGAGGGAGACGCAATTTCCGGCGATTTCTTCATAGATTGCAGCGGCTTTCGCGGTTGCATCATTCAGGAGGCGCTTGGCGAACGTTTTATATCCTTCAAAGAAAATCTTTTCAATGACAGCGCGGTTGTCATGCCGACGCCCGCCGACCCCATCGGCACCAATCCGCACACCAGCGCCACGGCCTTGTCGGCAGGTTGGGCATGGGACATCCCGCTCACCAACCGGACGGGCAATGGTTATGTTTACGCCTCGGACTATTTCGACAAGGATGCTGCCGAGACAGAACTGCGAACGCATCTTGGTCTGCTCGATAGTGGCGTAGAGGCACGGCATTTAACGATGAAAGTCGGCCGGGTTGAACGCAGTTGGGCCGGTAATTGTTTGGCCGTTGGCTTGTCGCAAGGCTTTGTCGAACCTTTGGAAGCCACTGCACTGCATGTGGTTCAAGCAACTGTTGAGGGTTTTATTGCAGCGGTTGACGCAGGCGGATTTTCGGCAGCCGGACGCGACGATTTCAACCAAAGTATAGCCGCACGGATCGAAGGTATACGCGACTACATCGCTTGCCACTATCGGCTTAATCAACGCACAGACACACCATATTGGCGCGACAATGCCGGGAACCAGAACCTGTCCGACACGTTGAAAGCGGTAATGACCAGCTGGTTTTTGGGTGACGATTTAACCGAGACCATCGCGCACCTTAACATCGGAAAATATTATGGCAGTCTGTCATGGCATTGCTTGCTCGCAGGCTATGGCATTTTTCCTGACGATAACAAGATTAGCGCGCCCGGTAATGATGTTCAGGTGTTCGATATGGAACAAATGGATGATTTCATTCAGCGTTGCGGTATGAACTTTACAGATCACAAACAATTGCTTGGCCGAATGACCTAAAACTCTTATTTTAGTCGGAACGTTACAAAAGGTTGCGATTACCCAAAGGGTGAAAAATTAGGCCTTATTTCCCATTTCTGTAAAATGGCGGACAGGGTGGGATTCGAACCCACGGAGAGCTTGCACCCTCGGCGGTTTTCAAGACCGCTGCCTTAAACCACTCGGCCACCTATCCGCGCGTAGCAGTGTTTTTCGCACTGCCTGCGCGGCGCTTATCCGGTGGCGAAAGGAATTTCAAGAGCTTCTATCGTTGTTTCGTGCGATAGATAGTTGTGATGCCGGGATCAAATGGGATTCACAGCCCGATCTTTCTGTGCCATTACAATGTCATCTTAAATTTCCCCGGGGGTTTGCGTGTTAGTCCAGAGTCTGAAAACACTGAAATTGTCCTTGATACTGGGAATCGGTACGGCGCTGCTTGCGCAATCTGGCAGCGCGCAAAGTGACTTCGTGGCAAATCCTGAAGCATCGGGCTTTCGGCAATATCTCGCCACTGTAAGGGCAAAAGCAATTGGCGAAGGCATAAAGGCGGGCACAATCGACAGGGTTGTTTCGTCGATCAATTATGATGAGCGTGTGGTGCGTTTGGATCGTTCGCAGCCTGAAACTGATCCGAACAAGCCGATCCCGGATTTTGCGCCCTATAAACGGCGCCATGTTGATGCCGCACGCATTGGCAAGGGCAGGTCAAAATACACCGAATTGCGTCCGTTACTGGGGCGGATCGAGCGCGAGACCGGCGTTCCTGAAGAAATGATGCTGGCGATTTATGGCCATGAAACCAATTACGGGACCGTGACCGGAAACTTTAACGCGCCGGAGGCGTTGGCATCGCTTGCCTATGAAGGCCGCCGCCGCGCACTTTTTGAGGCGGAATTGATCGCGGTGCTCAAGATGATTGACCGCGGTGTTCCGCAATATGCAATCACCGGAAGCTGGGCCGGGGCATTGGGTAAGCCGCAATTTCTGCCATCTGTATATCTGCGTCTGGCGCGCGATGGTGATGGCGATGGTTACGCCGATATCTGGAACAGCGAAGTTGACGCCATGACTTCGATTGCAAATTATTTTGTCAATGCAGGATGGCGGCGTGGTGAAGAATGGGGTTTCGCCGTCAATGTGCCATCTTCGCTCAACCGGCAAGCCATCGCATCGAAAACCGTTTCGCCCCGTTGTCAGCGGGTTTTTGCGCGGCATGGCCAGTGGAAGACGATGGACGAATGGCAGCGCTTGGGTGTTGCTCCGCAAAGAGGTTATTGGCCAAAGGGGAATATGCTCGCCGCTTTGATTGAACCGGATGGCGCGGGAAACACTGCTTATTTATTGGGTAGTAACTATCGCGTGATATTAGACTATAATTGTTCAAATTTTTACGCATTATCAGTGGGGTTATTGGCCGATGAAATTCGCAATTAGGTTATTGGGTGTCGCCAGCGGCGCGGCCATATTGGCATCATGCGGCGGCGGGAAGATGGCCGATGCGGGCGGCCTGCCGGCGGCATCGCAATCACCGGCAATCGGCGGCGTGGCTGATTTACCGGTAAAGATTGGTGCACCTTACAAGGTCGGCAACATCAGCTACACGCCAGAGGATGTGGCGGCCTATGATGACGTTGGTTATGCAAGCTATTACGGCAATGAACTTGCCGGTAATCAAACCGCAAATGGTGAAATGTTTGCGCCATCTGCGATCACAGCGGCTCACAAGACGTTGCCGCTACCAAGCTATGTTGAGGTTACCGCGTTAGACACCGGACGGACGATATTGGTCCGCATCAACGACCGCGGCCCGTTTGCAAATGACCGGTTGATTGATCTTTCCGAAGGAGCCGCGAGGCAGCTCGGAATTACAGGTCAAGGCGTTGCGGGCGTGAGAGTGCGTAAAGTCAACCCGCCCGAACAAGAACGCGCTGCATTGCGCATTGGGCGTCAAGTGGCGGAACGCATTTCAACGCCCGAATCGTTGCTGCGCGTGCTCAACATGAAACTAGCGAAGCAACCGAAGCCATCGGGCGTAGCGCAGCTTGCCGTTGCCGCCGCGCCCAGACAGCCTGTTGCAAATGGTGCGCCTACCTCAAACAACGCACCGGGTGGCCGCTTCATCAGAGAAGGCGCACAGGCCCCTGCAAATACATCACGGCCAATGCCTGCTGCCCGACCTAAACCGGCAAAGGATGGCCGATTCATTAGAGAAGGTGAGGGCACGTCTGCCGCCGCAAACGCGCCGCAGGTAGCTGCCGCCGGATATGTCGTGCAGCTTGCGTCTTATTCCAATCGCGGGCGCGCGGATCAATTGGCACGTTCATTGGGTGCATCGGTGCAAGCGAGCAGCGACGGCGCATTGTACCGCGTGCGCTTTGGGCCCTATGCCACCGAAGCAGAGGCGCAACGAGGGCTGGCAACTGCGCAACAACGCGGCTATCCGCAAGCTAGGATTTTTCGCGAGTGACTCGTTTTTCTGGCGGCTGATTCCTATTTAATCTCTGCCAACGAACGGGGCTCAAATGAAATTCGGCATATCCGCCATTGTTCTTGTAACTTCAACGGTCTTTAGCCCCGCTGTCGCATCGCCCGCCTATGAAACTACCGCGCCTATCGCCTTCATGGTTGATATGTCATCGGGAGCGGTTCTGTACGACAAACAATCGAACGCGCCGATTCCGCCCGCATCGATGGCGAAAATGCTAACGACTTATGTCGTCTTTGATATGCTGAAAAATGGCAGGTTGCAGGCCGGTCAGAAATTTGTTGTCAAACCCGAAACTTGGAAATCATGGAACAATCAAGGATCCACAATGTTTCTGGCCGCCGGGGAACAGGTCTCGGTTGAAAATTTGTTGCATGGATTGGTAACTGTTTCCGGCAATGACGCGGCAATCGTATTGGCGGAGGGAATTTCCGGATCAGAGGCGGAGTTCGTCTTAGTGATGAACAAGACGGCAAAACGGCTTGGCATGAAGGATAGCCGATTTGGAACCGCCAATGGTTGGCCGGATGAAGGCCGGACAGTAACAACCGCGCGGGACTTGGCATTATTGGCACAGCGGACGATCGACGATTTTCCTGAACTCTATGCAAAATTCTATGGCAAGAAGGAATTTAAATGGGGCGGCGTCACGCAGCCAGATCGAAACCCGCTGCTGGGTAAAATCGTCGGTGCTGATGGACTGAAGACCGGCCACACCGAAGAAGCGGGATATTGTTTCACCGGAACCGCGCTTCAAAATGGGCGACGGATATTGATGGTTGTCGCGGGCTTGCCAAGTTACAATTCCAGGATCACGGAATCGACCAATTTTATGAATTGGGGTTTTTCAGCGTGGAAATCTCGCGCGTTGTTTAAGGCGGGCAGTGTTATCGCCGTTGCGCCCGTTCAAATGGGCAGCGAAAGCAAGCTTGCTTTGGTCGCGCCGCGAAATATTGCGGTGAGCTATCCCGTTGGCGACGCCGGTAAATTCAAGATATTGGTCAGATACAAAGGTCCGATCAAAGCGCCGCTGAAAAAAGGCGATATCGTTGCCGATATGGTTGTAAAAATGGCCGATGGCTCTGAACAGATTTCACCGTTGATCGCAAATGTTGACGTTGCCCAGGCCGGATATTTCGGCCGTGTCTGGAACGGCATCAAATCCATATTTGGCGCGTGAACTGGTGATGACCCGGACTGGCAAATTCATTTCTGTTGAAGGCGGGGAGGGGGTTGGTAAATCGACCCAAATTACCGCTTTAGCCGCCGCCGTCAGGCAATGTGGATTTGAAGTAATCGTCACGCGCGAGCCCGGCGGAACCGAAGGCGCTGACGAAATTCGGCAGTTGTTATTGAACGGAAGTGCCAATAAATGGACCGCGCGCGCAGAAGCGTTGCTGTTTGCAGCAGCGCGCAGCGACCATGTTGACCGTTTGATCCTGCCTGCATTAAATGCGGGCAAATGGGTGATTACCGACAGGTTTTTGGACAGCAGCCGCGCGTATCAATCCGGCGGTTCTGGATTGAGTGACGCCGATATCCTTGAGCTACATCGTATCGGCAGCGGGTCGCTGTTGCCAGATCGCACGTTAGTATTGGACATGCCCGAAGACCAAGCATCGGCGCGCGCGGCATTGCGGGACGGAACGGCTAGCGACAGGATCGGCGGTCGAGATAGCGTTTTTCACAAAATCGTGCATGATAGCTTTCGGCGTTACTCCGAAATGGAGCCTGCCCGTGTCCGTCTGGTCGACGCAAGCGGCGAACCCAGCGCCGTAACGAAACGGTTGCTGGCCGAAATTGGTGACTTGTTGGGATGAAAACGCTCATCGGCCATGATCAGAATATGCGCGCATTTAGCAACGCATTGGCCACCGGAAAAACACATCATGGTTGGATATTGGCGGGGTTGCGCGGCCTTGGCAAAGCAAGTTTTGCGAAGATTGCGGCACGGAAATTAATTGATCCTGATGACCGTCATGGCAACTTAATTGAACGGGGCAGCCATCCCGATCTGATCATACTAAGCAGGTTGCCAAAGGATCCCCCCAAAGAAGGTGAGGAAGTTGATGCGTCTGCGGAACTGAAGCGCAGCATTAGTGTTGATCAAATCCGGTCCTTGCAAATGAAGCTGACGACGCGGCCCGGCATATCGGAAAGGCGCGCCATCATCATCGATAGCGCGGATGATTTGGAACGAGGTGCCGCAAACGCGTTGCTGAAATCACTTGAAGAACCGCCTGCGGGGACATTCTTCTTTTTGGTGAGCCATTCCAGTGACCGGCTGTTGCCTACGATCAGGTCCCGCTGCCAGATACTCCGGTTTGAACCACTCGGTAAGTCGGACATGGAAATGGCGCTGGCACAAATTGCCCCGGACATTGACGAAGCAAGCCGCGACGCGCTGGCTTTGGCTGGCAGCGGATCGCCGGGGCAAGCCATCGAGTTTTTGGGATTGGAAATTCAGCAATTGGAAGCGGACATGGCGGCAATAATAGCGACAGGAGACCGCAATAACGCCTTGCGCCAGAAGTTGGCCGCGCAGCTTTCATTGAAAAGCGGTCAGGCACGATATGAAGCATTCCTGCGTCTCGTTCCGCAAAAAATTGCTGAGAAAGCGCGGACTATGGATGCGCAAGCTGTCGCTCCCGCCATAAATGCCTGGGAGGCGGCGACTGCATTGGCGTCCAGAGCAATTGGCGTAACGCTCGACAAGCAAAGCGTGATTGTTCAAATGGGAAGCTTGCTGGCGTCGCTACAAACGCATAAGTAACCGGCAAACTAGGGCTTGCCCTCATCTCTTTAAACTGGGTTTATGATGTCAGAACCGTTTTACATTACCACTGCAATTTCTTACCCGAATGGGAAGCCCCATATTGGTCATGCGTATGAGGCGGTGGCGGCCGATGTCATTGCGCGTTTCCACAGGCTGTCCGGGCGCGATGTTTGCTTGCTCACGGGGACCGACGAACATGGATTGAAAATGATGCAGACCGCGCGTGACTTAGGTCGTGACACGCTCGACCTTGCAACTGAGATGTCTAGTTATTTCAGAGAAATGTATAGTAAACTTAACATTTCGATTGATCATTTTTGCCGTACAACCGATCCGCATCATCACCGCGCCAGCCAAGAAATCTGGAAACGTCTGGAAGCAAATGGTGATCTTTATCTTGACCGGTATGAGGGCTGGTACTCGGTTCGTGATGAAGCATATTACGACGATGCCGAACTGATATTGGGGGAGGGCGGCGAAAAACTGTCCCCGCAAAATACGCCAGTTGAATGGACGGTTGAAGAAAGCTGGTTCTTCCGATTGTCGAAATATCAGGAACCCTTGCTGAAGCTGTACGCCGATCAACCCGAATGGATCCGCCCCGAAAGCCGGAAAAACGAAACGGAACGATTTGTCGAAGGCGGTTTGCGGGATTTGTCGGTTTCGCGCACCAGCTTTGACTGGGGCGTAAAAGTACCGGGCGGCGAAGGCCACGTGATGTATGTATGGCTGGACGCGCTGACCACATATATATCCGGGATCGGTTTTCCCGACGATATTGACGAATGGCGGAAATTCTGGCCAGCCAACTTGCATTTGATTGGCAAGGATATTGTGCGTTTTCATACAGTTTATTGGCCGGCGTTGCTCATGGCCGCAGGCTTGCCGTTGCCAAAAGCTATATTTGGCCATGGCTTCATTCTTGCCCGCGACGGCCAGAAAATGTCCAAATCTGCTGGAAACAGCGCCGATCCGTTGGTGTTGGCGGAACTCTACGGTGTGGATCAACTGCGTTATTTCTTCATGCGTGAAGTTAGCTTTGGCCAAGATGGTAGCTGGAGTGAAGAAGCCATCGTTAGCCGTTGCAACGCAGAATTGGCGAACAGCTTTGGAAATTTGGCGCAGCGCGTGTTGAGCATGATCCACAAGAACTGCGATGGCGCACTAATTATCGGGAACCAAAACGAGGCAGATGCTAATCTGCTTGCTACGGTATCCACCGCAATTGATGGCGAAATGATGACGACGTTCGCAGATTTGCAATTTACCCAAGGGCTTGATGCTTGGCTGCGCGCGGTATTCGCCTGCAACCAATATGTTGATGAACAAGCCCCTTGGGCGCTGAAAAAAACCGATCCGGAACGTATGGCCATTGTGCTGACCACGCTTTTTCAAGCGATCAGACACCTTGCTATTGCGATCCAGTCCGTTGTTCCTGAGGCTTCTGGGAGATTACTGGACCAGATGGACATTCCGCAGAATGAACGAAATTTCAGCAACATCCATGATGCCGATTGGTTGGAGCGCCTAATCCAAACGGGGTATAAAGTTGGTCAGCCGATCGCAATTTTTCCGCGTCTTGAACTGCGCGCCAACGATGAGGACGCGGCCTGATGCTTGTCGATTCGCATTGTCACCTAAATTACAAAGGGCTTGTAGAGGATCAACAGGCCGTTTTGGTCCGCGCCCGTGAGAGCGGTGTTTCGGCAATGCTGAATATTTCGACGCGGGAAGCCGAATGGGACGAGGTAATCGGCCTTGCGGATCAAGAACAGGATGTCTGGGCCTCGGTTGGTATTCACCCGCATGAAGCCGACGCGCATCCGGAAATTGACGCTTTAAAACTCATTGACCGGGCAAGTCACCCCAGGGTTATCGCGATTGGCGAAACCGGGCTTGATTATTATTATGACAAAAGCGACCGCGATAGACAGCGCGCCAGTTTTCGCGCGCATATCACTGCATCGCGCGAAACCGGTTTGCCGATCATAATCCACACACGCGATGCCGAAGAGGACACTGCGGCAATTCTTTCGGATGAAACGGGGAAGGGGGCCTTCACCGGCGTAATCCACTGTTTCACCGCCAGTGCGGATTTCGCGCGCAAGGCACTTGATCTGGGCATGTTCATCTCACTTTCCGGAATTGTGACGTTTAAGAACGCGCTGGATTTGCAAGAGATCGCAAATTGGCTTCCGGCGGACCGCATATTGGTTGAAACCGACGCGCCGTTTCTTGCCCCGGTCCCGCATCGCGGCAGGACCGGAGAGCCAGCATTTGTTAAGGATACTGCGAGGTTTGTGGCGAAGCTGCGCGATGTCGATGAAGCTGTGTTTATGGATGAAACCAGCGCGAACTTTTATCGCTTGTTCGCAAAGGCAACGCCATGAATATGGATGATGGCGCTTCGATTGTTTATGCCGTTGGCGCGCTGATATTGTTGATCGGTTCGCTTGCCGCCCGCCGTTTGCCGCTTGGCAGCGTCGCAAAGATGTTGTTGGCGTGGGTCGCCATTTTTGCGGTTCTGTTTGTGATCGTTAGCTATCGTTTCGAATTCAAACAGATTTGGAATCATGTGAAAGCTGATGTCATGGGCACCGGGAACCAGCAGCAATCCGGTTCTACAGTGCGGCTAAAGCGGAATGACGACGGGCATTTCTATGCCGTTGTGCGCGTCAATGGGAAACCAGTTAACTTTTTGGTTGATTCAGGTGCGACGATGACGTCGATGTCTGCCGCAGCCGCGAAATCGGCTGGTGTTGATTTCGACCGTTTGGCTGTTCCTGTCATCGTCAGTACCGCGAATGGCACCGTCAAGAATTGGCGCGCAGTCGCCAATGACATGACTCTGGAATCTATTTCTGTAAATAATCATACGGTTTTGATTTCCGACAATCTTTCGGATAATCTCAATTTGATAGGTATGAATTTTCTGGATGAATTGAACAGTTGGCGGGTTGAAGGCGATTTTATGATTTTGGTGCCATGACTTACTCTGGATAACTATAATTTAACATAATATATATTATCGTACTTATACTATATTCCTCCAATCTATCCCCCAAACGAAATATGAGCCTCGCCCGATGACTGCAGACGCCGACAATTCCAAAATCAAAACCCTGATTGATATCATGGCGCAGCTGCGCGATCCCGACGGCGGTTGTCCTTGGGATCTGGAGCAGAACTTTGCGAGCATCGCGCAATATACAATCGAAGAAGCGTATGAAGTTACCGACGCCATCGAACGGCTCGATTATCCTGATTTGAAGGATGAACTGGGCGACTTGCTGCTGCAAATCGTCTTTCATAGCCAAATGGCTGCTGAGCAAAATCTATTTAGCTTCGGTGATGTCGCCGATGCGATTTGCGACAAAATGATCCGACGTCACCCCCATGTATTCGGGCATGTATTCGGGCATGCATCCGGCGACAAAACAATCAGCGAAAGCGGCTCGGTTGCAAAGAATTGGGAAACAATTAAGGCAGATGAACGCGAACAGAAAAATGTAAACGGCGGCGCATTGTCCGGCGTTGCCCGCGCGCTACCGGCGTTGGCAAGGGCGCAGAAGATCCAAAAAAGGGCGGCGCGGGTTGGCTTTGACTGGCCCGATATCAGCGGTGCCACAGCCAAATTGCATGAAGAGATCGAAGAGCTAGAAGATGCCAAGTCTGACGCTGAACGCTTTGAAGAATTTGGTGATTTACTGTTTGCGGCGGTCAACATGGCGCGGCATTTGGACATTGATGCCGAAGCCGCGCTGAAAGCAGGCACGGCTAAATTTGAAAACCGGTTTCAGGCGATGGAAGAAATCGCCGGTGAGAGATTTTCCGAACTATCGCTCGATGCAAAAGAACAATTGTGGATGACGGTTAAGTTAAACGAATAGTTCAGAATTTACTTCGAAGCGGCCGCAAATAATTTTGCAAACTGACCCCAATTTTGTAAGCCAAGCGACACTTGCAACAATGTTTTATCATCTGCCGCCGACAAAACTTTTACGTCGCCCTTGTTATGCAACCAAGCCAGCGCCGCGCCGTCGCTGTTATCTAGGCTGATCTGGCGCACTTCATTTTTGGCCGCTATCAAATCCGAAAGCGTTTGCCGCAACGCATGAATCCCCTCACCCGTTTGCGCAGAAATCAGAACGCAATCATCTCTCTTGTCCAGCTTGTCGTCAAGTTCATGCCGTTGTTCCGGGGACAGCAGATCGGTCTTATTCCAAACTTCGATCATCGGAGCAGGCGAACTCCCTTCCCCGGCCTCAACGCCCAAACCAACGCCAATATCATTCAAAATTGTGATGACATCTTGACGCTGCGCATCGCTGGCGGGGTGCGCTATATCGCGAACATGCAGGATAATGTCGGCCGTCGTGACTTCTTCCAAAGTCGCGCGAAAAGCGGCAACCAGCTGGGTTGGCAAATCAGAGACAAACCCGACAGTGTCCGACAATATTACCTTTTCGATGCCGGGCAAATTGATATGCCGCATCGTCGGGTCAAGCGTCGCAAACAGCATGTCCTGGGCCACCACATTTGCGTTGGTTAACCGGTTGAACAAGGTTGACTTACCTGCATTGGTGTAACCAACCAGCGCGATAATCGGCCAAGGTGCACGATTTCGCCGCGCGCGGTGCAGTGAGCGTGTCCGTTTCACTTCTTCCAACTCGCGGCGCAGGCGGGCCATCCGTTCGCGGATCATACGGCGATCGGCCTCGATCTGGGTCTCACCCGGCCCGCCAAGAAAGCCAAAACCGCCACGTTGCCGTTCAAGGTGGGTCCAGCTGCGGACAAGTCGGCCTGCCTGATAATCAAGATGGGCTAGTTCCACTTGCAGCCTGCCCTCCGCAGTCGCCGCTCTTTCGCCGAAAATTTCGAGGATTAAGCCGGTGCGGTCAATTGTCTTCACGCCGACTTTTTCTTCCAGATTGCGTTGCTGAATTGCCGACAGGCTGGTGTCGATGATCAACAAGTCGATCTTTTGCTCTGCAACAGCATCGGTTATTTCCTGCACTTG
>JAYUPJ010000260.1:0-11508 GCA_043760195.1 Sphingomonadales bacterium | reverse complement strand
TTTGTGTTAGCCCGCTAACACAAAATAGAGGAGTGATTAGAAAATGTTAGGTCTCCCAGAGTTTCTCAGCAACTAAGCGATGTACAGGCCACTGGTCCATGCTCACACTGCAAAGGCCTGTTCGTCGCACCGCTCTCATCCGTCAATGATCGTCGGTGGCAACACAGCCGCTAACGACATTGCATTGTCGGACGCAGTTCCCGCATATATCACCTTCCATACTAATGCGCTGCGTAAATCGCACGCACTTGGAAACCTCAATATACGTTTCAAGACGGATTCCTCCAGCATGCTTTTCTGGGCATGGCTACCCGCAATGCGCATTGTCCCAGCAATTCACTGGCTGAAGGACATGTTCCAAAGCGACGCGCCGCGCGGCAGCAAACGGCGGCTGTCGATATTCGCCAATCCTATCTACCAGTCTGCGGACTTGCGGGATGGGCTATCCACTTGGCCGACCTGGAGTCTAATCTTCCCGCGCGGATAAATACCGGAGCTTTCAGATCGCCGCTTGCCCGCTGCCCTATCGGCGTGACCACCAGGACCGATGGCCCTACGGCGCCAACCCAACAACCAAATCGACGGCCAGCCGACGCTGTGACAATCCGCTGGTCACCGTAATCCGCATTCAGTACTCAACACTGCCGCACATTGCCTGCGCTGCCTCACCCTCTTGCTTGAAATCTGCTGCATGCCGCTTCTTCTTCACTTCGGCCGCGAGGTATGGGTGCTTATCGTTCAATTGGCCGGGAACCAATCCTTCACGAGTCCTGCCGAGTCGTTGACGTATCAAATGCACGGTTTAGCGCAGGGCCGATTGAAATCTATCCGTCATCAGGCAATGGCTGACGGCGCGGTCGGTAGATTAGCCTAACAGTAATGGAGTATCAATTTCTGTGAATACTTGTTTTGCGGGCAGGCCGCGCTTTTGCCCACACTGAAATAATAGACCTCACACATCCTATACGGGGAAACTGCGACTTCAATATTGTTGAAGGGCGTGACGGATGTTTGTGCACAAACGAAATACGGAAACACACGAACATTTACGCCGTCTTGGTTACGAATTTGAAAGGTAATAGTGAATATATGCAGTCTTTGGAAACGCCTGTTGGCGAGAACGAAATCAAGCCGTGTCACAAGCCGTTTAGAAAGGGTCCGTTTAATCGATTTATGAAAAACATTGGATATTATTTGAACGGGGTACAAACCTCTATATTTTCGCGCAGGCCACCTAAGATAACATCGTTACGCAGTGCCATGGAGCCAGTCATCACGGCGATGCGTCAAGATTATTCAGAGCGCGGATTGTCAATCTGCGTGGGGGATTTTCCTGATGTCAACATATCGTGCGATCACACCGACATGAACAATCTGGTGGTAAACCTGATCGAAAATGCATGCGACTTGGCAAACTCGCGTGTCATTATATCATGGGATAAAGATCCAAAATGGGTGCAGATACTGTTCGATAATGATGGCCCGGGAGCTGAGCACGGCAATTATGAGCACGCTTATCAGAATTGCGAACGCCGCGAGAATGCAGCTGTCAGCTTGCAAAACGCGCGCAATCTAGCCTCGCAATATCGCGGTAGCGTTAATATATCGAAGTCACCATTAGGCGGGCTTAGGGCGGAGTTGGCTCTACCCAAATCTTCCGGCGCTTCTGGTTTTAAATCGAGAATTTTTCAGTAACGGCTGTATTCGCGGGTTCCGAACGTTCCGAAAGCCAATACCGAAAAATTGTCACGATGGCCCACGCTTTCCATACCGGGCGACCCCACCGGCATGCCAGGAACGGTCAGGCCGGAAACGTCGGCTGGCTGTTCAGACAGTAACCGCGCAATATCGGCCAAAGGCACGTGCCCTTCAAAAGCATAGCGGCCAATAACCGCCGTGTGGCAAGCTGCAAGCTCAGCTGGTAAGCCAATTTTGCGGTGCAGCTCGGAGCGATCGGTTGTGGGGATCATCGTCAAACTATACCGGCCATCGGCGACAAGTAATTGCATCCACTTCTTACAGCAACCACATTCAGGATCATGATAAATCGAAGCCCGCGCCGCTGTGCATGATGCAGTGAACGCCGCCAACGGCGTTACCGCGAGCATTTGCAATAGAGACCGCCGCTGTACAATCATGCCGCAAGCCTTATGTCCATCCGCCGCCAGATTTCGGCCAACGCCTTGGTCAATTCATCGATCATTTCAAAGGTATGGGCGGGCCCCGGGGTGAAGCGCAATCGTTCGGTGCCGCGCGGCACAGTCGGATAATTGATCGGCTGAACGTACATGCCATATTCGGCAAGCAATACATCACTCACATGCTTTGCAACGATCGGATCGCCCACCATCAACGGAACAATATGGGTGGCCGATGGCATGACCGGCAAACCCGCCGCGATGAAACTGGTTTTCAAATAGGCGGCGGCGGCCTGTTGGGCAATCCGCTCTTCGCTCGATTGTTTGAGATGCCGAACGCTTGCCAGCACTCCGGCAGCAAGCACCGGCGATAGCGAAGTCGAAAAGATAAATCCTGATGCATAGGACCGTATGACGTCGACAATGTTTGCCGTGGTCGCAATATAGCCGCCCATGACGCCGAACGCTTTCCCAAGCGTGCCTTCGATTATGGTAACCCGGCTCGCGATTTCATCGCGCTCTGTTATCCCGCCGCCTCTGGGTCCGTACATGCCAACAGCATGGACTTCGTCACAATATGTGATGGCGTTATATTTGTCTGCCAAGTCACAAATCGCTGCAATCGGAGCGACATCGCCGTCCATTGAATAGACACTTTCAAACGCTATCAACTTGGGGGCGTCGGGATCGCTGGCGATAAGCAATTGTTCAAGGTGCGCCAAATCATTGTGGCGGAATATTTGCTTCTCGCAGCCCGAACTGCGGATGCCTGCAATCATCGAAGCATGATTTAATGCATCGGAATATATAATGCACCCGGGTAAAATTTTACCTAAAGTAGACAGGGTTGCTTCATTGGAGATGTAACCGGACGTGAATAGCAATGCACCCTCTTTACCGTGCAAATCGGCAAGCTCGGATTCCAGCTCGACATGGTACTGGGTGTTCCCGCCGATATTGCGGGTGCCGCCCGACCCCGCGCCGACATTATGCAGTGCCTCTTCCATCGCCGCGATGACCTTGGGGTGCTGGCCCATCGCAAGATAGTCGTTTGAACACCACACGGTTATTGTCTTTGGACCATTATGTCCGGCAAAACAGCGCGCATTGGGGTATGAACCTTTATTGCGCAATATATCGATAAACACGCGGTAACGCCCCTCATCGTGCAATGTGTCGATGGCGTTGGCGAATATTTTATCATAATCCATGGCGATATCCTTATCCCGCAGGCGCGCTGTTTGCTGTTGTTACACCCGGCAGGTTCGGCGATCCTTGCCATGCGTATCCGGCTAGTCCGATCAACAAAGCTACAGCGGTTATTTCCAAAGCGGTGCGGTTCAATAAGCGGCTACGCAACAAACCGGCAAAGGTCAGCGCCGCGAACGCCAAGATAAAAAGCCAACCCATCACCTTTTCCTTTTCTTGAAACGGCTGCGTGCCAGAAAAATCCCGCCGCCCAGCGCCAATAACGGCAGCAACCAAAGCGGCGCTGAGCCGCCACCCATAAGCGGTTTGAAACTCACCCAGTCGCCATATTTTTCGATCAGCCATTTTCGGATGTCTTCGGGTTTTTCTCCCGCCGCTATCCGTTCCCGGATCATGCCGCGCATGTCGGCCGCCAAATCGGCATTGCTTCCGGTGATCGCCTGCCCCTGACACACCACGCAGCGGATGGTCTCCATCAGCGCGACGGCTTGCCGTTCCTGTTCCGGATTGGGCAATTGGACATTGTTGTAATTGCTTTGCGCAATCAGCGCGCCCGGAAACATAAGCAGCGCAAATAATGTTATGAATAGCCGCCTCATCCTGCCGTCCTCAATTTTGCCATGATGATTGGAATATCGTCGGGTGTAATGATGCCAACATGTTGGTGACGGATCACGCCATTGCCATCGACCACAAAAGTTTCGGGTACGCCGGCAGAACCGAAAGCAATTTGAGTGCGGCTATTCGCGTCATTGCCGATAACAGAATACGGATTGCCGTTTTCCGCCAGAAATTTCTGCAATGCATCCGTTTTATCATGCACCGCGATACCCGTTATCACTGCACCTTGCGCCTTTAACCGCATCAGCGCAGGGGCTTCAACGACGCACGGTACGCACCAGCTTGCGAATACGTTTAACAGTTTCGGTTGGCCATCTGCGAAATCACCAGTTTTCAAACCGGCGGCAGGGTCAAGCGCACCCGCAAGGGCGAATTGTGGTACCTGACGCCCGACCAGACCGGACGCAACCGTGCGGTCCGATGGATTGATCAGTCCGGCGGCAAATACCGCGATTAACGTCGCAAAAATACCGAAAGGAACCCACAACCAAAACCGCTTCATACCGCCGTCTCCTTTCTCCGGAAAATACGCAGCCAATTGAACAGGTCGCGGTCAACCCGGCCGATCAATGACAGCAAACCGCCAAATGCTATCAATAGCCCGCCGAACCAAATCAGGGTCACAAACGGTTTCCACCACATCCGGATCGGATAGCCGGCATTATCCGTTGGCACACCGATGACCAAATATAGCTGGCCATTCCATGCGGTTGAAATCGCGGACTCGCTGGTTTCCATTGGCGGATCTTTAAATGTTCGCGATTGCGGGTGCACAGTGAACGGCGCGTCATTTCCTTTTTGTACCACGAGTTCAGCGTCGAGTGCGGACCAGTTCGGGCCGGGCACTTCGCTGATATTTTTGAGCGTGACGGTATAAGGCCCGACCTTTTGGCTTTGGCCAATCTGCATGGCCACCAATGCTTCTTCGGTAAACGCGCTATCCGACGCCATTCCGGCGACGCTGACGGCACATCCCAGATGCGCGATCACCATGCCCCAAGTGAACAGCGGCGTCCTTCTCAGATTGCGTTTCCATAGCGGTGCAACGCTGGCGGCTGCGACCCCGGCGGCGACAATCAATCCCATCATCGGCAGCAAATTTGCAGTACCGGCAAACGCCGCGATCAACAGCGCCGCAACGGCAAACACGAGTACCGGAACCACCAGCCTGTCAACGACATTGCGAACACGATCAAACCGCCACCGCATCAGTGGCCCCGCCGACATTCCAAGCATCAGCAGCAATGCAACAGGGCCCGCAACCGAGTTGAAATATGGCGCGCCGACCGAGAGCTTTGTACCCGTTGTTGCTTCTAGCGCCAGCGGGTACAGCGTGCCGACAAGGACGATGACCAAGATAATTGAAAGCAGCAAATTATTGAACACTAATGCCCCTTCACGACTGATCGGTTCAAAACGGTTACCCTCTCGCACCGTGCCGATCCGCAGCGCGAACAACGCCATCGCACCGCCAATATACAACGACAGCAGAAGCAAGATAAAACCACCGCGCGTCGGGTCGACAGCGAAGCTGTGTACGCTGGTCAAGATGCCCGAACGGACCAGAAACGTCCCGATCATCGACATTGAAAATGCAACAACCGACAGCATGATTGTCCATGCGCGCAGGCTATCGCGCGTGGCTAGCACTGTCACTGAATGCAGCAATGCGGTTGCCGCCAGCCACGGCATCAACGAGGCATTTTCAACGGGATCCCAGAACCACCATCCACCCCAGCCCAATTCGTAATATGCCCAGTAACTGCCTGCGGTAATTCCAACGGTCAGAAATATCCAAGCGCCCAGTATCCATGGCCGCATCGCGCGGGCAAAGGCTGGTCCCACATCGCGGGTAATAAGTGCGCCAACGGCAAAACTGAAAGCGACCGACATCCCAACATAACCCATATACAGTGTGGGTGGATGAAAGGCTAAGCCCGGGTCCTGCAACAACGGGTTTAACCCTTGGCCATCAAGAGGTGCCGGATTAATCCGCGCAAACGGATTGGAAGAAAACAGCAGAAACGCATAGAAACCGAGGGCAATCGCACCTTGCGCCGCCAAGGTGGCGGTCTTTGTACGCTTGTTCAACGCGCGTTCAAACAAGGCAACGGTTGCGCTGCCAATGGCAAGTATTGTGACCCAGAGCAGCATTGAACCTTCGTGGTTTCCCCATGTTCCGGCTATTTTGTACATCATCGGTTTGGCCGAATGACTGTTGGTTGCAACCAGCAGCACCGACATATCCGATTGCATGAACGTTACGATCAAACACAAAAATGCGATGCCGGTCAGCACACATTGCGCGACAGCCACCGGCGCGGCAGCGGGCATCAGTTCGGGATATCGGCGGGTCAGCCCCAGTGCGCCCAGTACCAGTTGGAGCAACGCCATCGCTGCTGCCATCCATAATGCGGCATGGCCGGCTTCGGCAATCATGACTTCACCGCTTTCAGCTTGTCTGTTTTACCGGATAGTTCGGGAGGCATATATTTCTCATCATGTTTGGCGAGCAGATTGGTGGCGATAAATCCTCCGTTAGCAGCCATGCTGCCTTCGGCAATCACGCCGGAATTTTCTTTGAAAAGATCAGGAGTAATGCCTTTGAACAGCACCGGAATTTGATCCGTTTCGTCTTTGACAACGAAACGAACCGTAACCCCGTCCGGCTCTCGTCGGATCGATTGTGCAGCAACCATGCCGCCCAGCCGGATCGCTTTTCCTGTGGCAACCTTGTTTTGATGCACTTCGGATGGCGAGTAGAAATAGGCCGCCTTGCTTTCCAAGGCCGACAACGCCAGAAACCCGGCCCCGACAACGGCTGCGGCCGACATTGTACCCAAAATCAATCGTTGCTGCTTCGGTTTCAATTGCGTTCACCCTTGTTGGCCGCGTCACGTTCGGCGGCGTGCATTGAACGCAGACTATACGCGAGTAGGCCGAATGTTGCCAGTAACGTCAACACATAGGCGGTCCAGATAAAGCTCCAGTGGTTCATCAATTCCCTCTCATTCCAGTGCCATCCGGCGCATTCTTGCATCCGATTTAGCCATCGCCAGCATCGTGCGCATCCGGATCAAAACTATTGCCGCAAACAGCAAGCTAAAACCCGTCATTGTAAGCCCCAGCGGCCATAGGATTTCCGCCGCGATGGCCGATCCCTTCACGCCGATACTGGGCGGCTGATGCAGCGATTTCCACCAGATCACCGACCCGTGAATGATCGGCAAATTTATGACGCCGATTATTCCGAACACCGCCAGCGACCGGTCACCGCCGGACTTTTCATTTAACGCGCCTGCAAGCGAAACATAACCCAGGTAAAGAAACAGCATCACCAGCATCGACGTCATTCGTCCGTCCCATTCCCACCAAGTTCCCCAGGTTGGCCGCCCCCAGATCGATCCAGTGACTAGGCATAAGGCAGTGAACATCGCGCCCGGTGCCGCTACCGCTTTTGCCGCAGCAGAGGCCAACGGATGCCGCCAAATAAGATAGGCTAGGCTGGATGTGCCGATCGCACCCCACCCCGCCATTCCGAGCCAGGCTGCCGGAACATGCACGTATAGTATCCGGACCGTTTCACCCTGCAAATAATCCGGCGGTGATATAAAAAGACCGCCAAAACAACCCGCAATGACCAAAATTAATCCGGGCCACATCAGCCAGGATGTGATGACCTTAGCGAATTTTGAAAAACGTGTCGGATTGGCAAGAAAGTGGATGTCCATTGTCAGAAATCGATTCGATAGCCTGCGCTAAACAGCAGCCCACGTTCCTTGGTCTTTTCTGGCACTCCGTTCCTGATCGCTTTTTGGGTCGAAAAATTTGCGCCTATTTCGACTTCGATTTCCGATCGCTTCATCGGGTAATAATTGAACCGGATCGATGGTTGCAATTGCCGATAACTGCCAACTTGAAATTTGTCGGACCGGTATCCGTAACGCGCCCGCGGGCTCACCCGGAATTTTGATGTCAGCGGAATTCGGGCGTTAATATCTGCGGTGTAGCTTCTCCCGCGCGGCGTGTCTGCATATCGGCCGCTTAAGATATAGATGTCATTTTTGAACACCATGCCACTGCCGACCAACTGTGCGCCGTAATAATATTCGGTCCCTGTCGCTAGCGTCGGCAGCAGGAATGTCGATCCGGGAAACAGCCCCGCAGATCCCGGCGATCCCCCCGTCTTGTTCATTGCGAAATCAACATTGGCTTGCAATTTAGTGGTCAACGGCCGCGAATAAGAGACCGTCAATGATTTTGTCGAGAGTGTATTGTCTTTGGCCAAACGGTAAATTTGATCATCGCTAAACTGGCCCTGCAACTCCTGCAAATCTTCGACCGGAAGTATGCGACCGGGTATCACCTGCGGTGATAATCCGCTTAAAATATTCCAGCTGTTCATTAAGGGGGACTGGCGATAGTCCGCCGTAACGCTGATGTTAGAATTGTCTTTGAGCGAATAATTGAGGCTGAGCAGCGCGAGGTTGACCCGGTTGAAATGGACATCATAGTCGACAAGGCCATAGGTGTTGAAACGGTCTTTCAAATATCGGACCTCAGCCCCTACAGCCTGTCGATTGATCAGACCGGGCGACCTTTGATCATACCAGTATAATGTCGATTGAACCGTGTCACGTTTCGCGCCGAAATCGACACTTGCGCCGTAAAAATAGCGGTCGGACCTCACGTACAAATCGCGGGACCGCAAAACAGGTGTGCCGCCGACAAGATTCAGTTTGATCTTCGGTTTAACTTGGAACCCGATCAGTCCGCCATCGAACCGGCCAAACACGCCTGCACCGTTTTTGGTCTGCCTGCCCATCCGTGCGGAAAGCTTCATTTCATTGTCGTTCACATCAAAATAGAGCGCGCTAAGTGTTTTGACATTGCCGCTGCGAAATGAAATTGCCCCTGTGACCGGATCGACCAACTGCGTCTTTGCCCGGAAACTTTTGGTAAAAGAACCCGCCGCCCGCAATTGATATTCGGTCCGGTCATTGCCGCCAGAAAGCGTAAAGTCGGCGGTCGTCAGCAACTGGTTCACGTTGACCGCGTTTTCAATAATCGGATCAATATTGGGATCGTTTGGATTGACGGGAGCGGTGATGAACTTACTTTTGCTTTGGTCGCGGAAATAGAATTGGGAGAAACTGCCACGCGCGCCCCAATGCCATGCTGATGTTTTCGTCCGGCCAGTATCGTCGGGAGCACGCAAAACAGTGCCCGTTACTTCGCCCCCTGGTGCATCCAGCGACGATAGCCGCTGCCGCACGCGGTCTGCGCCCTCTCCCGAAGGATAGCGCCGTAAATATTCCTCATACTCGGCTCTTGCCTGTGCCTTTTGTGCTTTACGTTCGCGCGTTAGGCCCAAAAGTTCCAGCATCCGGGGTGTTAGCTCATTTTCCGGATAGGCAATGCCTTTGGTCAACAGCTGCACGGCCCGGTCATTATCGCCTGCCTTGATTGCGGTTTCAGCCTCCGTCAGCGCGGCTTTTGCCGCTTCCCGGTCTGCATCGCTGATCGCGCTGGTTGGCGAAACCAGTGCCGCGCTAACGGCCACATCGCCAGCGGTGATGCGGCGCGTCGCGATCCCTTGTTCGCGCTCTTGCGAAGTTATCTTTGTGGCATAAGCTTCGGGAAAATCGCCGCGCAATTCCTTTTGCGCGTCTTCGGCTGCTTGACGGCTTTCAAAGAAGCCGGCGCGCAATCGGTACCAGGTAAGTCCGTCACGTTCAAAACTGGTTTCATAGAGAACACGGCCCGCCACGCGCGCCGTTTTTTCGGCAGCAAGCTCGCCAATGCGGTTGGGTTGTGACACGATGTTTACGACATAAAGTCCTGCGGGCATCGCCGCAATTTGCCCGGACACAGGCGCGGATACCGTTGGAGCGACCGGAGTTGCCGGAGCGGTGACGGGCGCCGCAATTGACTCTGGTTCTTGCAAAGGAACCGGCGTTTCGCCATTGGCCGCGACCGGTTTGCACAATACATCGCTGCTCGTTTCAGAAACCGATATGATGATGGTATCGGGATCAATCCCCGCTGACACGTCAAATCTGACGTCGCGCTTGAAAAATAGCGATAGCGTTGGGCCGCTGGCATTATCGCCCTCGAATTCGATTGAGCGCAATGCCGGAACGCTGGCTGGTGAACGCAAGGATTCGCGGCCACCCGAACTGATCGCATCCAGCGGGCGAAGCCGAATACTCAATTCCCTACCACTGGTTTGGGGAAAGAAGCTCAAAAGTTGTACACGGCCGTGAAAGCGGATTGTCATTGTCGTGCAGTCACCAACGCTTTGCGTAGTGACGTCGGAAAGTGCCCGGTCCGATACGGTTTGACCATGTACTTCGGCGAAGGGACAAAATGTATAAACGATTGTGGCGGCTGCCAAAAACTTTGAAACTTTAATTGTGTTTTGATGCATTAAGTAACCCCCTAAAAACCACCTGAGCTGACGCGGTGTTCGCTGTTTCGCCGCGTTCTTATTGTTGTCAGTGTTGCGTCGGTATATTCATGGCAGGCGCCCGCACAGTCGCGCAGTTCCGAAGCGGTGTAGTTTGTGTTGCCAAACTTTCTGTGTGAGCCAGCGCGGTAATTGTTGGTGTGACAGCCCGCACAAGCTGGCGCGTTTGCTGCGTTTGGATACGGTACCGATTGCGTATTTCCTGTATGGCAATCCAGGCACGTGAGTGGCTGCGCATGCGTTCCAGGATAATTTGTGGATTTATGCAGATAGTTCAGTGCGGGTACCCACGCCGCCGGGCGATGACAATCGGCACATTCAACCGTTGTCACGAAATGATTGACAGGTTTGCCGGTGGCTCTGGTGCCATTGTGACAGGAACTGCAATTTCCGGTAACGCCTGCGTGATCAAATGTCGCGGGAAGCCATGCGACTGTTTTGTGGCAATCACCGCAATCTGCCGTGGTCGGAATATGGGTCGGCGGCTTGCCCGTTGCTTTTGTGCCATTGTGGCAGCTCGCACAGGTTCCAAGCGCCTGACTGTGGTCCATGCGCACAGTCGTCCACGCGGTTGTTACATGGCAGCTATCGCAACTGTCGGTCGTTGTAATGTGGTTTGCGTTCTTGCCCGTCGCTTTCGTACCGTTGTGGCAGCTGGCACAGGTACCGATCGCGCTGACATGGGAGAATGTTGCGGGCGACCAAGCCGTCGTCCGGTGGCAATCTTCGCATACATTTGATGTGGTCAAATGCGTCGGTGTCTTACCCGTTGCCGTGGTCCCGTTATGACAGCTAGAACAATTTCCCGTCACGCCAGCGTGATTGAAGGTGGCGGGGGTCCAACCAGTCGTCCTGTGGCAATCTTCACACACATTGTTGGTGGCGATGTGGGTCGCGTTTTTGCCCGTCGCCTGCGTGCCATTGTGGCAAGTCGAACAATTGGCCGTTATCCCGGTGTGGCTGAATGTGGCAGGCGTCCATCCCGTTGTCCTGTGGCAATCCTCGCACACATTGTTGGTGGCAATGTGCGTCGCATTTTTGCCCGGGGCCGTGGTTCCGTTGTGACAGGTC
>JAYUPJ010000259.1:0-11665 GCA_043760195.1 Sphingomonadales bacterium | reverse complement strand
CGCTTACTCTCCCCTGATTGCAGACTACAGCTTGCTCTCAATTTCATCGTCCGGTCAAGGCATTGAAGATCAATCGCAATCCTTGCCCCACATTTTGCTCCCTTTGCTGCGCGGCAAACGCCAAAATTGACAAGGATCGCAGCGATCGCGGCAGGCGGTATGCCGGTTCGCTGTGATCGAGTTGAGCACTGACGGCGTCATGCTGTTTTGGCGTTTGACAATATTGCAACAACTCCGCCAGCGCCCACCGCTCACCGACTTTCAAAACTTGGCTTATGGTGTCGCGATCAACGCCTACCGATTCGGCAAAATGAGCAAATATCGCCGAAGCCTTGGCCTGCGTATGACGCTGTATCACCGCGCGCGACCAATCATCACCGGCCAGCAACTCGCCCCAAGCATCGACGAGCGCCAACATTGCCGCAGCCAATCTGACGCCGTTCCCCGCCCCTTCCAACCTAGCCAATTCAGCCAGCATCGGTTCGCCGGCAGGCCGTTTATCGGCGGGCTTTGAAATGACGTCACGCCACCATGCAAGCCGCATTTGCCCGATCAGCGGTTCTTTAACGTTGCCAACGATTTGCGCCAACCTGACGTCATGATTGAGCAGCAGCGTCAAAACATCCCGCGAATGACCCTTTGCATAGGCCAAAGCGAGCCGTTTGGGCGGGGTAAGGGCGTGAAATTCATCTAACATCATATCGTTGCAGACGCATTTGCGCGGGAAATCAAGGTTAACTTGGCGCTAACCACCCCCTTTCAACAACCGCTTACTACATCTGGTCTAAATGGCACTCTGAAATTAGATTTGAGCAACAGGGACGCTTAAAAGATGACCAAAGTAACTGCAAAAGCGCGTAGCCGTGGATTTTTGGCGCGATTGGCCAATGACGAGGCCGGCAACACCATAGCAATTATGGCAGCCGCCGTGATACCGACCATTGGCTTGGTTGGCGGCGGCGTCGATATGAGCCGCATTTATCTCGCCAAAACGACTTTGCAGGCGGCGTGTGATGCCGGATCCTTGGTTGGCCGCAAGTCTATGGCAACAGGGGCTTGGTCCGACAACGCTTACAAGGCGCGTACCGACGCGAATACGATGTTCGATGCCAACTTTACCGCAGGCGCTTATGGTACGAAAAACCTAACCCGCTCGTTCTCGGAACAAGGCGTTGGCAATATTGCAGGCAAAGCAAGCGTTGAAGTGCCGATGTCCCTCATGAAAGTGCTCGGCAACGAATCGCGGACTGTCGACGTTACGTGCCAGGCGGAACTTCGTATTCCAAACACCGACGTAATGTTCGTGTTGGACACCACCGGGTCGATGAACGATCCGATCGCAGGATCAGGTTCGACGACATCCAAAATTGCCGGCTTAAGAGTTGCGGTTAAGTGTTTTTATGAAGCCCTGGCAAAAGAGAATATCGATGATATTACGCCTGCGCAATGCGGTGAAACAGCTAACCCAAGCGGCGGTAACTCGGCCAATGTTCAGCTGCGCTTTGGCTTTGTTCCCTATGCAGTCAACGTCAATGTCGGCAAATTGCTTCCGCTCGATTTTTTAGCGGACACATGGAAATATCAATCGCGGCAGGCCAATTTTAGCACCAATGCAGGCTATATTGCCACTTATGGTACGCCAACCGCCGCGGTCACAACGAGTACCAATACCACCAGCAACAGTGGTACCAGTAACGGTTGGTCGGACGTCTCGGATAATATGACGATCGGCGGAATATATTATTACCGCAGGTTCAGAATGAATAGCTCGACCCACAACTGCGCCAGTTATATTGCCAATCCTTCTACGCAAGGAACGAATGCAAATGGATCACCAACTTTTGTGTCGCAATCGCCAAGCACCCCAGTCTATCCGGATCCTTCGGTGGTTAGAAATTATCGAACGATAAATACGACTGGTTCGGTTGAATACAGATACAACAAAAACGACCGGGATTGCAGATTACAGACCCGTTGGGGTGCATCAAGCACCACAACAATCATGACGCAATCAACAGTTCCAATAACGTGGAAACAGAATATCGTATTTTTGGACTGGACCTATAAGCAGGTCGAATTCGACGTTAGCGATTTAAAGAACGAAGGCGCCAATGCGTGGAATAACAGCGTGTCCCTGCCCATTGGAACCAGTGGCGCGAATACTGCTGTTGCGTGGGCAGGTTGCATTGAAGAGCGCAAAACAGTGCCATTAACCAATTCAGATCCATCTACTGCTTGGGATCCCATACCCGCAGAGGCATTGGATATGGACATTGATTTGGTGCCCGACACCAGTGATCCCGATACTTTGTGGGGACCGTTGTTGCCTAATGCTGTATGGCTACGTACCGATAGCAGCGGCAGTATGACACGGGCCGATAGAAAAACCACAAGTTCGCAGCCTAATGCGAGCAACACAAATTGCCCGACCGCCGCTAGATTTTATCAAGGCTGGAACGCAACGGCGTATAAAAATTATGTGAACTCCCTGCAGACAGGTGGTAATACTTATCACGATATCGGCTTGCTATGGGGTGCGCGGTTGATGTCGCCGACCGGGATATTTGCAGATCAAACTGCGCCAGCTGATATCACAATTCAGCGGCACATGGTTTTCATGACCGATGGAGATACCTCGACTTCAAACACCAACTATTCACCCTATGGCGTGCATTGGTATGATCGACGTCAGACCGATCCGAGTTCCGCGCCGTCCAGCACGTTGCTGGGAGACAATGTAAACGCGCGAACCGAAGCATTGTGTAAAGCCATAAAGAACAAGAATATAACGCTTTGGGTCGTTTCCTATGGTGGCGTGGGCAGCGGAATTAATGCAACCACAACTGCGCGTTTGCGAGCATGTGCGTCCGCTGGACATTTCCTGGAAGCTACCAGCGTTTCGCAATTAGCCGCCACTTTCAAAGGTATCGCCTCTGAAATCTCCAACCTGCGCCTGACGAGCTGAGATATGATGATGACCAATTCAATTAAACGGTTCTTACGCGACCAAGACGGCACTTCGGTGATGGAGTTTGGCTTGATTGCTCCGGTCGCTGTGATGATGATGCTGGGCACAATGGATATCGGACATTCATATTATGTCCGGTCTGTTTTGGACGGTGCGATGCAAAATGCCGCCCGGGATTCTGCGCTGGAAGGATCGGCCACGAAGGCACAGCAAGCAGTTATTGATAAACGGATCATCGATTCTGTCCACGCAATTTCGCCAAGTTCAACAATTACGCCTACACGGCGTTTTTACAAAACCTTCTCCGAAGCGGCGGCGGCAAGGGCCGAGGAAATTAATGAAGCTACACAAAATTTCTTGTGCGAAGTAGACAATGGTGAAACTTACATTGACGCCAACAAAAACGGTAAATTCGATAGAGACGGCGGCGATGAAGGGCAAGGCGGCGCACAAGACGTCGTGGTTATCAAGGTGCAAGTGAAATTTCCACGATTGTTCCCGGTGGCGACACTCATCGGCTTGCCAAATAATGTGACTATTGATTCCAACTCGATTTTGGCAAACCAACCATATGGCAACCAGACGTCAAATTTGTCGGCTGCACCCACAGTAGCATGTGAAGAAGAAGACGATGATTCCTAACGCTAAAATTCAAAAATTTAAAAGCTTTGCACGCAGGCTGCGTCACGACAATAGCGGTCTGGCACTTGTCGAGTTTGCAGTTTCTTTGCCGTTTTTCATGGGACTTACGATTGGCGGAATCGAGGTCGCCAATTATGCTTCGGTCACGATGCAATTGAACCAGATTGCAATACACACGGCGGATAATGCAGCGCGTATGGGGCAGTCTTCGGCATCGGCATCAAGGCGTATCAACGAAGTACATATCAATGACGTTTTTGAAGGTACGTTGCGTGAAGGCGACCGGGTCGCCTTAACCGGGGCGCACGGTTACGTGGATCCGATCACCAATGTAAAATCGATCAGGGGCAATGCGCGGATTATATTATCAAGCATTGAAAATGTTGACCCGTTTGTTGCCACCAACCCCAGATACCGCATCCGGTGGCAGCGTTGTGCCGGTACAGCCGACCAATATGAATCGAGTTACGGCGATGTTTCATCCGCACCAACGGCTGACGGGTTTGGTCCGGTAGGAAAAAAAATAAAACCAATCGCGGGCAGCGCCATCATGCTGGTTGAATTGCAATATTATTATCAACCAAAGATTGTGAACGGCTTTGCGCGGCTAACGAACCGGACAATCAGCCAGACGGCCAGTATGATCGTGCGCGAACAGCGGGATTATGCAGGCCCGGCGGGCGGCGACGGGATTTACCCAACGCCCGGCGTTGCAGCGTCTCCTTGCACTTAATACGGATTGTTTGAAGCGCGCAGGCGGCTAAACGCGCCCAAGCGTCTGCCTGCACGCAGCAGCAATCTTGTCGGGGTTTAACAACGCCAGCTTTTCCAGATTGGCGGCATAGGGCATCGGTACATCTTCGTTCGTAACGCGGATTACCGGTGCATCAAGGCTGTCAAATCCTTCTTCCATGCAGATTGCAACGATCTCACTTCCCACCGAACATGTTGCCCAACCCTCTTCGGCGACTATCAAATGGTTGGTTTTGGCAAGGCTATTCAGGACAGCCGCCTTATCAAGCGGACGGATAGTTCTCAGATCGATGACTTCGGCGCTAATCCCCTCGCCTGCCAATTTATCTGCGGCTTCAAGCGCCATGCCGACGCCGATTGAGTAGCTGACGATGGTGATGTCATTGCCTTCGCGCATGATCCGCGCCTTGCCAATGGGCACAACATAATCATCGTCATCGGGCACCTCAAAACTGCGGCCATAAAGCAGCTCATTCTCAAGAAATACCACGGGATCTTCGCAGCGGATTGCAGCCTTTAACAAACCCTTTGCATCAGCGGCGTCATAAGGTGAAATTACCACAAGGCCGGGGACGCTGGCATACCAGGGCGCGAAATTCTGGCTGTGTTGAGCGCCGACACGCGATGCCGCGCCATTTGGTCCGCGAAATACGATGGGGCAGCGCATCTGCCCGCCCGACATATAATTGGTCTTTGCCGCCGAATTGATGATGTGATCAATGGCTTGCATGGCAAAATTGAAAGTCATGAATTCAATGACGGGGCGCAATCCGCCCATCGCCGCGCCCGTGCCGACGCCCGCAAAACCATATTCTGTGATCGGCGTGTCAATGATCCGTTCGGGACCAAATTCGGCCAGCAACCCTTGGGTTACTTTATAGGCCCCCTGATATTCCGCAACTTCCTCGCCCATAACAAAAACGCGATCTTCGCGCCGCATTTCTTCGGCCATCGCATCACGAAGCGCTTCACGCACGGTAAGCGATTTCATGCCGGAGCTGGATGTCGAAACTTCGGGTGTTACCGATTGGATGGGCTCTGGTGAAACTTCTGGATCGGCGATTACGGCGGCAGGTGGCGGGGGCGCGGCGGTAGTTGGTTTGACGGCAACGGCAGCCTCATCTTCGCCCGTTATCAAGGCAATGACAGTTCCAACCTTCACACCGTCGGTACCTTCGGCAACCAAGATAGACGTAATCACACCGTCATCAATGGCTTCGAACTCCATCGTCGCTTTGTCGGTTTCAATTTCCGCTAATATATCGCCCGATGACACGCTATCGCCTTCTTTTACCAACCACTTGGCCAAGGTGCCTTCTTCCATCGTTGGTGATAGAGCAGGCATTTTTAATTCGGTTGCCATCAATATTGCTCCACCAAAACGTCAGTATAAAGTTCACTCAATTCGGGTTCCGGTGAATTCTCCGCGAAATCCGCCGCTGCGTTCACAATGGCGCGAATTTCCTTGTCTATTGCTTTGAATTCATCTTCGGCAGCGCCCATTTCCATCAAGGTGAATTTGGCACCTTCAATGGGATCAGAATTGTCTCGCATCGATTGCACTTCGTCACGGCTGCGGTACTTTGCCGGATCAGACATTGAATGGCCACGGTACCGGTACGTTTTCATTTCCAGCAATACCGGACCTTTCCCGGCCCGCACCCATTCCAACGCGGTTTCAGCCGCGCCGCGCACCGCCAATACATCCATACCATCGACTTGAATTCCCGGGATACGAAAGCTTTCGCCGCGCCGGTACAATTGGTCTTCGGATGAAGCGCGGTTCACGCTGGTGCCCATCGCATATTGGTTGTTTTCTATGACGAAAATAACCGGCAGTTTCCAAAGTTCGGCCATGTTAAACGCTTCATAGACCTGGCCTTGGTTGGATGCGCCATCGCCGAAATAGGCAAGGCAAACGCCGCCATCCTTTGAATATTTATGCTTGAAAGCAAGGCCCGCGCCCAATGAAACCTGCGCGCCAACAATTCCGTGGCCGCCGAAAAACCGGTGCTCGGTGGAAAACATGTGCATCGATCCACCTTTGCCGCGCGAAATTCCTGCGGCGCGCCCGGTCAATTCGGCCATGATGATGTTCGGATCAATGCCATAAGCGAGCATATGTCCGTGATCACGATAGCCAGTAATAACGCTGTCTTTGCCGGGCGTCAGCGCGGATTGCAGGCCAATGGCAACGGCTTCTTGGCCGATGTACAAATGGCAAAATCCGCCGATTAGTCCAAGACCATACAGCTGCCCGGCCTTTTCTTCAAAACGCCGGATCAAAAGCATCTCGCGGTAGAAAGACATTAACTCGTCGCGCGTTGCCTTATAGGGTACCGGCACTGCGGGGCGTTCACGATTGACCTTTGGGCTGTCTCCTGAACTGGTGGCTGATTTTGGAGCAGCTCGTTTGGGCAATTTTTTCGTTGGGGAGGGCTTGGCCAATTCGTCTTCCTTTTTCCATTGCGGCGCTATTATGCGAATAACTCACAGTCACAAAGCCATTTTTCCGCTAGGGCGCACTTATTTTTTGTTACTTCATTGGAACCACAACTTCATCGGGTGCGACGACATTTAATTCGCGCCGCATCAACTCCCCTGCCAAGTCTGGGTCAACATTGTTTCGGTCCAATAGTTTTTGCCTGTTACGCAGCGCGTCGCTTTCCTTTTCAAGCACAGCCAAGTCTTTTGATCGTTGTTGAAGGGCAGCGCGATAATCTGTCCAGGCGATGATACCCGTCGGCCCCAACAACGCGTATGTCGCGATACCCAGCAGCACCAAAAGTGCAAATGCCGGCACCAACACCGATTTGACAACAGTCCTTCTTTTTTTAGGTCGCGCCATTTGCAAACTCAATCACATTAATTCAGCGGTTGCAAGTGAACGCGCAAATCAGGGGCGCCCAAAAATGGATCGCCCCGCATAATGCGCCGATGCACCCAGCTCTTCTTCGATCCGGATAAGCTGGTTATACTTTGCCAACCGATCAGAACGCGCCAAGCTGCCGGTCTTTATCTGCCCGCAATTGGTGGCGACCGCCAGATCAGCGATCGTCGCGTCTTCGGTTTCACCAGAACGATGCGACATGACTGCAGTATAAGAGGCCCGCTGCGCCATTGATACCGCCGCTAAAGTTTCGGTTAGCGTGCCGATTTGATTAACTTTGACCAAAAGCGAATTTGCCAATCCCATTTCGATTCCCATCGACAGTCGCTTCGGGTTAGTGACAAACAAATCATCCCCGACCAGTTGAACCGTGCCGCCCAGTTTATCGGTTAACGCCTTCCATCCCTCAAAATCATCCTCGCTCATTCCATCTTCGATCGACCGGATGGGATAATCCTTGCACAGCGCAGCCAAATAGTCCGCCATTTCAACCGGTGAGAGCGAAAGCCCTTCACCCGAGATTTCATATCTGCCGTTTTTGAAAAACTCCGTCGCGGCGCAGTCCAGCGCCAACACAACATCGTCGCCGATTTTGAAGCCCGCTTTTTCAACCGAAGCCATAATGAAATCCAATGCTTCCCGCGTGGAAGCAAGATTGGGAGCAAAGCCGCCTTCATCACCGACAGCCGTCGCGAGGCCTTTTTGATGCAAGCCCTTTTTAAGGGTGTGGAAAATTTCAGAACCCCAACGCACGGCTTCTGCAATCGATAATGCACCGACCGGCATCACCATAAACTCCTGAAAATCTATCGGGTTATCGGCATGTTCACCGCCGTTGATGATATTCATCATCGGAACAGGAAGGACATGCGCGCTCACCCCGCCGACATAACGATAAAGCGGCAAGCCGCGTGCATCCGCAGCCGCCTTTGCAACCGCCAGGCTAACCCCCAATATGGCGTTCGCGCCAAGCGATGATTTATTGTCGGTTGCGTCGAGCGCGATCATAGTACTGTCGATTTCTTCTTGATCCTCCGCATCAAGTTCAATCAGCGCGTCCAATATCGGCCCGTTCACAGCGGCAACCGCGCCCAGCACGCCTTTACCCATGTACCGTCCCATGTCGCCGTCGCGTTTTTCGGCCGCTTCATAAGCGCCCGTCGAAGCACCGGACGGAACGGCTGCACGGCCAAAGCTGCCATCCTCAAGCAGAACATCGACTTCGACTGTCGGATTGCCGCGGCTATCCAAAATCTCACGCGCGTGGATGTCGATTATTGCCGTCATTGGATAGCTCCTGGAATTTGCAGTTTGTGTAAGGACACGTTGGGCGTCTATCGCTGCAGGGCCAAATGTGCAAACATAATTGGGGCTAGGTTTGCCCGACATTCTTCGATACTCGGAACTATTTTCGGGTGCTATAGTTGACTAAGTCACCAACGATGATGATATTGGTTTAAGACATTCACAAAAAGGAACCTCCCAATGGCCGAAACTAGCAAAGCAAAGCCCAAAGCAAATCCTCCGGCTGTCACGAAGGCGGCGGCGAAACCAAAGGCGGCTGCAGCAAAGGCCAAGCCGGCCAATGCAAAGAGCGTAGGCAAGGCGAAGCCAGCGATTGGTGTGACCAAAATCAAGGTGCAAGATGAAATGAACAATTTTAAGGACAAAGCGGCTGACACCGCGCGCAACGCCGCAGAACGCGGAAAAGAAAAAGCATCCGAAGCAATGAGCGGAATTGGCAAAATGATCCGCGACAGTGCGGAATCGATCGACAGCAATGTCGGGAAAAATTACGGCGACTATGCCCGAAGCGCGGCCGATGCTGTGGACGGATTCGCGGAAAAGATTAACGCGAATGATGTTGATGCTATCGTTGACAATGCCCGCGATTTTGTACGCAAAAGCCCGGCAGTGGCGATTGGCGCAGCTGCTGCGATTGGTTTTGTTCTGGTCCGCTTGCTGCGCTCTGGCCGTGATGACACCTGACTGGATTACCGGCGAAGAGGTTCTCAGCGATCTGTGCTAAAACAATTTTTGCTACTGGGATATTTGCAACCGAAGGCGTAAAGGCGGAAAAATGAATAAAGATCCGCAGCTTTCGGAAGAACATGATGTTGCCATTTCGGGACCGAGCGAACGCGAGCAAATATCCAGTTTGGTCGCCAATGCCCGCCTGTTGATGGCTGCCGAAATCAAATTTTACCGGGAGCGGTTTTTATACAGTCAGGCAATATTAAAGCGTTCCGGATTGTTTGGCGCTTTGGCACTGTTTTTCTTGTTTGCTGCCGTTGTCGCTTTGGTGCTTGGCATATTGCTCATTTTGGCATCGTGGGCAGGGCCGGAAATAGCGACAATTGGGGCTACTGCGGGATTTGTTGCAACCGCCGCGCTGTTTGCATGGCTGGCCCGCGCCAAGCTGCGCAAACTTTCCTTCCCGGAACTAGAAGCAGATTCAGAGACCGCAAAGGCCAAGGATGATGGATAGAAACGGCATCATCGAGTCTGATCGCAATCGCAAGCTGTTGCGCATGAACATTACGGAACAATTGTCAGAGGCTAGAACTGAATTGCACCCGCGCGCTATCGGAACCCGTTTCATCAAAGGTCAAAAGCAAAAATTGGCTAAACGATCACGATATGTCGGCGATTTTTTATCGGATAACATATCGTGGATCTTTATCGGCGGGATTGGGACCTTGCTTATTGCGGCCCGCTTACCCATATCGAGGCGGGTTAAAGAGTTGCGCGGAACAGGCACCATCAATGATGTTGAGGAATAGGAATTGGCTATGAACAAGTTGACTGAGACCATCAAAACTGCGGCAGACGGCGCAAAAGACGGCATTAGTACCGCGAAAAATAAAGCCACCGAAACCACTGCGGCGGCCCGGAAAAAGGCCAGCGAAGCATACGACAAAAGCAAGGATGCCGCATCACGCAGCGTCCAATCCACGCGGCATCTGGCCAACAAAGCGGCAATTAAGTCGGGCGATACAATAGACCAGAATCCTTTGGCGATGGTGATCGGCGGCATTGCTCTGGGCGCGATAATTGGCGCATTGATTCCGAAATCCGAACGCGAAGAAAAAATACTCGGCGGCACCGGAAAGAAACTCAACGCCAAGGCGCGTGAAATGGCCAATGCTGCGAAAGCTGCGGGCAAAGAAAAGATCGACAATCTGGGCATCAATAAGGATAGTGCGCGCGAACAGTTTCGCGATTTGGTCAGCAAAGCAACCGAGGCCGTCAAAGCCGCAGGGCAAGCCGCGAGTGAAGCGGCACGCAAACGAGACTAGAATTTCAGCGGTTGGGACGCTAAAGCCGCAAAAAATTGCGAAGTCTTGCTTTGACCAAAGGAGTGGTACCAGTTGAAAAAGTCAAAACTACATCTGGTATTTGGCGGAAAGGTCTCCGATCCGCAGACGCTCGATTTCACCGATCTGGCGAACATCGACATGGTCGGCCTTTTCCCAAACTATGATGAAGCCGAAGAAGCTTGGCGCAGCGCGGCACAAAGGACCGTCGATGATGCCGAAATGAAGTATGTGGTGGTTCACCTGCACCGGCTATTGGAACCAGATCCGGCTTCCTAAGCGTGGCGGTATTTCATCAGCAACAATGGCCGGGCCAGCAACAGGCCGGTTCCAAATGCGGCGACGGGGGCAATAACCCGCTCGGCCAAAGCTTCAAAACTTGTCGGAAATCCTAAAGCGAGATTTAGGAAAAACCACAGCAATAACAGCTGCAACGATCTGGCCTGATCAGCCGACAGACCCCGCCATGGTTGCGATTTGGCGATTGGATATAAGACCAGATACGCCGCCACAATTGCCGAGTTGGCGTTGAACGATCCGGTATTTGAGCGCAATGATTCAGGTGTCAGCAACACAAGCATCGCCGCCGATGCGATTGCGCCTGCGAAAAACAGCAACAGCACCCCCTGCCACCCCAAAATTTTCTCGATCATGCTGCCCAGGAAAAGCAGCATGAGCGATCTGAGCAGCAAGTCGATAAATCCGGTGGTGATGAAAGGCGCCGAAAATGGTGTCAACCAAGCCGGTATCAACGTCGCCACATCCGCCAAATCAGCGTCACTGCCATAAAATCTGGCGGGAATTAAGCCGCCCGCGGGTTCGATGACTTCCTGCATCCCGGGAAACAGGCTGATGACGAAAATGAGCACGCTGATCGCGGCCAGAACGCATGCCGTCGGAGAAAGGGTCAACTTGTTCAAATGCCGTGCCCCGATTGCGCTCGAATCAAACGAATTCGATTTTCTGGACACGATAATATTTATCACCGGAAGGAACGGTAACTTCAATCTCGTCATCCACCTTGCGGCCAATCATTGCCCGGCCAAGCGGCGAGTTATATGAAATCCGTCCAGCATTGGCGTCTGCTTCGGTTTC
>JAYUPJ010000258.1:0-11769 GCA_043760195.1 Sphingomonadales bacterium | reverse complement strand
GGTTGTCGCCAACCACCGCGACATATTCGTCCTTCTTCGCCTCGTCACTGGCGGGTTCGGGCGGGGCAACGCGGACCACTTTCAACCGCACCGGCGATTTCACATTCACCACCTGACGTCCCTTGCGGGTTTCGGCGATGACATCGGCCATTTTGGCAATAAAGCCTTTGCCGTTTGATGACGCCAGCAGCATCCGGCCATCCGCCGTGGCGGGCAACAACGCGACAATATCATTGCCGCCTTCGATGTCGATCATCGTCCCCAGCGGCTCACCAAATCCGCGCGCGCCGGGTAACTTGTCCGCGCCCAAAGTATAGAAGCGACCATTGGCGGTGGCGACCAGTATCTTGTCGGTGGTCTGCGCGTGAAACGCATAAGCGGGGCCGTCGCCTTCTTTGAACTTGAAATCCTTTTGTGCCGCCAAATCGGCGTGACCTTTCATCGCCTTGATCCAGCCGCGTTTCGACATGATGATCGTCACCGGTTCCTTTTCGATCAGCGATTCCAGCGAAATTTCCCGCGATGCGCCCGCCTCCACCAACGTCGTCCGGCGTTTGCCGAGCAAAGTATCGGGGCCATAAGCGTTCCGCAAAGCCGTCAGGTCACGCTTCATGCGCGTGCGTTGCCGCGCCGGGCTTTCGATCAGCTTGACCAGCTCTTCGCGTTCCGCCGTTAGCGCATCGAGTTCGCGCCGAAGCTCCATTTCCTCCAGCTTGCGTAATGAACGCAGCCGCATGTTCAGGATCGCTTCGGCTTGCCGGTCGGTTAGCTGGAATTCGTCCATCATCACCGGCTTGGGTTCATCCTCGTTGCGGATGATTTCGATGATCCGGTCGAGATTGAGGAAAGCGATGATATAGCCGCCGAGCAGCTCCAGCCGCCCGTCAATCTTTTCCAGCCGATGCTGCGATTTGCGGATCAACACCTCGATCTGGTGCCGCAACCATTCGCGCAGTACCTCGCCCAGCCCCATGACGCGCGGGGTGCGCTTGTCATCGAGCACATTCATGTTGAGCGAGAACCGCGTTTCCAGATCGGTCATCCGGTACAGCGCGTTCATCAAATCTTCGGGATCAATGTTGCGCGTTTTGGGTTCAAGTACGATGCGGATTTCACTATCCGACTCGTCGCGGACGTCGGCCAAAATCGGCAGTTTCTTGTCGCCGATCAGATTGGCAATCGCCTCGATCAGCTTGCCCTTTTGCACCTGATACGGGATTTCCGTAATCACCGCGACCCACGTGCCGCGGCCCTCGTCTTCCTTGTGCCAGCGCGCCCGCACCCGCATTGCGCCGCGCCCGGTTTCATAGGCGTTGCTGATCACGTCCTTGCCATCGACCAATATGCCGCCGGTGGCAAAATCGGGACCTTGCACAATTTCCATCAACTGCGCGTGGCTGGCACCCGGTTCATCGATCAACAGCATCGCCGCGTCCAAAACTTCGGCAGCATTATGCGACGGAATGCTGGTCGCCATGCCGACCGCAATCCCGCTGGCACCATTGGCAAGCAGATTGGGAAACAGGCCCGGCATCACCTCCGGCTCTTCATCCTCGCCATTATAAGTCGGGCGGTAATCGGCACCGTTTTCATCCAGCCCGTTCATCAACTCAATGGCGGTTTTGGTCAGCCGCGCCTCGGTATACCGGTACGCCGCCGCATTATCGCCGTCGATATTGCCGAAATTGCCCTGTCCGTCGACCAAGGGATAGCGCAGCGAAAACGTCTGGGCTAGCCGGACCATCGCGTCATAAACCGACTGGTCACCGTGCGGATGATATTTGCCGATAACATCGCCGACGACGCGGGCACATTTCTTGTAACCGTTGGCTGGATCCAGTTTCAGCAATCGCATCGCCCAAAGCAGACGCCTGTGGACAGGCTTTAAACCATCGCGCAAATCGGGCAGCGACCGCGCCGTAATCGTCGACATCGCATAGATCAAATACCGTTCGGACAGCGCCGCATCGAACGGCGCATCGACGATGGCATCAAACGGGTCTTCGGGAATATCGGTATCGATTGTGTCGGACATTGCGGTTTCGATAGCGGCGTAAACGCGCAACGCCAAGGGGATATGCCGCTAATCCACAGGAAATTGTCGGCGGCTCCCCTTTCGCGTTATCTCGCGTTCTGCTAGGCGCGCTGCGACTCTTAAACTCTTGCCAGAAAGCTTCTTCAAATGGTCCCTCGTTATTCCCGCCCCGAAATGACCGCAATCTGGGAGCCTGAGAATAAATTTCGCATCTGGTTCGAGATCGAGGCGCACGCCACCGACAAGCTGGCGCAGCTGGGCGTTGTGCCGCAAAGCGCGGCGAAGGCGCTGTGGGATTGGTGGGCGACGAACCCCAAAATCGATGTCGCGGCAATTGACGCGATTGAGGCGGTGACCAAGCATGACGTGATCGCGTTCCTGACCTGGGTGGCGGAAAATGTCGGTGACGAAGCGCGCTTCATGCATCAGGGCATGACCAGCAGCGACGTTCTCGACACCTGCCTTGCGGTCCAATTGGCGCAGGCGGCGGACTTGTTAATTGCCGATATGGATAAGTTGCTTGCCGCGATCAAAACCCGCGCGCTGGAGCATAAATTCACCCCTACAATTGGCCGCAGCCATGGTATCCATGGTGAGCCTGTGACTTTTGGTATGAAGCTCGCCCAAGCATACGCCGAATTTGCGCGCGGACGCGAACGGTTGGTGCTGGCGCGGGCGGAGATTGCGACCTGCGCGATTTCAGGCGCGGTCGGAACATTCGCCAATATCGATCCGTCGGTGGAGGCGCATGTCGCAGGCAAGCTTGGCCTTGCGATTGAGCCAGTGTCGACGCAGGTTATCCCGCGTGACCGGCATGCGATGTATTTCGCCGTGCTCGGCGTGGTTGCTTCGTCCATCGAGCGGCTTGCCGTTGAAATCCGGCATTTGCAGCGCACCGAAGTTTTGGAAGCCGAAGAGTATTTCAGCCCCGGACAAAAGGGTTCGTCGGCCATGCCGCACAAGCGCAACCCGATCCTGACCGAGAATCTCACCGGCCTTGCCCGCATGGTGCGCGCCGCCGTGACCCCGGCGATGGAGAATGTCGCGCTTTGGCATGAGCGCGATATTTCGCACAGTTCGGTGGAACGCTACATCGGCCCCGACGCCACGATCACGCTGGATTTTGCGCTCGGGCGGCTCACTGGCGTGATCGAAAAGCTGCTGATTTATCCCGTGCGTATGCAGAAGAACCTCGACCGGATGGGCGGACTTGTCCATTCGCAGCGCGTTTTGCTGGCGCTAACGCAGGCAGGCATCAGCCGTGAGGACAGCTATAGTATCGTCCAGCGCAACGCGATGAAGGTATGGGAATCCGACGGCGCGCTGTCGTTGCTCGAACTGCTGAAAGCCGACCCGGATGTTGCGGCGAAAATGTCGGCGACGGATTTGGAAGAACGGTTCAATCTCGATTATCATTTCAAGCATATCGACACGATATTCGCCCGGGTTTTTGGGGCATAGTTTAAACCCAAACGCAAAATATTGTCATCCCCGGCTTGATCGGGGATCCATGGCCTGAATTGCAATTTTAAGCCTACGCGGCAAATTAAGATTGTAGATTCGGCCTTGGATCCCCGCATTCGCGAGGATGACAAGTTTTGCGGCGGGAACGCGGCAAGTTAGAAACTCAACCAACCCCCTAGCAACTCGCCGCAACTTGCCATAAGGTAACCAAAATCTCCAATTCTCCCAAGGAGGCCAAACAATGCGATTTCTGAAAACTCTCCTTTGGGTGGCACTGCTCGTCGGGCTTACTATTTTTGCGATCAACAACTGGGAACCGGTTTCGGTAAAACTGTGGGGCGGGATGTTGCTCGACACCAAATTGCCGATGCTTGTTATCATCAGCTTTTTCGTTGGATTTTTGCCGCTATGGATTTGGCACCGCGCAACCCATTGGCGGATGAAGCGGCGGATCTTGTCACTGGAGGGCAAAAGCTATCACGCGCCGCTGGATTTGGGCCGTGAGGATTTAGGTGCACGGGGCTATGGCGGCTCGTCAGGTTCTTCGGGCTCAGGAATATGAGCAATCCGGTCTATGTCGCCATCGACACCCCCAATCTGGACAACGCGCTTGCGCTTGCCAAAGCGGTTAAGCATCATGTCGGCGGCGTGAAATTGGGCCTCGAATTTTTCTGCGCCAACGGCCATCACGGTGTGCACGAAATTGCCAAGCTCGGCCTACCGATTTTCCTCGATTTGAAACTGCATGATATCCCTAACACCGTGGCCAAAGCAGTGCAGGCGATCAACGGACTGGAACCCGCAATACTGACCGTCCACGCATCGGGCGGCCGCGCGATGATGGAGGATGCCAAGGCGGCGGCGGGCGCACATACCAAAGTGGTCGCGGTCACTGTATTGACCAGCCTCGACGACCATGACTTGAACCGCATTGGCGTATCCGATGATCCCCACGCACAGGTCGAGCGCCTTGCCGCTTTGGCGCGCGAAGCTGGATTGGACGGCATTGTCTGTTCCGGCCAAGAGGTAAAAGCTGCACACAAGGCGTGGAAGAACGGGTTTTTCGTGGTCCCCGGATTGCGCCCCGCTGGCGGCAATACCGGCGACCAAAAACGTATCGTCACGCCCCGCCAAGCGCGCGATGATGGCGCGTCGGTTCTAGTAATAGGACGCCCGATAACCGGCGCGGAAATCCCCGATGATGCGGCCCGGGCGATAGTCGGGACATTGTAACGCCGCATTGTATTTTATCGGGAAACCCGCGCACGAAATTTTACTCCCCCTTACCCCGTTTTTGCGATAGCCTATCCAAATCAGCTTCTTGGAGGGAGAGTGTTATGACGGATATAAAGAAAGCGATTGCCGAATGTATTGGCACATTCTGGCTGGTGTTCGGCGGATGCGGTAGCGCGGTTTTGGCGGCAGCGTTTCCCGATGTCGGTATTGGCTTGCTCGGCGTATCATTGGCGTTCGGGTTGACGGTGATTACCATGGCTTACGCAATCGGGCATATTTCAGGCTGCCATTTGAATCCTGCTGTCACCATTGGGCTTTGGGCGGGCGGAAGATTTAATGCCAAAGAAATCCCTATGTATGTCGCCGCGCAAGTGGTCGGCGCGATCATCGCCGCGTTTCTGCTCTATTACATCGCCAGCGGCAGCGCCGGATATTCATTGGAAGCCAATGGGTTGGCGGCCAACGGCGTGGGTATAGGATCGCCGGGCAAATATTCGGTGGTGTCGGGCTTCATCATTGAAATCGTCCTGACCGCAGGGTTCCTTTGGGTGATCATGGGCGCAACCGATGGCCGCGCTCCGGCTGGATTTGCGCCAATCGCCATCGGCCTTGCGCTGACATTGATCCACCTGATCTCAATCCCCGTCACCAACACATCGGTAAACCCGGCACGCAGCACCGGCCCCGCATTGGTGGTTGGCGGATTGGCACTGCAGCAATTATGGCTGTTCTGGGCCGCACCTATTATTGGCGGATTGATCGGCGGCGGATTGTATAAATGGTTAAACAGCGAAGAAACAGTAGACGTCGCCGGAGACGCCTAAGTAAACAAACCACGCCGCTTCGGCGCAGGCTGGAACCTATCACGCCTTGCGTTATTGATCTGAGGTTGGTTAAAGCGGCAAGACGCACTGGGCCCCAACTTCCGCTGGGGCGGCGTAGTTTGTGAGAAATAAGTTGAACACCCAAATCAAAATCTGCGGCCTTTCCGATATCGCCGCGATTAACGCCGCCGTTCTGGAGAAAGCCGCAATCGCGCATTTGACTAGTGGGTTATGTCTGGTGGATGCGGCACGAGCTATTATAGGTGAGTTATGAGAGCGTTTCTAATATCCGTCGCCTTACTCTGTTCGACGTCTGGACAGGCACAGACGGAAAAACCAGCAATGTTAGAATTGGCGGGAAAGTGCCAACCTGCTGATCGCTTTGCTTTTCAACTAACCCGCCTGAGGGATTTTTTCTCAACTTCCACTATTAACTGTATGGGCGTCAAAACCGATTGGCAAAACAGTATTGAATTTTTGAAGGATTCTAAATCGGAAGAATCAATTCTAAAATTCACAGGAAAGCCGGGAACGGATGAGTACAGCCTAGAAGTTACTGGGGTGATTGAGTACGGGCTCGATCCAAAACCAGCAACCGGGCGCTGCCAAATGTTTAGCTCTGACGACAGCGCCGGAAGACGAGACATTGCCTGTTTTGTTGAACTAAAGGACGGCTTAGGTAATCGGCGGGCTAATTTGGTAAAATTCACAATTGACGATGATCTGCTGAGGATCGACGAAACCAAGCAATTTACGGGCAGCTGTTCGTTTAGTCCTATTGCAGAAATTGTGCTGAAAGAAGAAGTTGCTAGAGTCTATCAGGGATATCGGTCGATAGAATTCTTGCCTGCGCCTTCTTGTGATAGTGCAACCATGATCGGCGGAAAAAGCATCACTTTCATGAATTCGGGCAACCCCAAAAGCAAACTGGTTTTTTCTGGTTTTGCGGAAGCGGATGACGCGAATCGCATTCTTATAAAATCAGTCGCAATTGGAGAGGATATTCCGAAAAAAGTGATTGCAGGTGCATGCAGCGGCTTAAGGCGGATGGATGGCGTTCTACATACACTGTGCAGGGCCGCATTTGAAGAAGATGGAGAGATAAAGGCCGTAGTGGTTGAGTTTCCTGAGCCTTTGCAGGTCAACGATTGATGCAAACCCAAATTAAAATCTGCGGCCTTTCCGATATCGCCGCGATTAACGCCGCCGCCGATGCGGGCGCGACGCATATCGGCCTTGTCCATTTCCCCGCCAGCCCGCGCCATGTGTCGCTGGAACAAGCTGCCGCGCTCGAAAATGCGGCGCCTGCGCATCTGACCACGGTGCTGTTGCTGGTGAATGCCGACATCGAAACCACCGCAAAGGCGCTGGGTTTGGTGCGCCCCGATGTGATCCAATTCCACGGCAACGAAACACCGGAGTGGTTGAATATCTTAAAACAGCAGGCCGATGTCGAGATTTGGAAGGCTCTGGGCGTGCGCAGCGCGCAGACCTTGATTGACAGCGAACGCTATATTGGTGTTGCCGACCGGTTGCTGTTCGATGCCCCGGCGCAGGCGTTGCCCGGCGGAACGGGAACCAGTTTTGATTGGTCATTGCTCACCGCGCATCAGCATAAAATTCCTTGGGCGCTGGCTGGCGGCCTCGGCCCGGACAATGTTGCGGCGGCGATCCGAGCCACCGGCGCGCAGATGGTCGACGCATCATCGGGCGTTGAAAGCGAACCGGGTGTGAAGGATGTTGCCAAGATTGCCGCTTTCTGCAAAGCGGTTCGGGACATTTAGTCTAATATCCATACCGTAGCCCTGAGCCTGTCGAAGGGCGCTTCACTTAGAGACGTACTTCGACAGGCTCAGCACTACGGTTCATCCTGATGGCACTTTTAAACAATGACCCAGAACGCTAACTCCTTTCGCAACCAACCCGACGAACGCGGCCATTTTGGCCAGTTTGGTGGGCGCTATGTCGCCGAAACGCTGATGCCGTTGGTGCTCGATCTGGAACGCGAATATCGCGCTGCACAGGCCGATCCCGCCTTTGCGGCGCAGTTCGATGATCTGCTCGAACATTATGTCGGCCGGCCCAGCCCGCTTTATTATGCCGAGCGCCTGACCGAGGAAGTCCGCAAGACGGCGCCCGCCGGAAAAGGCGCGCAAATCTGGTTTAAGCGCGATGAGCTGAACCACACCGGCGCGCACAAAATCAACAATTGCATCGGCCAGATATTGCTCGCCATGCGGATGGGCAAGACGCGGATTATCGCCGAAACCGGCGCGGGGCAACACGGCGTCGCCACCGCAACCGTCTGCGCACGTTTCGGCCTGCCCTGCGTCATTTACATGGGTGCGCGCGATATGGAGCGGCAGCAACCCAATGTGTTCCGCATGAAATTGCTCGGCGCAGAAGTGATCGGCGTCGAGAGCGGCGCGCGCACATTGAAAGACGCAATGAATGACGCACTGCGTGATTGGGTCGCCAATGTCCACGACACATTCTATATCATCGGCACCGCGGCGGGCCCGCATCCTTACCCTGAATTGGTCCGCGATTTTCAAAGCGTGATCGGGCGGGAAGCACGGGCGCAGATGCTCAGCCGCATAAACCGCCTGCCCGATTTGCTGGTCGCTGCGATTGGCGGAGGCAGCAATGCCATTGGTTTATTCCATCCGTTTTTGGACGATGCCAGCGTCGAAATGCTGGGCATTGAAGCTGCAGGACACGGCCTCGACAAGGAGCATGCCGCATCCTTGGCTGGCGGCAAGCCGGGAATCCTGCACGGCAACAAAACCTATCTGTTGCAAGACGAAGACGGCCAGATCGCAGAAGCACACTCGATCAGCGCGGGTCTCGATTATCCCGGCATCGGCCCCGAACACAGCTGGTTAAAGGAATCGGGCCGCGTGCGGTATGACAGCGTAACCGATGTCGAGGCGCTGGCGGCATTCCAATTGCTCTGCCGCACCGAAGGCATCATCCCGGCGCTTGAACCTGCGCACGCGATTGCAGCAGTGGAACGCGAAGCCCAGAAAATGGACCGCGACCAGATAATCCTGGCGAACCTGTGCGGGCGCGGCGACAAGGATATTTTCACGGTGGCGGCGGCTTTGGGGGTTGGGATATGAAAAAGCCCTCTTCCCTTCAGGGGAGAGGAGCGAGACTTGGCAATTTATTGCCTAGTCGCAGCGGAGAGGGGCAGTAACGCCGAATGCGAGACCCAAGACTGATCGGATTTGCCAAGCAAATGCGGCGTGAAATGACTGAACCGGAAATTCGCATCTGGCTAAAACTTCGCGCAAAACGGTTTGAAGGGATTAAGTTTCGCAAGCACAAGGTTATTGGCCATTACATTGTTGATTTTTCGGCCAACGAACCAAAACTGGCGATTGAAATTGACGGCGATACGCATGCTGGCCGTGAAGTTTATGATGCTGTACGAACACAATTTCTGGAAGAGCAAGGATACCGGGTGATTAGATTTTCAAACAGGGACGTCATGGAGAATTTGGAAGGGGTGCTGGCGACTATTGCTGCGGTCATTGCGAAGATGACTTCCCCTCTCCTTCCGCCGCTTTGCGGCTCCCTCCTCTCCCCTGAAGGGGAGAGGGCTTTAGTTGATACCCTCTCTTCCCTTCAGGGGAGAGAAGCGAGACTTGCAGGCTTGCCTGCTAGTCGCAGCAGAGAGGGGGATGCATGACCCGCCTCTCCAACGCCTTCGCCAAATCGCACCCCGCGCTCATCACCTTTGTCACCGCTGGCGACCCGTCCGCAGCCGACACTGCCGCGATCCTCGACGCACTAGTCGAAGGCGGGGCTGGCATCATCGAACTGGGCATGCCGTTCACCGATCCGATGGCCGATGGCCCCGCGATCCAGGCCGCGAATATCCGCAGCTTAAATGCGGGCACGAAAACCGCCGACATCTTCGCCATTGCCGCCGCATTCCGCGCACGCCATCCTGATGTTCCACTGGTGCTGATGGGTTATGCCAATCCGATGACCATACGCGGGCCGGAATGGTTCGCCGATGCCTGCGTTGCGGCGGGCGTTGACGGCGTAATCTGCGTCGATATTCCGGTCGAAGAGGACGACAGCTTGGGCGATGCCTTGCGCGCCAAGGACATCGCCGTCATCCGCCTCGCCACCCCCACCACCGATGCGGCGCGGTTGCCGACGATCCTTAGCAATGCCACAGGCTTCCTCTATTATATTAGCGTCGCCGGGATCACCGGATTGCAACAAGCCGCACAGGTCAGCATTGACGAAGCCGTGGCACGGTTAAAGGCGGGAACAGACCTGCCCGTCGCGGTCGGCTTTGGCGTGCGCACGCCGGAGCAAGCGGCCAGCATCGCGCGCGTCGCCGACGGCGTTGTCGTGGGGTCCGCTATTGTCGAGCTGATCGCGCAGCATGGCACAAGCGCGGCTGGCCCCGTGCGCGAATATGTGGCTACGCTGGCTAAGGCGATTGCAGCGGCACGAAAGTCAGACTAACATTAATTATAAACCGAAGCCGTGAGCCTGTCGAAGGGTGGTTATCAACGGAGAGCCGTGCTTCGACAAGCTCAGCACTTCGGTGATTGTTAAGGAAAAAAAATGAACTGGGTTACCCGTGTCCGCAACGCCCTGCCCTTTGTCGCAAAGCGCGAAACCGCCGATACTTTGTGGCACAAATGCAAGGGCTGTCAGGCGATGATCTTCCTCAAGGAATTTGAGGAAAACCAATCGGTTTGCCCGAAATGCGACCATCATGGCCGGGTCGGACCTGCCGTGCGCTTTGCCGCTATCTTTGATGATAACAGCTGGACCGTGCTTGCCCCGCCAAAGGTTCCCGAAGATCCGCTGAAGTTCAGGGACACCAAGAAATACAGCGACCGGATAAAGGCGGCACGCGCGGCCACCGGCGAAACCGATGCGATGATGAGCGCAAAGGGAGCGATTGATGGCCAGCCGGTTATCGTCAGCGTACAGGATTTCGCTTTCATGGGCGGGTCAATGGGCATGGCGGTGGGCGAAAGCTTCGTCGATGCGGTCAAAGCCGCGATCAAGGCGGGCTGCCCGTATATTATTTTTACTGCAGCAGGCGGCGCGCGGATGCAGGAGGGTATATTGAGCCTGATGCAAATGCCGCGCAGCACGGTGGCGATCCAGATGCTGCACGATGCTGGCCTGCCCTATATTGTCGTTTTGACCGATCCGACCACCGGCGGCGTGACCGCCAGTTACGCGATGCTGGGCGACATCCAGATTGCCGAGCCGGGTGCGCTTATCGGCTTCGCCGGGCAACGGGTTATTCAGGACACGATCCGCGAGAAATTGCCCGAAGGTTTCCAGCGCGCCGAATATCTGCTGGCTCACGGCATGATCGACATGGTCACGCACCGGCACGAATTGCGCGCGACATTGTCGAAACTGGTTGATTATTTGATGGTGGGGAAGAAGGCTGCTTGAAAACAAGGCGGTTAATCAACAGCACACGTCATGCTGAACTTGTTTCAGCATCTATCCCGCAACTTGGAGCATTGGTTTGCTCGGTGAAATAGACCCTGAAACAAGTTCAGGGTGACGAAGTTTTTTTCAAACGGATGTTACTTTATGCCCGACCACGCCACCTCCTCCGATCCCGCTGTTCAGACCCAGCTTGACCGCTTTGCCGCATTATCGCCCGGGCGCGATATCTTGGGGTTGGAGCGGATTGCGGCGTTGATGGCCGCACTCGGCAATCCGCAAGACCGCTTGCCGCCAGTGTTCCATGTCGCAGGCACCAATGGCAAGGGGTCAACCTGTGCGTTTCTGCGCGCCGCGATCGAGGCGGCGGGAATGACGACGCATGTCTATACCAGCCCGCATCTGGTGCGCTTTAACGAACGTATTCGCGTGGCCGGAAAGTTGGTCGACGACGCGCTGCTCGCCGCTTTGTTGGCGCAAGTATTGGACGTGGCCGAAGCGAATGACATCGGCGCGAGCTTTTTTGAAGTCACCACCGCCGCCGCGTTTCTGGCATTCGCCGGAACCCACGCCGACGCCGCGATTATCGAGGTAGGCCTTGGCGGGCGGCTCGATGCGACCAACATCATTGCGCGCCCTGCAGTGTGCGGGATAGCATCGCTTGGCATTGACCATGAAGGCTTTTTGCTCACCCCCGAAGCGGGAACACCCGCCGATCCGCTGTGCCGTATTGGCTGGGAGAAAGCGGGCATAGCCAAGGCGGATGTC
>JAYUPJ010000257.1:0-4633 GCA_043760195.1 Sphingomonadales bacterium | reverse complement strand
CGCTGGAAGCAAATGCGCGGTTGCTGGAAACGGTGCTCGATGATTTCCATGTGAAGGGCCAAATTACCGCGGTCCGCCCCGGCCCCGTTGTCACCATGTACGAACTGGAACCCGCCGCCGGGATCAAATCCAGCCGAGTCATCCAGCTCGCCGAAGATATCGCCCGCAATATGTCGGCCTTGTCCGCCCGCGTTTCGACCATTCCCGGCCGCACCGTCATGGGTATCGAATTGCCCAATGTTCACAGGGAGTCGGTGGTATTGCACGAGATGGTCTCGTCCAATGCCTTTGCCGAACAAAAGGGCACATTGCCGATCATATTGGGCAAAAACATTTCGGGCGATCCGGTGATTGCCGATCTGGCGCCGATGCCGCATTTGCTGGTTGCCGGGACCACCGGGTCAGGTAAATCTGTTGGCCTCAATTCGATGATCCTGTCGCTGCTCTATCGGTTGACGCCCGATCAATGCCGGATGATCATGATCGATCCCAAGATGCTGGAACTGTCGATCTATGACGACATCCCGCATCTGTTGTCGCCGGTTGTGACCGAGCCTGCAAAAGCGATCCGGGCGCTGAAATGGGCGGTTGAGCAAATGGAGGAACGATACCGAATGATGTCGTCGCTGTCGGTGCGCAATCTGGCAAATTTCAACGAAAAGGTTCGCGCCGCCAAGGCCAAGGGGACGCCGCTGGGGCGCAAGGTGCAAATCGGCTATGATCCGTTGACCGGGCAACCGCAATATGAAGAAGAGAGCCTGGAGTACGAGCCGATGCCGCAGATCGTGATAATCGTCGACGAGCTCGCCGATCTGATGATGACCGCCGGTAAAGAGGTGGAATTCCTGATCCAGCGGCTGGCGCAAAAAGCCCGCGCCGCCGGTATCCATCTGATAATGGCAACGCAAAGACCATCGGTTGATGTCATTACCGGCGTGATCAAGGCCAACTTGCCAACCCGTATTTCCTTTCATGTGACATCCAAGATCGACAGCCGGACGATATTGGGCGAACAAGGTGCCGAACAGTTGCTGGGCAAAGGCGACATGCTTTACATGGCTGGCGGACGGCAGCTCACCCGCATCCACGGACCATTTGTGTCCGATGATGAAGTGCGCCGGGTTGCTGATTATTGGCGCACACAAGGCCAGCCCGAATATATTCAGGCGGTGACCGAAGAACCCGAAGACGGCGGCTTTGCACTTGATGGAATTGGCGGCGATGACAGCCCCGAAGATGCCCAGTATCGCAAAGCCTGCCAGATTGTGTTTGAAAGCCAAAAGGCATCGACCAGCTGGGTCCAGCGCCAATTGCGGATCGGATATAATAGCGCTGCACGCTTGATTGACCGGATGGAAGAAGACGGATTTGTCTCTGCCCCCAATCACATTGGGCGGCGCGAGGTTTTGCGCGATCAGCACGGCGAGCCGGTTTGATCGCACAGGTCTGCGCTTGTCCAAACCGGCGAGCCCCAGAACCTGTTCAAACGGTTCACCCCGTATTCAATAGCGCCAAGCTACCGAATGGCCGAACACACCCAATCCCCAAGGAAGCGAAAACATGCATAAATTTTTGGCACCTGCCCTGATCGCGGCCACCGCGCTGGTGATGGCAGCACCGTCTGTGGCACAAGACGATCAAGCCAAGCTGGCGAGTGTGGTCGCGCACATGCAGGCGGTGAAGACGATGTCGGCAACCTTCACTCAAACCGACCGCAATGGCCAAGTGCTGACCGGAAAGCTGTTGCTGAAACGGCCCGGGCATGTGCGTTTCGAATATCAAAAAGATGTCCCGCTGCTGATCGTCGCCGACGGCAAGGCGCTGACCATGATCGATTACGGCGTAAGGCAGGTGCAGCGTTGGCCGATTGGCAACAGTCCGCTATCCGCATTGTTGAACCCGGGGCAAGACCTGTCGCGGTTTGGCAAGATGATCCCGACAATAAACGACAGCGTGATCAGCATCGAAGTGCGTGACAAAAAACGCCCCGAATATGGCACGATGAATCTGGTGTTTGTCAAAGACGCGAATGCACCCAGCGGGTACGCGCTCAACGGGTGGGTGGCGCTCGATTCAAAAAACAACCGCTCCAGCATCCGACTCACAAATGTAAAATACAACAGCGCCATCGCCGATTCGAGTTTCCGGTGGAAAGACCCGCGCGTGGCCAAAAGAAAATAGCATTCAATTTCCCGTTCCGGCGACGAAGCGATGGATTGTAACGTCGAGATGTTCAACATTCGGTCCTTGTTCATGTAAACGACAGGTTCGCTGGCATATAAATAGAGCATCGAAGGAAGGGCGTTGTGTGGTTTTCCCCCTGTTGCCCACAACAATATTCCCCCTTTGATACCAGCGTGACGAACGCAAGCTAGCCCTCATCCCAAATGCCCCCGGGATGAGGGCTTTGCTTTGTCTGGGGCCTTATCGGGCGCGCTTAGCCGGGGCGCATAATTGGGATGAAACCAGCGTCAGAAAAATACTCCTCTTGCCGTTATCCGACTCGCGCACTAAGCAAACGGCCATGGCAAATACCCTTCGCATTGCATCATGGAACATAAATTCTGTCCGTGCCCGATTAGACATAGTGGAACGTTATCTGCGCGATGAAGCGCCTGACATATTATGCTTGCAAGAAACCAAGGTCGTGAACGAATTATTCCCCGAAGGACCGTTTCGGCAATTGGGCTATCGTAACTTTGCGGTCAACGGCATGCCGATGCACCACGGCGTCGCCATCGTCAGCAAGGTGCCGCTGCGCAACCTGGAAATTCTCGACTGGCAGGCAAATGGAGAGGCGCGGCATATTGGCGCGGAACTCGACAACGGGGTTCGCATAAACAATGTCTACATACCCGCAGGCGGCGAAGTTCCCGATTACGACGAGAATGGCAAATTTAAGCAAAAGCTCGATTTTCTGGAACGGATGATCGAATGGTCGGGCGGGATCAGTGACAAGACGATTTTAACCGGTGACTTTAACGTCGCCCCGTTGGAGCAAGATGTCTGGAGCCACAAACAGCTTGTCAATGTCGTCAGCCATACCGCCGTTGAAATAGAGAAGCTGGACCGGCTGAAATCGGCGTCCAATTGGGTGGATATCGCCCGCCAGTTTGTGGATCCTGCCGAAAAACTGTATACTTGGTGGAGTTACCGCGCGCGCGATTGGGAAGCGACTGATCGTGGACGCCGGTTGGACCATATGTGGGCGACGCCCGATCTGGCGGTGACGGCAAAGAAGCATGTCGTCGACAAAATGTGCCGCAGTTGGGGCAAGCCATCGGATCATGCACCGATAGTGACGGAATTCGATTTTTGAACAGCAATGCCCCCTCGCCAAAGATCGCAGATCCAAAACGCGCAGCACGCGCTATCGATGCTCTGCGCCGGGGCTGGGCAATCCGGATAAGCGGGGCCAGCGGCGATTTGATGTTGCGCGCGATTGAAACCACCACCGAATTTGCCGCTGCTGCGATTTTGATTTCGGCCAGCCGCGCGGCCACCTTGAAACTGGTCAACCAGCGCGCCGCAGCGGATACCGCAATGCCGGTTATGATCGCCCTGCCAAGCGAGATGAGCGGGGCACTGGCAATTGCAATCGCCGATCCGACGCTTGATCTGGCATTCCCGATGAAGGGGCCGTTTGCTGCATTGCCGCTGATCGAAGTGGAGGCCGCGACTGCCGCCATGGAATTGGCCAGGCATGCCGGGATATTGCCCGCGTTTCTGGTTTGCGAACAGGATGGTGATACCAGTGACAGCGATAGCGTTTCAGCGGCGGATGTCGCGGCGTTCGCCGACGCCAGCTCGATTGTTATCGCCACCCGCGCGCGGTTGCCGGTCGCTGACTGTGAGAATGCCGAAATCATCGCGTTTCGCAGCGTGGCCGACCCGGCCGACCACATCGCCCTTGTCATCGGCAACCGCGATGCCAGCGCGCCGGTTGTCCGCCTGCATTCAGAATGCATGACTGGCGATATCTTGGGCAGCCTGAAATGCGACTGCGGGCCGCAATTGCACGAAGCCATGCGCCGCATGGCCGGCGCAAGCTGGGGCGTGTTGCTATATCTGCGGCAAGAGGGCCGGGGCATCGGCCTGATCAACAAGCTGCGGGCTTATGCATTGCAAGATCAGGGGTTTGATACCGTCGATGCCAATATCCGTTTGGGTTTCGCCATCGACGCGCGCGATTTCGCGGTGGCCGCGCAGATGTTGCAGCTGCTGGGCATCGGCACTGTCCGGTTGCTGACAAATAATCCCGCGAAAGTCGCCGGGCTGGAGGCGCAATCGATCGAAGTTTTCGAACGCCTGCCGCTAAAAATCGCGGCCAACCAGCACAACCAGCAATATCTCGACACCAAACGCGACCGCACCGGCCACCGTTTGTAATTTGGCGCTGGGCCGTTGGGTGGTGTAGATATTCACGCTACACAATACATAAAAACACAAACTTCGTCATTCCCGCGAAGGCGGGAAGGTGGATTCACATTCGAAGTGCAACAGTTGTTGTTTTGGTAGGAATATCTCGGCGGGAGTTTTGAACGCAAGACATTTTCTTGGTGTGTGATTGAGCATGTTTGCGAGGTTTTGCAGGTCTTGGTTTGAGAAGCTATTCGGGTCTGTACCGCGCGGG
>JAYUPJ010000256.1:0-11823 GCA_043760195.1 Sphingomonadales bacterium | reverse complement strand
TGTTGTTTAGGAGTTCGGCGATGATGTTGAGTTCGTCCTGGCTATGGCCGGACAGGTCGGTTCCCTTGGGTAGATATTGGCGGATGAGGCCGTTGGCGTTTTCGTTGCTGCCGCGTTGCCACGGGCTGTAGGGATCGCAGAACCACACCTTGATACCAGTGTTGGCTGTCAGCTGGGTATGGCGCGCCATCTCGGTACCGCGATCATAGGTCAGGCTTTTGCGTAAATGTTCGGGTACATTCTCGAAGGATCGCTCGAAGGCGCAGCGGGTAGTCTCTGCGTCGAGCGCGTCCATGCGGGCAAGCAGGACGAGGCGGCTGGTGCGCTCGACCAATGTGCCAACAGCAGAGCGGTTTGCTGCGCCCTTGATGAGGTCGCCCTCCCAGTGGCCGGGGATGAGGCGTCCGGCGACGTCTTCGGGGCGCTGCGTGATCCTGATGTCATCGGTGACAAAGCCTTGCCTGCGATCTGTGCCGCGAGAGCGTGGCCTGCGGTTCTGGCGCCCCTGACGCAGCGCGCTCAGCAGCTCACGGCGCAGTTCGCCACGCGGCAGGGCGTAAAGTGCTGTGTAGATCGTCTCGTGGCAAACTGTACCAAGAGAGTTTGGTCCGGGGCTGGTCTTTGGTTCCATGCGGCGCAGTCTGCCTGCAATTTGCAAGGGAGACCAGCCTGTGCGTATCTGGCTTGCGACGAACTCGAACAAGGGGCTGCCCGCGATAAGCTTGCGGGTACCGCTGCGGCTTGCTGAGCGGCGGTACAATGCGTGGAAAAAGGCCTGTGGGGCATCATAGCCGGGTCGATACAGCCCCATTCGCCGGATATCCCGGCTTACCGTCGAAGGCGCACGTTTGAGTTTGCGGGCAATTGCCCGCAAACTCAAACCAGCCCTGCGCCCTTCATCAATCGATAACCGATCCACATAGCTCAAATGTTCGTAACACAATCCCATCGCTTGCTCCTTCATAAGACAACAGGATCATGTCCTGTTGCACTTACTTTTGGAACCGGCCCGGATGGCGCAATAGTTAAGTGCACTGTCACCGTAATTAGTCACCGTAATTAGTCACCGTAATTATGTCACCGTAATTACACCGTAATTCTAATTAGAGCCAACCTGGCTCCCTGACCAATCCTTCGTGTTAGAATAGCTTGCCTTGTTTGCCGGCGGAATAAATATCTTGAAGAATTGCCGGGATGCGTTCCTTGAACGGGAAGAAACCGCGCTTTGCGTGCGGCCAGAACCGTTCGTCCCATTCGCGGCGCAGCTGGATAAGCGCAAGCCCTTCGTCTGCAAGCGCCGGGGTAACAGATTTGATCATATCGGCGACCGGCCCGATCGGGGCATAGGGCGTGATTACTGCCTTTGCTCCAGCCAATTGTGCGGCGGCTATAATAGTCGCGGAATCAAGCTGGGCCGCGCGCTGAACAGGACATCGGAAATATTCAGCAGAACGCTGCGCCGCGTCGTCCATCGCGCCGCTCACAAATGCCAAAGCTGCGCCGCCCCATGGCCAGCCGGGCGCGACGTCAACGGCCAGGATCTTGCGAACATCAACATTGCGCGGCACGACCTGTTCGGGCGTCAAATCCTCACCCGTCAGTAAGAGCAAAACCGGAACGTCCGGAATACAATGGTCAATTAAGGCCAATGGAATTATATCGGGGATTGATGCTTCGGTAAGGCAGTCAGCGCGTGTAGCCAGTCCCTTTGGTGAAAACCGACCGCCGGTATTTCGCGCGATATTATCCGCAGTGGCAAGGTAAGTTTTACCCACAGTTTGCAGACCGGCAACCCACCGCCACGACAATGTGTTTGAAGCCGGATCGGCATCTACAAGGTGTCTTAAAAAGAAATCGGCACCCGCGGCCCAAGGGAAACCAAGGGTGAAAATCCATATCGAGGCGAACCACATTCTTGCATGATTATGCAGCGTACCGAAGGCGACCAACTCGTGCGCCCAATCATCGAAGCCTTCAACGCCTGTCGTTCCGTTTTCAGCATTCGTGATCGCTTTTGCAAGGCCGCTGCCATGCGCCATATTGCCGCGTTCATCAATGAACCGCGTCCAAACGGACGGATGCATTTCAAGCCAGCCCTTCCAATAAGTGCGCCAAAGCACTTCTTGAACAAATTTTTCGCACGATTGCGGGGAATGCTGCGCCAGCACCGTTTCAATAATCTCCGCCTCGCTTAACATCCGGTAACGGACATACGGGGAGAGCATCGACACCGCTTGCTCACGCCCGGGGCCATGATCGACATTGCGCCCATTGGCATAGGCTCTGCCGGCATGCGGAACGAATGCGGCAAGCCGAGCAAGCGCGGCGTCACGTGTTGGCGGAAAAGTTATTGCAGTCACAAAGTTCTCAAATATGGGGTCGCGATGACGGTGGAATGAATTTTTGGGAAGGGTCCTTAGCGTCTGGACCCTAGCATTGCATCCTTGGAACCCGCTGCGCAATCACAAGGTCCAGTATGAAATGCGGCACCGTCAGAACGGAGAGCAGAACAAAGGCCATTCTGACAACACCGGCATCGATTGAAATCGGATTTTGACTGGCAAACAAGAGTGCTGCTGCTGCGAGCGTGAGTGCCATAACGGCGCTGCCGCGCATCAGTTTTTCCAATCGAGACGCTGCGCCGGCTTGACGAATTGCTTCCCCCAAATGGCGCGGGGAATGCAGGCCGCAAAAGAAGACTGCGAATCCGGCCAAGGGTGGCAACAGAATGGCGGCGGCAAGGCAAGTTAGCACGTTTATGCCAATCACATGATCGCCGCATTCAAATGCCTTTACCGCGAACATCACGCTGCCGAAGAACGCCGGGATTGCGGTGCAAGCCAGCAATGCCGCAATCGTGCCGCCGTTCGCATCGACGGTCAACATCTCGAATATAGAGGCCACGGCTTGCGGATGCGATAGAGCTGGAACGGCAATCAAAGCCCAGCCCACGGTGGTGGCAAAGAACCGTTCGCCAGCATTGTGCCAATCGGCGGCAAAATGCACGATGGACAGAATAAGGAAAGAAATAAGCGCAACAGACGGCGCTACCGTCCAGATCGCCCACATCGCCAAAGCCCCGAAGAGATAAACAGAAATCACACCCAAACGGGCGGAAAATCCTTGCCGCTTAAAACGCTCTAACGCTATTTCGACATCAAGCGTACCATGCGGGATGCCAACGAGAAGAATGAGCAAGGATGCGATTGCTGTCGCGGCGGCGCTATCCATCGCAACGACATTTCTGTCGATGAGAATGAGCCCGGCCGTGACCGCGGGCAACACCGTCCAATTGAAACCCGCAAGAGGGGTGGACTTGGTTAGAAGTATGGGAAGTGCCATTATGTTAGGGGGGGCAGATTGCTCCGCCCCCCAAATTCCATTTTACGCTTTTGCAAGTTCATCGCTGCCATATTCGGCGTGGGATTTCCGCACGGCGATCATGTAGATCAAAATGCCAAGACCAACCTTGGCAATCAGGTCAGCAATCGTGTAGCCCACTTGCACGCCCACACTCACGTTCGCACCGCTCAAGTTGGTGTACGGAATCATGTAGACGATGGGATAAAATCCCCATGATGCGAATGTCAGCAACCGCGCTTTTTTGATCAGTTCACGCACGCTCTCGGGCTGGCTTGCTATCGACGCGCTCAAACCGGCAAACAGCTGCCACATGATGTACACGAACGGAATCGCTGACAATGTGCCCCAAATGACGCGGGTCGGAATGTCGGTGGCAATTTCGCCGGGGTAGCCCAAAATCACCATCAGAGCCGCAGCCGATCCCAAGGTAAGTGATTTCGAAACGGTCTCTTGCGCCGACAAGCGCATGACGAGGATGAGCTCGATCAGCAAAAGTGGCACGGTCAGAAGCCAATCGACATAGCGGTAGGCGTCATTAAACGCGTATCCGGTCACTGTGACCACGCCATTTTTGAATTCATACGCTTCCGACCAACTGTCGAAAATGCGGAAATAATGATAGCAAGCGATTGCGGTGACCAACCCGGAAATGGTCAATGCCGTCTTATACGCTGGTCCGACTTGCGACCGGCTTAGCCATAGAAACAGCGTCGCGGCCGCCATGGCCGCGAAAGTAAAAGAAAAAGCGTTGTAAACCAGTAAGAACTGGGCTGCACTCAACGAAGTCATGTTATTCTCCCCTAGGCGAAACTAAATCACTTATGTGATGAACGATAGATAGATTAGGGGCAGTGAAGCTCAACCTAGGCTTTTTACCATGTGCGCTGGCCAGCAGTTTTTTGTTCTTGTTCTATGCGTTTCGTTGCTAAAGCCGCAAACGACAGTTGAACAAAGGAGAAATAATGGCTCAAATGGGTGACATCCCACCGCGACTTATGCCGCTTATTGCGGGCAGCCCTATTGCTTCGGTGATCAGTAATCCTAGGCTGAAAGATAACCCGATTGTTGCCTGTAATGCTGCTTTCATCGAACTGACCGGTTATGATGAGGATGCGATATTGGGCCGCAATTGCCGGTTTCTCGCCGGACCTGCGACCGAGCCTTGGTTGACAGAAACGATCCGCAGCGGTGTTCGAAAACATAGCCCCGTGCTGGTCGAAATACTCAACTACAAGCGAGACGGCACGCCGTTTCGCAACGCTGTCTTGGTGGCTCCGATTTTTGACGAAGAGGGTGAACTGCAATATTTTTTGGGGTCGCAGGTCGAATTGGAGGCCGATGCGCCGGGGCCCAATTCTAGCCGCAGAATGGCCGCATCCATTCTCGTCAAATCCCTTACACTCAGACAGCGCCAAGTTTTGGAGCACATGGCAACGGGGCATTTGAACAAGCAAATCGCCTTTGACATGAACCTGAGCGAACAGACGGTGAAGATGCACCGGGCGCTGCTTTTAAAACGCCTTAATGTCGCGACAACAGCAGATGCCATTCGCATCGCGGTGGAGGCAGGGCTTTAGGATTTCTGCGGATATCCGCGCTGCGTCATAAACTAAAGACCATGTCGACCGGCAAAGCCTAATGCCTTACTTCGATGAAGGCTCAAGTGTCTATTTACTCACCCTCCTTTGTTTTGGGCGCTTGAGTCAACTCAGCATTGCAGAGTTAACAGGTGGCTTTGATAACAACGGAGAATGGCATGTTTGGCAAGATTTTCAAATCGATAATGGATCCGGAAAGTAACGGATTGAGCCAGCTGTCAAAAGTCGCGCGGTTCCAGATCATGGTCACTCTATCCTTCATGTGGTCAATCATTTTTTGCGTGAGCGCGGGCATATTTTTCTGGTTGCCTGGATATATCCTAGTGCATATCGTTTTGTTACTTATCGGCATTTTTGGCACGGGCTGGATATTTCAAACGTCGCAGGGGCCAACGAGCGGCGATTGATCATGATAGTTTGGGAAATTTTAGCGCAGATCGCTGTGGTCGCCTTCGTACTCGTACTGGGGTTCGCTTTGCTGGTGCGTCCACAACTGCGCCGCAGCGGTGAACATAAACATTTTTTGGCATCGTTGGTTGTCGGAGACAGGATTGTAACGCGCGGCGGTTTAATCGGAGAGATCGTCGGCTTTGAAGCTTTGGACGTGATTGCTATAAAGCTATCAAACGCGATGATCGTCAACATCGAGCGCAGAGGGATCGAACGAAAAGCTCGCGGTTAGGCCCATATTCGGCCACATTTGCACAACATGCCTGCGCTACTTTGATGCCAACGCGAATATCTTGGCTATGGCGGCGGTGTATTCGGTAAGGTGTGCATCGCCGATTGTCGGATGCGTCAGGAACATAATGCTTGTTTCCCCCAATTCGCGGGCGTTGGGCAATCGCTGTTTGGGCCGCAAGCCGGTGCTGTCGAATGCTTTTTCCAGATAGACCTCTGAACAACTCCCTTGAAATGCCGGGAATCCTAATGCCGTAATCTCGGCGACGATGCGGTCCCGGTTCCAACCATCGCGCAGGCCGCTTTCGATGATGTAGCCATATTGCCGGTAATATCCATGGGTCAATCCGGCGGCGGGAACGGGGACGCGGACGGCGCGGGGATATTGGGCCAAAGCCGCCTGAATACCTTGGGCATTGCTGGTCCGCCGGGCGGTCCAGTCCGCCATTTTTTGCAGTTGAATGCGGCCAATCGCCGATTGCACTTCCAACATCCGCCAATTGGTCCCAAAACTTTCATGCAGCCAACGAAAGCCGGGGGGATGGTCACGGTTGTACACTGCGTCCCAAGATTTGCCGTGATCCTTATACGACCACATGGCCGACCAAAGGTCTGCATTCTGTGTGGTTACCATTCCGCCTTCGCCGCCGGTGGTCATGATTTTGTCCTGACAAAATGACCATGCCCCGCAATCGCCGATCGAGCCGACGGATCGCCCGTCCACGGCGGCGCCGTGCGCCTGCGCACAATCTTCGATCACCAACAGATCATGCTGACGCGCCAAATCCATTATCGCAGTCATATCGCATGGCCAGCCGCCAAGATGGACCGGTATGATCGCCTTTGTTTTTTCGTCGATAACCTTTGCGATTGTTGCGGCGCTGATATTGCCGCTGTCCCGGTCAACATCAGCGAAGACAGGCGTCGCGCCCGCCGTCACAACGCAAGAAATCGAGGCAATAAAGGTGCGCGGCGTAACAATAACGTTGTCGCCGGGGCCAATGCCCATCGCCTTTAACGGCAGATCGAGCGCCAATGTGCCGTTGGCGAGCGCGATGGCGTGGGTTGATCCGTTCCACAACGCAAATTCGCGTTCAAAGGCACGGCCAACGTCTCCGGTCCAGTAATTGACTTTGTTGGATGCAATAATGTCGCGTGCTGCATCGGCTTCTTGGTCACTAAAGTGCGGCCATTTGGGGAATTCGACAGTCAAAAAAGGCCTCTTTCTTTTCCTGATGGCGTATCATAACACCAAATCTTACTTATGCATCCGCGCCTGTTCAATTTGGCCCTTCCGTTTAACGCCGTAGCCGTCTTTTTCTGGATTGATGCCAAACAGGTCAAAATACGGTCACTAGGATCACGACCTAAAACATTGATTGCTACTGCTCATATGCTATGGCGCTTTGTCGAATGCAACCGCATTTGCCGCCATATAGATAACAGGGAATGACGATGGCGCTTATTGGGCGGGTTAAGAGAGAGGCGGCACTTCGTTTGCACGAAGAGATTGTCGCGGACAATTTTTCTGCATTAGAATGTGACCTTACATTTTACTCTTTGGTCCGCGGCTTGGCTATGCGGCACACGGTCAAACGCGTCTTGGATTATGGGGCCGGCCGAAACAGATATGCCCAAGATTTCAAATTGGAAACCGATTCATATCTGCTGCGCGATTTGCGAGACCTTCGTTATGGCGGCGCAGAGGTGACGGCTGCTGATGTCGATCCCGAAGTATTGACGCATCCAACGTCAGCGCATCAGCATGTGATCGTGCCCGGAGAAAAGCTGCCGATTGCGGATGGTAATTTTGATTTGATCGTTTCCGACTATGTGTTTGAACATATCGAGGACCCCAAGGCAGTCGCAGATGAATTGCAGCGATTGCTGCGCCCGGGCGGTTGGATCGCGATCCGTACACCCAACCGGTATGGTTATCTGAAACTGGCGGCATCACTGGTCCCCAATCGCTTGCACGACGCCGTTTTGAAATATGTGCAGCTGCACCGCAAAGCGGTGGACACGTTTCCAACCTTTTACCGGTTGAATTGCCGCAAGGATTTTGAACGTTATTTTAATCAGTGCAGCGTAAGCGTGATGACAGACAGTTGGGAACCTGCCTATTTTTTCGGCAGAGTCTGGCTTTATCGCTTGTTCTTAGTGCTGCATAAACTCATGCCAAAGATGTTTGGTACCGCATCGATTTTCATATTGCAAAAGAGCGAGAAGCCATGAAGATCTTAAGCGTTTTTGGAACGCGCCCGGAAGCAATAAAAATGGCTCCGGTCGTGAAAGCGCTGGCCGCCGATGCGCGGTTTGAATCATTGGTGTGTGTCACCGGCCAACATGCGGAAATGCTGGATCAGGTAAATAGCCTGTTTGGTATCGTTCCCGATATCGATCTGAAAATCATGAAGAGCGGCCAAGGGCTGACGCACATTACCACGGCAGTATTGGAGGGCATGGAAAAAGTGCTTGCTGATTTGCGGCCTGATTACGTGCTGGTTCACGGCGATACTACCACTTCAACCTCGGCCGCCCTCGCCGCTTTTTATGCAGGCATTCGCGTTGGCCATGTCGAAGCGGGCCTGCGCACGCACAATTTGCAGTCACCTTGGCCAGAAGAAGCGAACCGCCAGATTACCGGACGATTGAGCAATTTGCATTTTGCGCCAACCGAATTGTCGCGGCGCAATCTGATTGCTGAAAATATCGCGGCGGACACTATTCACGTGACCGGCAATACCGTGATCGACGCGCTGCTGATGATCAAGGACCAGCTTGATACCGACACATCGCTGAACGCGACGCTTGCTGCGCAGTTTCCTTTTTTGGACGCTGGCAAACGGCTGATTTTGGTAACCGGGCATCGCCGCGAAAACCACGACGGCGGTATTGCCAGAGTATGTGAGGCGTTGGCGCAACTGAGCAAGCGGGGCGATGTGCAAATCGTTTACCCGGTACATTTGAACCCAAAAGTCAAACAAGCGGCAGACGCATCTTTATCCGGCGTTGAAAATGTATTCCTGATTGAACCACTATCTTATCTGCCATTTGTCTGGATGCTGAACGCTTGTCATATCGTGGTGACGGACTCTGGCGGCTTGCAAGAAGAAGCGCCGAGTTTTGGCAAGCCGGTATTGGTGACGCGCGATACCACAGAACGTCCAGAGGCGATTGAGGCCGGAACGGTGAAGCTGCTGGGCACCGACACCGCAAATCTTATTGCCCACGTTAACGAGCTGCTTGATAACGATGAATTCTATACCGCCATGTCGATGGCGCATAACCCATATGGTGACGGCAAAGCAGCTGCGCGAATTGTCGAAATTCTGGCGCAGCTTTGATTTGGCCGATCTCAATTTTTTGTAAGATAGGATAGTTTATGCTGAAAATTTCAGTCTTCGGTCTTGGTTATGTCGGCCTGCCCAGCGCGGCGGTGTTTGCCGATGCCGGGCTGCAAGTCGTCGGCGTTGACGTCAATGAAGTGGCTGTTGAAACGATCAATAGCGGAAGGGCCCATATTGTTGAACCGGGCCTGGACGACCTGTTGAACAAGGTGGTCAGCAATGGCAACTTGCGGGCAACAACCAAGGCAGAAGCCGCCGATATATTTGTGATCGCGGTGCCAACCCCTTTCAAAGAGGGCAACGCGCCCGATTTAAAGTACATCAAGTCAGCAGCAGATATGATCGCGCCATTGCTGGAAATTGGCAATCTGGTGATCCTCGAATCAACGTCTCCCGTTGGCGCGACCGAACAATTGGCCGCATGGCTGAAAGAATTGCGCCCTGATTTGACAATCCCGGAACTGGACGGTGCCGATGGTGACATATTCCTGGCCTATTGCCCCGAACGCATCTTACCGGGTAAAGTCATTCAGGAAGTCGTCGAAAACGACCGCGTCATCGGCGGCATTACACCGAAAAGTAGCGAGATGGCGGTCAGCTTTTACAAGCACGCAGTAAAAGGCGAATGCCACGTCACCAATGCACGTACTGCCGAATTGTGCAAATTGTCTGAAAATTCATTCCGCGATGTAAACATTGCATTTGCCAACGAGCTATCGGTTATCGCCGCCAAATTGGGTGTCGATGTCTATGAGTTAATCGCACTTACCAACCGCCATCCTCGCGTTAATATCCTGCAACCGGGCACCGGCGTCGGCGGCCATTGCATCGCCGTAGACCCTTGGTTCATCGTCGACAGTGCCCCTGAAGAGGCACGGATTATCCGCACAGCGCGCGAAGTGAATGATGCAAAACCACATTGGGTGGTCGCGCAAGTGGCCAAGCTGGCGGCGGGACTCGATAACCCGACAATCGCCTGCATGGGCCTGGCTTACAAACCCGATGTCGATGATCTGCGCGAAAGCCCGTCGGTTGACGCCGTGAAAATTATGGTAGCGCAAGGTCTAGGCAAAGTCATCGTTTGCGAACCTTTTGTATCTAGCCTGCCGAGCGGGCTTGCTGATCTGGGTATTGAGCTGCACGATATGTCTGCTGCAGTGAAGGCCGCCGACATCGTCGTTTTCTTGACCGCTCACGCGCAATTCAAGCAGACTGCGGCCGCGTTGCTTCAGGGCAAGAAAGTGTTCGATGCTTGCGGACTGCTGCGCTAGTCTGCTGCGCTGAAATATGAAAATCCTATATTTCCACCAGCATTTTTCGACGCCGCAAGGGTCTGGCGGAACACGTTCTTATGAAATGGCGCAGCGCCTGATATCGTCTGGCCATGAAGTCATCATGGTGTGCGGATCTTACGCCAATGGCAAAACCGGACTGGAAACCGAATTTCAAAATGGCCGCCGCGAGGGAATGGTTGCCGGAATTCATGTCATCGAGTTTAACTTGGCTTACGGCAACAAGGACGGGCTGATCAAACGCAGCATGACGTTTCTAAAATTCGCGATGCGCAGTGTTGGCGTTGCATTGACCGCGCCAGCCGACATCGTCTTTGCCACGACAACGCCGCTAACTGCGGGCATACCGGGTATTGCGGCGAAATGGTTGCGGCGCAAACCGTTCGTTTTTGAAGTCCGCGACCTATGGCCGGAATTGCCGCGCCAGATGGGCGTAATTACCAATCCGCTGGTGTTGTGGGCGATGGGCGTACTCGAATGGGCCAGCTATAAATCTGCCGACCGGTTAATTGGCCTCAGCCCCGGCATTGTCGAAGGCATCGCGCGCTACGTTCCTGATCGCAGCAAGATCGCGATGATCCCCAATGGCTGTGACTTGGACCTGTTTGGCGGCGATGTCGAACCATGGCGGCCCGCAGGCGTTGCAGCAGATGACTTCATGGCAATTTTTACCGGCACCCACGGAAAAGCCAACGGCCTTGGCGCGGTAATTGATGCTGCGGCAGTATTAAAACAGCGCGACATAAGCGGTATCAAGTTGGTATTGGTGGGCGATGGTGCGGAAAAGGCCATGCTCGTGGCGCGGGTTCAAGCCGAAGCATTGCAAGATATCGTGATATTCCACGATCCCGTTCCGAAAACAAAACTGACCGGTTTAATGGCGTCTGCGGATTTGGGATTGCAGATATTGGCGAATATTCCTGCCTTTTATTACGGCACATCCCCGAACAAATTCTTTGACTATCTGGCGGCGGGCCTTCCGGTATTGACCAATTATCCAGGATGGGTGGCGCAGCTGGTTACGGAACATGATTGCGGAATTGCCGTTCCGCCGGACGGTCCTGAGGCATTTGCCGATGCGCTTGTAGAGATGAGCAACCGTGCACGCTTAGCTGCATACGGCACCAATGCACGCGAATTGGCGAACGCAGAATTTTCGAGGGACAGTTTGGCGAAGTTGTTTGTCGCGCAGGTGGCCGGGTAAATTTAACCTTTTCTGATCGCCCGTTTGCGGCCTTTGGAAAATCCCTGCCCAGAACCGCACTGCCCCCGCAAAGAACCGATTTGCATCGCGCTTTCATCGAATAGTGGATCATAAACCACATAAGTTGCACGAATTTTGGTGGAGACCGTTGAACAGTCTATCTGGTTGATTCTGAATTTCGTCGGCTTGCCAACTTTGCCCAGATTTTCAGCCCGCAAGACCCCGGGATTTGCAGCTGGTCCGGCGACGTCGGAAACTATCTTCATCGTTCCAATTGATCCGGTGAGGCCATGACCATAACGGACAGGCTGATAAAAAGGAGAGGCCGATTTGAA
>JAYUPJ010000255.1:0-4642 GCA_043760195.1 Sphingomonadales bacterium | reverse complement strand
TGGTTGAATCGCTAAATTTGGTCAAGGAACGCTGGTCCGATCCTTATGGCCAAAACACCTATAAAGGCGACCGTCCGATCGACCGGGAAAAAGTGCCGTGGCTGCCGATCAAGGGTGACGATTGGTTTTTCGTCGCCAGCGCGGTCAGCGACACGGTGATTGAACCGCGCACTTTCCCCATTCCGGTCGGCGTACAAACCACCGAAGGGCCGGGTAACCTTGATATTTTTGGCAAAGACGCCAGCCAGGTTTATGCACAGACGTTTATCGTCGGCGCGGCATTGATCAAAGGCCTAACCGCGTTCAAGCCGCCCGATATCGAGTATCGTATCACGCTGGCGCTGAATGCCAGCTATGTCAACGTCCCCGAAAAACGCGTGCTTTTTGTCGAGCCTTCAAAACCCTCGCGCCGGTTCGATTATTTTTTGGGCGTGCAAGAATTGTTCGTCGATTATCATTTGCGCAACACGTCTGACCATTATGATTTCGAATCCATTCGCGTGGGCATCCAACCGTTTCAAAGCGATTTTCGCGGGTTCCTGTTTAACGACCAACAGCTTGGCGTCCGGTTATTCGGCAACCGCGACAATAACCGCTTCCAATATAATCTGGCGGCGTTTTGGCGATTGGAAAAAGACACAAACTCCGGACTCAACAGCATCGTCCAGCGGCCAAGAAACGATTGGGTGTTTATCGCCAACCTGTACCGGCAGGATTTACCAGTTCCCGGACTGACCAGCCAAGTGACAGTCGTCTACAATATGAACCGCGAGAAAAAGCAGGCCGAAATTGACGATAATGGATTTCCGGTTCGCCCGGCATTGCTGGGGACATTGCGCGGGCGCAATTATGATGTCGTCTATCTTGGCTATAATGCCGATGGACGCATTGGCCGGATCAATTTGACCGCGTCAATTTACGGTGCGTTGGGTTCCGACAGGCAAAGCTTTTTCACTGGCAAGAACGCGCAAATCCGCGCCTATTTTGGCGCGGCAGAGGCAAGCTATGATGCCAACTGGATTCGCATGCGCGCATCCGCTTTATATGCCAGCGGCGACAAGGATCCGTTCGACAATACGGAAACCGGCTTCGACGCAATATTTGAAAACCCGATCTTTGCAGGCGCCGACACCAGTTACTGGATCCGCCAAACGATCCCGTTTGCAGGCGGCGGACGGGCGGTCAGCATCAATGGCCGCAATGGCATTTTAAACTCGCTGCGTTCGTCAAAAGAGCAAGGGCAGTCGAATTTCAACAATCCTGGCACGGTGCTGCTGGGCGTCGGCGCAGATTTCGACCTGACGCCAACAGTGCGTTTATCGGCCAACGCAAACCATTTATGGTTCGCCAATACGTCCAGCTTGAAAGTGCTACGGTCCGAAGGCAGCATCCCCAAAGACATCGGTTTTGATCTGTCGGCGGCGGTCATCTGGCGGCCAAAGGCAACCCAGAATATCGTCGGGCGGCTGTCGGTCGCGGCGCTGAAACCGGGTAAAGGGTTCAACGATTTGTTCGCCAACCGGCCGCGGAATAAACAATATTATTCTGTGCTCGCCAATGTGATACTGACCTATTGATGCGCCTTCCCTCTGCCCTGTTCCGCCTTGGTGCGCTTGCCTTTTTGGTGATGATCATGCCGTCCAGCCTGACCCGGGCCAGTGACGCAGAAAAACCGACCGAACGCATTTACCCCCATTTCCCGCCCGCCCCGCGCAATCAGGAGGTGGCCGAGGTTGCGGCAAAGTCCGATGGCTGTTCGTCTTGCCATGTGCAGACCGATGTGCCGACGATGCACACATCACCGGCGGTGCGGCTGGGTTGTACCGATTGCCACGGCGGCGATGCCAATGTGCGCGGCAATTCGGGCCTAGCGCACAATGATCCGGTCTATGTTGCCGCCCGTGAAAGCGCGCATGTGTTGCCCAAATATCCGAAAAGCTGGCACTATCCATCGTCCGCCAATCCGAAACGCAGCTATGCGCTGTTGAACAAGGAATCGCCCGAGTTTATCCGGTTTATCAATCCCACCGATTACCGCGTCGTCCGCGATTCCTGCGGCGCGTGCCACATGGAAACGATTGAGGCGGGTGAACGGTCGATCATGGCATCGGGCGCAATGCTGTGGGGCGGGGCAGCCTATAACAACGGTATATTACCGTTCAAAAACTATATCGCAGGCGAAGCCTATACCCGGAACGGCGAAGCCGCAAAAATCGTATCACCCGGTTCGCCGCCCGGCACAGTGACAGAGACAGAACGGGCGCGCGGCGCTTTATCGGTTCTATATCCGCTGCCAATGTGGACGGTGGTTCCGCCCGGCGACGTCTTCCGGGTGTTTGAACGCGGCGGCCGCAATGTAAACACGCAATTTGCCGAGGTCGGTCTGCCCAATCCAAGCGGATCGATCCAGCGGCTTGAAGAACCGGGCAGGCCGGATTTGAAGCAATCAAACCGCGGTCCAGGAACGGGCTTGCGGGTGGCAATACCCATATTGAACATCCACAAGACGCGGCTCAACGATCCGTTTATGTGGTTCATGGGGACCAATGACCAGCCCGGCGATTATCGCCATTCGGGCTGCGCCGCGTGCCATGTCATTTACGCCAATGACCGTGAACCCAGGCACAGCCTGATCTATGCGCAATATGGCCGAGACGGGCAAACGCAGACCATCGATCCCACTATCGCAAACAAGATGGAGCCGGAAGAGGGCGGCCATGATGAGCACAGCGGCGGAGAACATGGCGCGTTGAAGCAACCCGGCGATCATCACGACGATGCCCCCAAAAAATCGCCCGAAAAGGAAAAAGGCCATCCGCTGCGCCACGCCTTTACCCGGGCGATACCGACGGCACAGTGCATGAATTGCCACATGCATCAGCCCAATATTTTTCTGAACAGCTACCTTGGTTATACGATGTGGGATTATGAATCCGATGCTGCAAAGATGTGGCCGGAAAAACAAAAATACCCGACAGGCGCAGAGCGGTTCAAGATACTCGACCGCAATCCAGAGGCAGCGGCTGCGCGCGGAAAATGGGGCGATCTGGATTTCTTGCGAAATGTTTACGATCTGAATCCAGAGCTGGAAGACACCCAGTTCGCCGACTATCATGGCCATGGTTGGAATTTCCGGGCGATATTCAAACGCGACCGCGAAGGCAATTTGCTGGATGCCGACGGCAAAATCGTCGATCCCAAAGACCCTGAAAAGTGGCGCAAGAAGGGCGAAGGCAAGTTTGTGCCGCCGGGCGTAAACCCCGGTAAGACCGTGCACATGATGGATATCCATGCCGAAAAAGGGCTGCAATGCGCGGACTGCCATTTCGGACAGGACAGCCACGGCAACGGGCTGATTTATGGCGAAGTGGCCAATGCGGTCGAGATCGGCTGCAAGGATTGTCACGGCACGCCCGACGCCTATCCAACCTTGCTGACATCCGGCCCGGCAGCACGTCCGGGCGGCAGCAACCTGACGGTGTTACGGAACGCCGATGGCCGCCGCCGGTTTGAATGGATGTTCGAAGCCGATGGCAGCCGAAAACTTATTCAAAGGTCGATTGTCGATCCCGAGCTGGAATGGGAAGTTAGCTTGGTCAAGGACAGCGTGACGCCGGGCAATCCGCAATTCAACGCCAAATCTGCACGGTCCAAATTGATGGGCCGCGCCAGCAAAGAAAGCGGCGAATATCGTTACGGCCTGGATGTTGCGGTGGCGGACCGCGCCCACGGCGAAGAAAAATTGACCTGTTTCACCTGTCACCTTTCGTGGACGACAAGTTGCGGCGGGTGCCATTTGCCAATTGAGGCGAACTGGAAAACCAAGACCCACAAATATGAAGAGGAAGAATCTCGCAACTTTGCCACCTATAATCCGCAAGTTGCGCGCGAAGATATGTTCCAATTGGGACGCCATCAAACCACCAAGGGCAATATCATTGCGCCGGTCCGTTCAACTTCTGCGCTGGTGCTATCATCAACCAACGTCAACCGCGAACGCATCTATGTGCAACAACCGCCGATCAGCTCGATTGGTTTTTCCAGTCAGGCATTTGCCCCGCATTTCCCGCACACCGTGCGCAAGACCGAAACCAAGCAATGCACCGATTGCCATCTGTCGGTGAAGAATGACAATAATGCGATCATGGCGCAGTTGATGTTGCTGGGCACAAACTACGTCAACTTTGTCGGATTGAATGCTTGGGCGGGATTGGGCAACGGTTTTGAAGCGGTGCGCGTTACCGAATGGGAAGAACCGCAAGCGGTGATCGGATCGTTCCTGCACGGCAAAGCCTATCCGGATTATTACAAGTTACATGTCGATCAAAATGGCCGGGAGCTGAAAAACTGGGTGCGCGGTTCGGTCTTTGACAAAAAGCTATCGGGTGAAACCGATGCCGCCGAGGAATTTGCCAATATCATCCAACGAACAGGCGACAAGGTCGGATGCCTGCAACTGCGCGGTGAATATATGTATGTCGCCCAAGGCAAAAAGGGCTTTCAAGTTTACGATGTAGCGTCGATCGCCAATAAGGGATTTTCAGAGCGTATCTTGACCGCACCATTTTCGCGGCTGGGCCAAAACACCCGCGTCCCATCAAAGAACGCAACGTGCATGGCGTTATCCACCAACCAGCCGATC
>JAYUPJ010000254.1:0-11928 GCA_043760195.1 Sphingomonadales bacterium | reverse complement strand
TTCGGCCAGTTCAAGCGGACGCGTTGCACGTCGACATTTGGCATGATGGCCAATGTTTGCTGCAAGATGCGGGGACGTACAGTTACGCCGCGAACGATTGGCAATATTATCCATCAACCGCCGCGCACAATAGCATCGAATTTGACGGACGCGATCAAATGCCGCGCCTTGGACGGTTTCTGTATGGCGAATGGCTAACGCGCGACTTGTTAGAAACGACAGAGAATTCTGCGACCGTTCGCTATGTCGATTATTGGGGCGCTATCCATCAAAGAACAATCACGGTGCAGGACGAGTTTCAAATTGATGTGGTTGATAAAATAAGTGGCAATTTCAAGAATGCTGTTTTGCGTTGGCGGCCAAATGAGCTGGCCATCACGCCGACGAAAACAGGGTTCCAAAATCCGCGATCGAATGTGTCGGTTACTGGTGACGCGGAAATAACACGATTGGAGATGACGCCCCACAAAACGTCAACTCACTATCAACAATCCGTCCATATTGAGGCTTTAGAGGTCGAGGTCGTACAAGCTTGCACGCTGCATAGCCGGATCGAGATTATGGCGATCTAGGGTCGCGGCCCGTTATAGCCGGATTTTGGGCAAGCTTCAGTTAGTTGATCGACGTTGCTTTCACCGACGTTATCTTCAACATCGCCGCGTCGGCCAATTTATTTTGCGCCAACAGTTCGAGTGTGAACCAACGGCAAGTTGAACCGATAGCTTGATCTGACACCCAAACATCTGGCTCCATCTGCAAATCGAATATTTGGGTTTTGCTTCCCTTCTCGGCGCATTTCAAACGAGCGAATAACTCAATGCCCCGCACCGGCTGCGCCTCAATCTTCATCCTGAATCGCCCGCCATCAATCTTGACCAAATGCCGCGCAAACACACCGATCGAATTTGAACCAGTTTCCAAAATGATGCCTGAACCAGAATCGTCGAGATAGGATTGGACATCGCCTTGCGACGTTAGCTGCCAATCAAATGCGGAGTCGAAGGATACAAATCCGGACGTCGCTTCAACGGCAGCGCTGCGGGTGCCTAGTTTACCAGATTGAGTTGCGTTGCCTGCAAGAAAATTGTGCAGAGATTTGGCGGCATCAAATTGGTCATTGCGGATTAGATTTTTGATCAGATGAACATCGGTCACCAGAAAAGGAACCATCGGAGTTTTCTGACCTCTTTTTCGCAACAACCGCTGCCGAAGCTTGGCCATCTCGGGCGGGATATTGGGCTGATTTGCGGACATCGACCAGAATTCAGCTTCCCACGCTGGTTGCTTCAAAAGCAGCGGATAGATCGCTGTAAAACCTTCGGGTTGAGACGCGCCCGCTATCAAGACAGGGATATATTGTTGACGCAAGCTGGCATCTTCCCGCAATATCCGGTCGAGCAGCCGCATTGATTTCGGCAGATCTCCCGCCGCGAGAGATTGGCGCAATTGCCAGTTGTTGGCCGTTGTGTCGCGCCGTGAAAATTTAAGCGCGTGGGCCATAATCGCCGTTGCCCGCGTGCCATTGCCCTTTGCCTCGGCGGCGATTGCTAAGCTGCGCAATGCAGACGCATTTAACGGATCAAGCCGGAATGCCCGCATGGCGGCATTTTCTACACCCTGCCAATGTGCAGTCTCAATTTGCGCTGTCCCCGACTTTGCCAGCTCAGCTTGCGCTTTTACCGCCCCATCCAATTTGAAATCGGCAACCGCAGTAAAGGCGTAACCATTTTTCGGCCAACTCGAGCTGGCTCTAAACGGGTCGTTCGACCGAAAAACTTCGGCCACCGCACCGCCAATTGAAATAAAACAACCGGCCAACACACAAACCAGAACCAAAAGAAATCGCGCCCGGGGGATTGGCGCAGTGGCCCTTCTTTTAACCACCAAAGGCATTGGTCTTACTCGTCCTTGGTCTGGCCATAGCCATAGCCATATCCGTAACCATAGCCATATCCATGATTGCGATTGTCCAATTTGGTTACCAAAGCGCCGAAGATATTGGCGTTCACGTCGCGCAGCCGGGCCAAAGCGGAGTTGATAGTGCCCAGCTTAACGCCGTTGGCTTCGGAGGTATAAATCACGCCTTCAACGACCGAACTGACGATCGGTGCGTCGGCAAGACCCAGCACCGGCGGCGCATCGACAATGACATGCTGATACTCTTTCTTCAATTCTTCGATCAACTGCTCCAGCTTCATACTGGACAGCAGTTCAGCCGCATTTGGCGGAGTGGGACCAGCTGTAATATAATCAAAACCCTGCGGCTTATAATGATGCCGCACCTGGTCCATGGTCGCTTGCCCGGTCAGATAGCTCGACAAGCCATCTTCGCGCTTTACGCCCAGGAACTTGTTAACCGAAGGATTGCGCATATCCGCATCGATAATGATCGTGCGCTTGCCTTGCCGTGCCAACAACCGTGCAAGGGTCACCGCACTAATCGATTTTCCTTCATTGGCCACAGTACTGGTGAACAGAACCGTTCGAGGGAAGCCGTGATCGGTTAAGAACGCAGCGCGCGATACGAATGAAATATACGATTCATACAAAGCTGACTTTTGGTCTTTCAACTCCTCATAAGGTTCGTTTTCTGACATTGGCGTAGCGCCCAGCAATGGAATACCCAACACGCGTTCAACGTCACGCGGATCTTTCAACGCTTGATCAATCTGGTCGGCGACGAAGACAAACAGAGCGCACAAGCCAACACCGGCAAGCGTCGCCAACAACAAATTCAGGAACAGCTTGGGACTAGAGGGGCCAGTAGGAGTTTCTGCGGCATCGACGATCAGAATATTGTTATCTTCGATACTTACGACACCGATTTCTTTAAAGCGCTGCAACAAGCTTTCGTAAAGTTGGCGGTTCGTATCCACCTCACGTTGCAGAATATCATATTGGATGCTGTTGCCCTTTTCACCAACCAGTTCGCGTTTCAATTCTCCGACGCGATTCGACAACGCTCGCTCGCGCGCGACCGCTTGACGATAACCATCGGCCTGGTTCGTTCCATACCGGCTTTCTTCTTGTCCAATCGCACGGTCCAGCGATTTTATCTGTGACGAAAGCGCCAGTGCGGGCGGATATTGCGGTTCAAATGTCACCAGAATTTTCGCATATTCTGAGGCAACTTCAGCCCGCTTGGCTCGCAATTGTCCAATCGTGACGCTTTTCAGGGCTTCGCTGCTGGTTGCGCTGGCGTTGTTAATACCGCTCGCCGAAGTAATTCGGTCGGCTGTTGCGGCAGCAAGCTCTTTATTCAATGCTTCCAAATCCGCCGCCGCAAGTGTGCGTTGCGGTTGTTTGTTGCCATCGCTACCAACGCCGCCGCCAAGCGTGACAATCTGCTTATCCGATGCATAAGCAACCAACTGACGCTCGGATACTTCCAGCTTTTCGCCCAATTGGCCAAGCCGGTCCTGCAGAAACGCCCGCGCCTCTTTGGTTGATGCATAGCGCCGGTCCAAATTTGACCGGGTAAACTGGACCGCCCAGCTTTTCGAAATATCCGCAGACAAGCTCGCTGATGGGCTAGTAAATCCGATGTCGACGAGGCTGGAGCCGCGAACAGGTGTAATTGTTACGCGGCCAAGCAATATGCCAGCAACCAGCCGCTTAAGCGCGGTTTTGTCGCGTGCGGCCATCGGGCGGCCACCACCCAGCGACGTGCCGCCAGCAGCCTTTTCAATTCCAAACGCAGAAATGAATGTCCTATTTTCTGCCAGCTTCAGATCCGCTGACACACGTTCCGCCAGCGACCGGGCTTCCAACAGCGCATATTGCGTTTGATAAAATTCCAGCGCCTGGCCAGTCTCGTCTCGTTCAACGCCTTTAACGTCCGAAACATTGTCTTGCAGCCGCTTAATTTCAATGCGGGTAGTCGCAGTATATTGAGGCGTTTGAAGCAACGTAGCGATGGCCCCGAATACGATCGCGCCAACGAGTATCGCCAACAACAGCCATTTAAATCGCAACACAAGGCGAAGATAGTGTTCCACCAACGGCATTTCTGTCGCCCGCCGTACATGATCGTCCGCTTGTAATGTTGAAAACTGGCTATTCATAATTTAACAACTTTCGGTCATGCAGGACGAAACAATTTTCAGGAGGCCGTCGGTAAGCACCAACATAGTGGCCCTATTTGCGGAACAAGATTAACAGCGGCGTCGACAAAAGCGGCGCCAATTGGATCAGATCTTTAAATCTGCGCCGCGCGGCTGAATCGCCGACCACGATAACGTCGTTTGCGAAAACTTCAGGATCGTCATAATTGCCCAACCGGATTGCTTTCAGATTATATACTCCGGCATAACGCGCCTGCTTTACAGTGCGAAAGATGATCACATCTTCAAGCCGGGCAAACTCGCCGGTTCCGCCCGCAGTCGCCACGGCGCGCATCAACGTCATCTTGCCAATCACCGGATACAGGCCGGGTTTGGTAACCTGTCCGTCAACGGTGACTACTTGGCTCACGGTTTCTTTCAAATTGACGCTGACTTGCGGATTGCGGACATATTTTGCGCGCAGCCCGCGTTCGATTTCGCGCGCCAGTTCAGGCGGCGATTTTCCCGAAGCATTAATCGTTCCGGCCAGCGGAAGCGAGATGGTACCGTTGGCGTCCACCTGCACTTCGGGACGGCTCAATTCGTCGATACCAAAAACATCGACCGACAATTTGTCAAAAGGTCCGATTAGATATGGCCGCGTACCAGCCACAAAATCGCCGCCAGATGGTTCAGGTAAGCTGGTGTCTTGGCTAAGGACAGTCACGTCCCGTGCGCCGCCAACGACTTGACGGGTCGCGCACGCGGACACCAACAATGATACCGCGATCAACAAGCAAATCCCTGACCGGTTTTTCAAGTTCATTTCAGACAAATCCTTCTGCTCATGACCTCACTTAGAGCAAGGCCAAAATGGCGTAAACACTTTTAATCGGGTCTATTCAGCGCTCGTTCGGATTGAACGCGGCGGCGTCAAAAAAATACCAAACATTATTCCGAAAAAGCACATCATGAAAGGCGTTCTAAGCGGGTAGTCCGCAAGGCTTGCGGCCAAAATAATCAATATGACGAACAATGCAGCAATGGCCGAATACTGCGTATGCCCGGGCTCGGTTATGGTGCGTCCAATTGCCACGCTGCGCGACAAAAGCATCCATGCGAAGCCGCAGAAAATTGCAATGGCAGGCAGACCGCCTTCGATAATTAGCTGCATTGGGTCGTTATGCGCCTGGTTGAGATAGCTGGTCATCAGCAGATCATCGGGCTCCCACATCTTATAAAGCCATTCAAAACTTCCAAAGCCTGCGCCAACTCCAAAATGACTTTTGGCCATTTCGAACAAGACGGGAAATGTCTGTGACCTTAGCTCTTCAGCTTCACTCAATTGTTGGTAGCGATTAAGTGCCAGATCGCGGTCGAAGTAAATGACCGACACTGCGCCCAGCAAAATCACGAGTGAGATAACCGGCACCAGCGCAATGCTGCCGGGAAATTTTCTGCGGCTGGTTCGGTGCGTCGGCTGGGCATCGGCCGAATGTGCTGCCAATCGCCGTTCGGTGGCGAGCCATAGCAGCCACATCATCGCTGAAAACAGCAGTGCGACAATCGCCAATAAAGATCCCGCGCGCGACCCTGTGACCAATATGTAAGGAAACAAAAGAAAGACCATCCCCACCGCCAATGCGATGAGCAGAAAATTCTTGTCAACGCGGCCGGCACGCTTGCTGGAAAGCCTATCGAACAGGGTTCCGATGATCAACGGGGTCAAGCAAGCGAGAAAAACCGCCTGATGGTTTCTGTTGGCAAAAAAGCCGACCATCTGGCCATTATTTGTAATCTGATAAGTGTATAATGGACCATCGTCCGGTCCGGCCACTTGCAATAGGCCTAACATCATGGAAACCGCGCCCATTAAAATAAACACCAGCGGGGCTTTTCTGCGCTTGTCGTCGTCCAATATGGCAAACAGCATCAACGCGGCGGCGGGCACACTCAACGCCATTAGGCTGTTCAATGTTCTAGAAGGCACCAAGCTCAATGGCCGCCAGACTGCTTGCAGGCCAAGATCTTTTGATACCGCATAAATCAAGTCCCGCTGCGGCAATGAAGACCAAAAAGCTGGCGGCAATGGAATAAGTTGCACCACCATCACGCCTGCCAAACATGCCAGCAATATAACCGGTATGCGGATCGCGCCGATTTCTTTGGCCGAAACAACCAGACAAGCGTAACCCAAAAACAGAAATGCAATTGGCCTAAGTATTAAAAGTGACAATACATCGGGCCGCGACGCCCCGCCCATCAGCAGCACAGAAATCAGAAAGATCAAAAAAGCGTACCATCTGACAGTGGCCGAATTCAAAAATTTGTTCCGCATATTGCCTTTGGCAGTGCTGCGTGAAGATCGGTTTCTAGAAATTTCCATGGGTTCAAATTTAACTTAACTTGCTGTCGTGAGCCAACGGCCCGGTTGCTGGTTGTTTGCGGCCCGCGAAAAATGGCTGCAAAATTTGTGAAAATTGGCCAATACCTCAATAACAACCTTTCAAACGCCGTGCAGCAACACCCATATAAACTCAAGCCAAATCCATACTCAAATGTCAGCGTGCTACAAAGTGGTCCAAAATTTCACTTCTGCATACACGCTATTGGTTTCTCGATATTGAATGCACGTTATTTACCAATCCTTAACCATGTATCGGGCATTGTTGTGACACGAGGTAAAATGCGACCTTCGATCAACAGGACCTGAATATGGATAACTTACGGGGATTTGACCCTTTCGGCCAGGAAAACGCAGCTCAGGATGCTGCGTATACTTCTTATGACGCTGAAGTTGAGGAGGATGCGGGCATTGACCCGCCGCCATCAATTTCAGGTGATGAGCGCCGTATGCAGGTTCGTGCCTATAATTTTTGGACAGCGCAACTGCACGACAAAAATTACCCCAGCATCGAAGAGCTTGACCCGGAAAATGTCGATGACTTCGGCGAATATAGTGTATTGCTAGATTTCACCTCTGGTATCGAAAACCCGTCTATCCAGTATGTCGGCAGCAAATTGCGCTCCGAATGCGGTATCTCCGACGAAATTACCTATCTTGACCAAGTACCGCCGCGATCTTTGTTGTCGCGGATAACCGATCATTATCTCCAAATTATCGCCAACCGCGCGCCCATTGGTTTTGAAGCCGAATTCGTCAATGACCGGGATATGACGATCATGTATCGCGGTATCTTGCTGCCTTATTCGTCGGACGATGACACCATTGATTTCATTTACGGCGTCATCAACTGGAAAGTAGCAGCCGAAGCCGATTTGGCAAAACGATTGGAAAGCGAAGTTGAACAGGCGCTGCAATCCGCCGCGCCGAGGCAAGCCGTTGTTCCGGTATGGGAAGACAGTCCGGCAAACGACATGTTCGAAGACAATTTGCAAATGGGCAGCGCGGAATTGTTGCTTGGCGATGCTTTCTCCGTTGATGAACCGCACCCTGACGAAAATTCTTCGCTCGCGGATTGGTTGGTTGCGGCCCGCAGCAGCGCCGATTTGGCAAGCGACGTTGACGCCCGGAGCCGTGAAGCTTTGTACCGCGCCATCGGCCTTGCCTATGATTTCTCTTTGTTTGCAGAAAACAACGCCGCCGATTTCGGCGAAATATTGGCCGATGCGGGCCTAACGAAACAAGACCGCGCGCCGATGACGCCTATCGTCAAATTGGTGTTTGGCGCAGGATACGACAAGACCCGCATCACCGAATTTGCAACCACGCTAACCTATGCGCACCGCAACGCCGTGCCAATGGGCGCACTGGCCGAAACAATCGCTGGCCATAAAGGCGGCCTAAAAGGCATAATTGGCGCGGAACGCAATGCCCGCAAAGTCATTAAAGATGGGGCATCTGTTGGCGCGGCAATCGATCCAAAATCCCGTTTGCGCAATGCACGGGTTCGCAGCTTGCAAGAATTTTCTGGCGCAGGCGAAGAATTCGTTATCCTGGTTGCCCGCCGCGAAGCAGATGGCAGCGTATCATTGATTGGATCAGTCGATGGCGACAAAGGACTAACCGAAAAGGCGTTGTCGAAGACGGTGGTTTAAGGTTTGCTGACGTTCAAAAATTTACTTTTGAAAAATGGATATCGTCATTCCCGCGCAGGCGGGAATCCATCACCCGCACTAGAATTTTAAGCAAAATCGCTTGATTTTGTTAGGTCGGGTGATGGATTCCCGCCTGCGCGGGAATGACGAAGCTTATGTTTTTATGTTCTTTTTAATCATCAACGCAGCCAAGCTTCCGGCCCCTATTCATCCCAACACTGCCATTGTTACCCGCATTGCGCGCGGTGCAACAGCTTTTGATCCGCCAGCACCAACGCCATCATCGCCGCGACCACCGGCGTACCCCTTATGCCGACGCACGGATCATGGCGGCCTTTGGTGACGATTTCGGCGGCATTGCCTTCGCGGGTCACCGTCTCAACCGGCGTCAATATCGAGCTGGTCGGTTTGAATGCGACGCGGCAGATAACCGGTTGCCCGGTTGAAATTCCGCCAGCGATACCGCCAGAATTATTGGTCAGAAATTCCGGATGATTGCTGCCCGTGGCGGCTGGCCGCATGCGATCTGCATTCTCCTCTCCGCGCAACCGTGCCGCATCAAAACCAGCGCCGATTTCAACGCCTTTGACCGCATTGATGCTCATCATCGCGGCGGCAAGTTCGCTGTCGAGTTTTGCATAGATCGGCGCGCCCCATCCCGCAGGAACGCCGGTTGCAACACACTCGATCACTGCGCCCAATGATGACCCCGCCTTGCGCGCTTCATCGACCAGCTTTTCCCAGCGTGCCGCAGCCGCCTCATCGGGGCAGAAAAACGGATTTTGATCGATCTGGCTGAATTCAAAATTATCCGGATCAATCCGGTCACCGCCAATTTCACTTACATAAGCGATGATCTCAACTTCTGGTATCACTGCCCTTGCCACTGCTCCAGCAGCAACACGGGCAGCGGTTTCGCGCGCCGAGCTGCGTCCGCCGCCGCGATAATCGCGAAAGCCATATTTGGCATCATAGCTATAATCTGCGTGGCCGGGGCGATACGCCTTGGCAACTTCGCCGTAATCCTTGCTGCGCTGATCGACATTCTCGATCATCAGCGAAATCGGCGTTCCAGTTGTGCGCCCTTCAAACACGCCCGACAATATCCGCACCGCATCGGGTTCCTGCCGCTGCGTTGTAAAGCGCGAGGTGCCGGGGCGGCGCTTATCCAGAAATGGCTGAATGTCCGCTTCGGACAACGAAATTCCCGGTGGGCATCCATCGACCACCGCGCCCAAGGCCGGGCCGTGGCTTTCTCCCCAAGTGGTGAAGCGAAATACGCGGCCAAATGTGTTAAAACTCATTGCGATTGCCCGTTGGTTAATTTGCAAATTGCGATGCCGAGTATTGCTGCGGAATGCAAGTTTTCAAAATCAGCAGCGCGGATGGCTGTGTTCAATCGCGATTCTTCGCCCGCGCCGCACGGTACCGAATTTGTTCAAGGCCGATCCATGTGCGGATGGCACGGGCCAAAACGATGACGACAGTTACGCCAAGCAAGCGCGCCGCATGCGGATGGCCAAACATGTGGCCCAGCCTGCCTGCAAAAACAAATGCCGCGATCAATGCCGCAAAGCTCGCCATGGAAACAAAGGCGTCGAGTATCGGCGGCAACCCCTCCCAAAATTGCCGGGAATGAAAATAGCCATGAACACCAATCGCCAAAGCACACACCGCCAACAGCGCAAAGAGTTCGGGGCTGTGCATCGCATATCTCCTTTGGACAGGAGCTATCATATACATAAATTTACATCAAGCGCGGGCGCGAAACTGCGTTTAGACTTAGGTTGCGTTGATAATAAGAATTAAAAATATTTAAAAACATAGGCTTCGTCATTCCCGCGAAGGCGGCAATCCATCACCGGATCTGTCAAAATCAAGCTACCTTGCTTAAAATTCAAGTGCAGGTGATGGATTCCCGCCTTCGCGGGAATGACGGTATACCTTGTTTAAAAAGATGAAATCTGAATGCCCACACCACCGAGTGCCCGCCCCCTACTCCAGCCCAATATCCGGCGCATCCTCTTGCTTCATACCCACGGTATGATAGCCCGCGTCAACATGGTGAGTTTCGCCCGTAACGCCTGCCGACAAATCCGACAGCAGATACAGCGCCGCACCGCCGACATCATCAATGTTCACATTGCGGCGCAGCGGCGAGTTCAGCTCATTCCATTTCAGAATATAACGGAAATCACCAATCCCCGATGCCGCCAGCGTCTTGATCGGACCGGCGGAAATTGCGTTGACGCGGATGCCGTCGGGGCCGACATCATTGGCCAGATATTTGACCGACGTTTCGAGCGCGGATTTGGCCACGCCCATGACGTTGTAATGGGGGATAACTTTTTCGGCGCCGTAATAGCTTAATGTCAACATCGCGCCGCCATTTGTCATCATCGGTGCGGCGCGTTTGGCAACGGCAGTAAAACTGTAGACGCTGATGTTCATGGTCATCAGAAAATCTTCGAGGCCGACGTCGAAATATTTGCCGCGCAGGGCTTCTTTGTTGGTGTAGCCAATGGCGTGGACGACAAAGTCAATGGTCGGCCAGCGCGCAGACAATGTTTCAAATGCCGCGTCAAGATTGTCCATATCCGCAACATCGCAATCAATAAGAAAGTCGCAGCCCAGTTGCTGAGCAAGCGGTTTGACGCGCTTGGCCATCACTTCGCCTTGATAGCTGATCGCCAATTCAGCTCCGGCTTCGCTCAATTTCTTTGCAATTCCCCAAGCGAGTGACTTGTCATTGGCAAGGCCCATAATCAGGCCGCGTTTGCCTTCCATCAACTTGGTCATTGTATTGTGCTCCTGATTGGTGTGTTTACAATTAGCGGTTTGTTTCAGATTTGAAATTGGTTATTTTTACACGTCCGCTGGCCCGTTCTCTGGCCCAGCCCGGTTGGTGTTGGCCAATGCCGCGTTTAGCTGCGCTCCGGTGACCATGCCAAGGCCGATTAGATAGAAAAAAATCAGCGCAACCATGACCCCGGCCAGGCTGCCATAGGTCAGGTTATAGTTCGCCATGTTTGCGACAAAGACCGGCAAAACCGCTGTGCAACCCAGCCACCAAAGGCTGACGAGCGCAGCGCCCGGCCATTTCGGAAATTTCCTTGCCCGGTATTTGCGCGGCGTCAATCCGCGGAACACCACATAAATCGCCAAGAACAGCCCCAAAAATGGCACTATCCGTCCCCACGCAAAATATTGGGAAGCCTGCTGCGCAGCGGGAATAAAGCGATAAACAAGGTCCTCGATTGCCGAGACAAGAATTTGCGCGCTGAACGCAACCATCGCAAGAACAACCGCCAAGATAATCGCGAACAACGATCCCAGCCGGTATTGCCAAAAATGTCGGCTCGGTATGGTGCCGTATGCGCGGTTCAGAACGTCCCGAAATGCTTCCATCAAACTAGCCGTTGTCCACAACCCGACCGCCGCGCTGAACCACAATAACGGTCCCGTCCGTGCATGCATCGCGCCTTCCACCGGTCCGCGCAAGGCGTCAACCGCGCTTGGCGGCACGGTTTTGAAAAACGCCTCGATCATGCCGACGCCGGTTTCGGTTTGTCCGAACGCCCCGGCAATGGCGGCGGCGACGATACAGAATGAAAACAGCGCAACCAACGCCAAATAAGCGAAGTTTCCGGCATGGATAAACCCATCACTATAGACACCCACCGCGACGCGCCGCAAAACTTCGATCGATTGGCGCGGTGCGTTTAAGCGGGCGAACCAGCTGGCCTCGCTTTCCTGCTGCTTGCTGCCCAGATGCGCTCTGGCCTCTGGCGAAAGTGGCGACGGCTCTTGCACTTGGGCTTAGCCA
>JAYUPJ010000253.1:0-4687 GCA_043760195.1 Sphingomonadales bacterium | reverse complement strand
GCCGTCTTACAATTAGCCAGGTTTGCAGTTTCACAAATCTGATAGTTGAAGCTGTAGACGCCAGCAGTCGTGCCAATATTGACACTGACATTGCCCGTTGCGGTATCGAACGTCAGACCAGCAGGCACAGTTGACCCCGAAGCAACGGTAAGCGTGCCATTTGCGGCAGTCGCCACGACGCCGTTCAAAGTGTCGCCAGTGAAAGCGTTGACGACGTTGGAGAGGCCGGTTGGCGTGTTGATCAAGCCGGTGACGCTGTCATTGGCGGCGACCAGCGGATTGTTAGCTGTAACCGTATCAGTCGCGGTGGGCGCAGCCGGGCCACCATTGGCGGCCAAAGCGTCATTATAGGTGACGACGACCGTATCGGCTGACTTGGTATTCATTGAGCCGCTGTTGTTCGTTCCTGCCGTCGCACCGGCTGCGGTCGCAAGTGTGCCAGAGAAAATCCCTGTATTGGGGCCAGTTTCGGTCAGGGTGACGGCTTCGCTTTCGCCAGTTACTGAATTGACGGCGGTTACCACGACCGTTTGCGCAGTCGTAGCGCTAGTGTTGAGATCGGCATCGGTCACGGCGATAGTCAACGTGTCGCCGGGGCCGGAAGTCGGCGTGATCGTCACAGTGCCGGTTACGCCGCCGCTGACTGTATCGGTCGCGGTGGGCGAAGCCGTGGTGCTGGTCGCCGTCAGTGCATCGCTGTAAGTTACCGTGACGGTGTCTGCTGCCTGCGTGTTGATCGATCCACTGTTGTTGGTGCCAGCGGCCGCCCCGAAAATCGTCGCAAGACTGCCCGAGAAGACTCCCGTGTTAACGCCAGTTTCAGTCAGCGTTACGGCTTCGAGTTCGCCGGTGACGTTGTTTTTCACCGAGACAACAATGGTTTCAATGATCGTCGGCAGCGAATTCAGATCGGCGTCCGTCACAGACAGGGAAAGCGTGTTACCGGGCTTTGACGTTGGTGTGATAGACACGACACCCGTCGCGCCGACAAGAGGCGTATCGGCGGCTACGATGGCGACAAAAAGCGACGCCTGGGTCTGCTTGCCATACGTGTAGGTGTCGATGTAACGCGCATCGCCAAAGCTTGTGCCGGTGAAGTTACCCCAGGTGTGATAGCCTGCGGTTGTTCCCGATGTTGCGCCAAGCGGCGTATTTGAGGTGCCGCCCGCAGCAGCACCTAGAATTGTGATATCGTCCCAATAGACTGTGGTCGAAACGACAGTGGATGCCGACGTCGCCTCATAAAGAGTCAGTCCGTTGGCAGCGGTGCCGCCGCTGGTTTCAACGTCATTGGCGATAAAGTGAAACTCGCCGAGACGAACTTCGGCGCGCGCTTGAAAAGAACCCAATGGCAAAACGACACCAGCGTTGTTCTTGCCATCCCAGAGGATGGAGTTGAACCCGTTGACGACATTGCCAGACAGGCGCGTATCGCCCGCATCACCGAAAATGCCATTCTTGTTAACATCAATGCTGATCGAATAGGTGGCATTATCAACCGGAGTGGTAAATTGGAAGAAACCAGTATCCTGAACGCCAGGGGTACCGCCTGGCGAAATGGCATAGTCCTGCCCGGCATTATCAACGAATTTGAATCCGGTGACAGCAGGCGCCGTTGACGGCGGCGGCGAAGCGATGGTTGGATAGTTTAAATAGTTCTGGAACTGCGCCACTACGGCGTTGCCGGTCAGGTCCGTGGAGAAACCGGAACGCGGCGCATTCACGCCCTTGTTATTCGACGAAATGGAGTAGGCATTGCCCGCGAGTTTGTTGAGATCAAGCTGCCAGACATAGTTGGTATTCGGATAGCCACCCGGCGTGAGCGCATAATAATTAGCGTCGGTTGCTGATGTCTCGGAAAAGGCACCTGTTGCATATTGCCATTGCAGTGAGCTGACGCGGCCCTTGATGCCCGTCGCGCCCGAGGGATCAGGATTGACGGCAGTGCTTGACGTTACCGTAACATCGAAGCGATTGAAGTTTGCCGCCGTCACGTTGATCAAGCGAACCTTATACTTGCCGGTCATCGTGGTCGTATATTTATAGGCCGTTGTGATCGGCGCGGTCATCGTGTTCGCACACAGGATTTTCCCTGCGGCGGTGGCGGTGGCCGGCGTGTATGTGGGCTCGATTACGCCCGATGGTCGTTCGATCACATAGGACAGAACATTGGTATCGGCTGTACCACAGCCCGAAATGTTGATCACTTCGCCAGCAGTCTGAATATCGACAAGAATGTCGCGTGCCGACGCAGCACCCGGAGCAGTGGCGTTGGTTTCGACAAAGGGCTGGTTGACCCCGACTTGCAAGGAGCCTTCGGCGTGCGCAGGCTTGACAGAGAACGACAATAGCAGCGCAGTCATAAAGGTCAGCGCAGCTATATAGCGCACCAAATGGGCAGGCATGACGCCAATATTCGCATAGCGGGAAAGCGTCCGATCATTCTCCGTATGGAGACACGATGCTTCTGTTGCGCCGGTTTGACGTCGAAATTCGCTATGCATGTTCACAAATACAGCCCCCATCATTGGCCCATCATTCAAAGGGCCCGGCGATCCATTTCGCGGAATATGGTAAAGATTTGGTTAATTGCTGATGAAAATATGCAAATTTCAGATCACCCCAAAGACGTGTGAGTCAGCTAGGTGATCGAGCGCAGAAGGCCTCAACAAAATCCTGCATCATTGGGGCTGTCTGAAAGGTCCTGACCCTGGCAAAGCTTCGCCCCGAATAAGCGCCAAGGCACGCTGCAATTCAAATACGTCACCGATCAAATTTTGCATGCGGACAAAGAAAATATTGTTGCAGCGCAGCAGAAAAAAAGTTGCTGTTATTTGACTTTTCTGTCAACATTACACTATGCCAAATACAAACAATATTGCTCGCAACAAGAACGGTTTGACGCATTTGGACCGGCTCGAGGCCGAGAGTATTCATATATTGCGTGAAGTTGCCGCAGAAGCCACAAAGCCGGTTATGCTGTATTCGGTGGGCAAAGACTCTGCGGTGATGCTGCACTTGGCGCGCAAGGCATTTTATCCCAGTCCGCCACCATTCCCGCTGCTGCATGTGGATACGACGTGGAAATTTCAGGCGATGTACGAGCTGCGGTCGCGGATGGCGTTGGAAAGCGGCATGGAGTTGATCGTCTATAAAAATCCCGAAGCGATCGAAAGAGGCATAAATCCGTTTGATCATGGGGCATTGCACACCGACATGTGGAAAACCGAGGGCTTAAAACAAGCTCTGGATTTACATGGATTTGATGTCGCCTTTGGCGGGGCGCGGCGCGATGAGGAAAAAAGCCGGGCCAAAGAACGGGTGTTTAGTTTCAGGTCTGAAAACCACCGGTGGGATCCGAAGAACCAGCGGCCCGAGCTGTGGAATTTGTACAACGCCAGAAAGTCGAAAAGCGAGAGTATCCGCTGTTTTCCGATCTCGAATTGGACCGAACTCGACATCTGGCAATATATTCAAATCAACGATATTCCGATTGTCCCGCTATACTTTGCGGCACCGCGCCCGACAGTTGAGCGCGGCGGCATGTTGTTGATGGTCGATGATGACCGCTTCCCGCTGATGGATGGCGAAGCGGCGGTGATGCGATCAGTTAGATTTCGGACATTGGGATGTTACCCGCTAACCGGCGCGGTCGAAAGCGAGGCGGCAACGCTCTCCGAAGTTATCCAAGAGATGTTGTTGACCACCACATCGGAACGGCAGGGCCGCGCGATTGATCACGATCAAACCGCCAGCATGGAGAAGAAGAAGCAAGAGGGATATTTTTGATGACGTCAACGTATGAAGTCTCAAACCTTATTGCCGAAGACATCGACGCATATTTGGATGCACACCAGCATAAATCATTGCTGCGCTTTATCACGTGCGGGTCTGTGGATGATGGCAAATCAACTCTGATCGGGCGTTTGTTGTACGACAGCAAAATGATCTTTGAGGATCAACTGGCAACATTGGAGGCGGACTCCAAACGGATGGGCACGCAAGGGCAAGAAATTGACTTTGCGTTGTTGGTTGATGGCTTGGCAGCGGAGCGTGAGCAAGGCATTACGATTGATGTTGCGTACCGGTTTTTTTCCACCGACCGGCGTAAATTTATCGTTGCCGATACACCCGGGCATGAACAATATACCCGCAACATGGTCACCGGCGCGTCTACCGCCGATTTGGCGATCATCCTGATTGATGCGCGCAAGGGCATATTGGTGCAAACACGCCGCCATAGCTATTTGGCCCATTTGCTTGGCATTCGCAACATTGTGCTGGCGGTCAACAAGATGGACTTGATCGATTATGATCAAGCAAAGTATGATGCAATCGTCGCAGAATATCGCGAGTTTGCGGCGAGCATAGGGATTGCCGATTTTATGGCCCTGCCAATCTCCGGTTTTAAAGGAGACAATATCACTTCGCTCTCGCCAAATATGCCTTGGTATCAAGGCAATCCGCTTATGGAACATCTTGAGTCGGTCGAGGTCGACACCATGTTGGCGCAGACCAGACCATTTCGCATGCCGGTGCAATGGGTAAACCGGCCAAATCTCGATTTCCGGGGTTTTTCCGGACTGGTCAGCAGCGGCATAATCAACGTTGGCGACAATGTGCGCATCGTGCCCTCCGGCAAGACAACTAAAGTCGCGCGGATTGTCACGATGGATGGAGATCTTGA
>JAYUPJ010000252.1:0-12049 GCA_043760195.1 Sphingomonadales bacterium | reverse complement strand
CGAACGGCAAAACCCAACTTTGCCTTTTGAACGTCGTCTAATCCATCCATTTCATCGGCAGCACCAACGATATAGTCAGACATTACCTGATATCCCTGCCGCATCAAATCATAAACCGGATGCTCCCATTCTGGCGCATTAAAGCGGCGATCTTTTGGGTCTACCTTGTCGCGGCCAGCCTTAGCTAACGGCGCTAAAACTTCGCCCCATGCATCCATTGCATGTTTGTAAGCTTTCAGAGGATCGGCGCCGTCAGGGGCCATCTTGTCAGTGAAAGCGTTTAACTGTGCTTGCAACTGTTCGGGGGTTAAAAACGGCGGCGCTTGAAAGGAATCGGACATAAGTTTAGATATAAGCCGAAAATGACTAATTCATGAAGTAGAATGTACGTATATCGATGAATGCTGACCTAACGTTCCGATTTAATTTTTGCAGTGCAGCATGGACATTGGTGCGAATTGAGCGCATGGGGCGATTAAATCCCAAGGAATCCTTATGTCATTCGATAATATCCCCGCATTGTTAAGCGAGGCTCTCACCGCACGCGGCTATACTGCATTTACGCCCGTGCAATCCGCAGTCATTGAAACAGAAGCCGAAGGCCGCGATCTGATTGTGTCGGCGCAAACCGGGTCTGGAAAGACCGTGGCATTCGGTCTGGCCATGGCACCGCAAATTTTGGACGGCGGCTTGGTCAGCCTGGCCAAATCACCCGCCGCCCTGATTATTGCGCCGACCCGCGAACTGGCGTTGCAGGTAAGCCGCGAACTGATGTGGCTTTATGCTAAGGCAGGCGTGCGCATTGCGGCCTGTGTCGGCGGCATGGATGCTTCCAAGGAACGCCGCAACTTGCGCGATGGCGCACAAATTGTTGTCGGCACGCCGGGACGATTGCGCGACCATTTGGAACGCGGCGCGCTCGACCTGTCCGAATTGAAAGTTGCGATTCTGGACGAAGCCGATGAAATGCTCGACATGGGCTTTCGCGATGAGCTTGAAGAAATATTGAACGCATCGCCGAACGAACGCCGCACGTTGATGTTCTCGGCAACTATGCCCAAACAGATCGTGTCACTGGCCAAACGGTATCAGCGCGATGCGTTGCGGATATCAACCGTCGGCGAAGATCGCGGGCATGGCGACATCAGTTATCAGGTGGTGACGGTATCGCCGCCGGACATCGAGAATGCTGTGGTCAATCTGCTGCGCTTGCATGAACCCGAAACCGCGATCCTGTTTTGCGCGACGCGCGAAAGCGTCCGTCATTTACATGCCAAACTAACCAATCGCGGTTTCAGCGTCGTTGCCTTGTCGGGTGAACATAGCCAGCAAGAACGCAACCATGCGTTGCAAGCGTTGCGCGATCGCCGGGCGCGGGTTTGCGTTGCCACCGATGTCGCCGCGCGCGGTATCGATTTGCCGTCCGTTTCCTTGGTTGTACATGTCGAAATTCCCCGCGATGCAGAGGCATTGCAGCACCGTTCAGGCCGCACAGGCCGCGCCGGTAAAAAAGGCACGGCGGTTCTAGTTGTCCCTTATCAACGGCGCAAGCGCGTCGAGTCCATGCTGCGCGGGGCAAAGATCAACGCCGATTGGGTCAAGGTTCCGACTGCCGATGATATCCGCATCAAGGACCATGAACGCTTGCTTGAAAAGCTGCTTGCGCCCGTTGAAGTTGACGAAGAAGATCGCGCATTGGGCGCAAAGCTGCTCGAAACATTGAGCGCGGAAGATATTGCCGCCGCTTTGGTTCGCACCCACCGTGCCAAGATGCCGGTTGCCGAGGATATGCTCGACAATGGTGATCGCCAAGAACGCAGCCAGGAAACACATCGCGACGGGTTCGACGACGCTGTCTGGTTCCGCATCAACGTTGGCCGTAAAAACAATGCCGATCCCAAATGGATATTGCCATTGTTATGCCGGCGCGGCGGCGTGAACAAGAATGACATTGGTGCGATCCGCATTACTGCCGATGAAACCTTTGTCGGCATCGCGGCAGGGGCGGCAAAAAGCTTTGCCAAAGCAGCGGCGAAACCGGGCCGCGACGAAGATGCCGATGTTGAAATCGTGCAAGCCGAAGGTCCGCCGCGTGAAGCAGCACGCGAAAACAAGCGGCAGGGCAAATCCGGCTATCAAGGACGCGGCGGTTCAGGCGGCGGCGAACATCGCGGGCGTTCTGGTGGAGAGCGTTCTGGCGGAGAGCGCAAAGAGGGCGGACGGGGCGAAGTCGGAAGAAGCGAAGGCGCGGGCCGGGATCGCGCACCCAAGGAATGGGGCAACAAGGATCGTGCCAAAACCGAAGATCGCGGCGCGCGCCCGACGCTTGGCGCGAAATTCGGCGGTGAACGTAAAGACAAGCCACGCGGCGATTCGCCCTTTGGCGGCAAGCCATCCGGTGACGGCAAACGCCCGTTTCGCGGCAAGGATGGCCCGCCATCCAAGCACGGCGTAAAGCACAAGGCAAAGGGCAACCGCCCGCGTTGATGCGGGTTTAGCGCGCGCGATGACATATAGCTGCACCGTAGTGCTGAGCCTGTCGAAGTACGCCTGTTAGATAAGCGCCCGTAGGCAGGCTCAGGGCTACGGTTAAGTTTAGGCCTTATGTCATCAACATCTAGATTGAACCACATTGTCATTGCGAGCGAAACAATCCAAGTTTGTCCTGAGCAACTCTGGATTGCTTCGCTTCGCTCGCAATGACGAAGCGTATAAAATTGATTAACCCTAACCCGTCACCCCGCATCGCCGCATTTAAACACCAGAACTTCATTGGGCTGGGCGGGTAAAACCGAACGCAGCGCGGCGTTCATGTCGCTGACCTTTTGCATGGCGGCGGGGTCTGATGTGCATTTGTTTACCTGATAGCGGTTGCGGGCGACACGCGCCTTGCCGATCGCGTCAAAGCCGAGCAGATATCTCTCAATCCGGTAGCTATTGTCTGCTGGCGTATAACTGACGACAGAGGCTTGAGCATCCTCATTGGGCACAAAGCTGCGCACCCATTTGCCGTCTGCACCGGCATATTGCGTGCGCCCGTTGACACAGCCGGATGCCGTCCACGTGAAGTTGACGTCTGCGGTGCTGGAAACCGTCGCCCAGCTTCGGTCCAACTGGATGATGCAGGATTTCTTGCCAGACGCTTTGGTACTTGCTTCGCCAGCCGCTTCTTCGCCAGCCGCGTCTTGATCATTCGCGGCGGACAGCGTTGCCTTCATCCGGGCATCCACTTCAGAAAAATCCGGCCTACCCGAAAACGCAAGCACCGCGAGCAAGACAAACGCCGCCGCCATCGATGCAACAATTTTGGCGGGTGTGCGCTTTTGCTTGTCGAACAACGCATAAGCCGCCCCGGCAACGCCCAGCGCCAATGCCAGCATCAACCCGGCGAAGGCCAGCCGGTCGTCGCGCTCGGCAATGATGGACAGTTCCATATCGCGCCGGGCTTTGCCGGCGCTGCTGGTGCGCAGTTCATCGGCGATGCGTTTCTCGGCTTCGATCTTTGATCGCGCGGCCGCATCTCGCTCGGCTTCTTCGCGGCTGAGGTCAGCAACTGACCGGCATGGCCCGCTGACCGCGTTGAAAGCGACTTTTTGGGAGCGTAGGAACGCAGTGGTTTCCTTCATTGATACCGCAAAGTAAAACTCCGATCCGCCATTTTCCGTCGTCGATCCGAAACTGTTGATCCCGATAACCCGGCCGCAGCTGTCCAATATAGGCCCGCCGCTATTGCCCGGGCCAATAGGCGCGGTATGCAGCAATGTGTCGAATGCTTTGGCCGACCGCCCTGCTGAAATCGTGCCGCGCGTCCTAACGGGAGCCTGCGGCTTCAGCGTGTCTTCATCGGTATATTGCATGGCGATATCGACATTTGCCGGATAGCCAATGGCAAAAGTATCCGACCCATCCTCGACCGCGCCAATGAACAGGCTGGCCGGATTGAGCCGTGCGCCGGTTTCCAATTGCAACAGCGCAAGATCGTTTTCCGGTGACCATTTGATCACGGTTGCCATATAGCTTTCGCGGCCCTGCGACGGGATAATCTGGAATGTCATCGTCGGATTATAGAGCGATTCTTCGACGACGTGGGCGTTGGTAATGATCTTGTCATGCGCAACCACTACGCCCGATCCATGGCCGACCAGCTTGCGTTCACCCTCCACCTCGCTGAATACCACAACGCGCACCACGCTGCGGCTGGCCGCGTTGATGTCGGCGGTTTCGGCATGGGCCGTGCCCGGGGATAGCGCCAACATAAGTGCAATTATTATGAACCACAGGTTACGCAATATCTTACTCCATGCAAATCAAACTAAGTTTGTCATTGCGAGCGCAGCGAAGCAATCCAGTGTTGGTAATCCTGCTCTGGATTGCTTCGCTGCGCTCGCAATGACAAATAGACCTCATCCGAGAGTACACCCGCCCGTTCACAGAAAGCTATAAGGATCGACGTCGACGCCAACGCGCACCGCTTTCGGCCATTCCAGCGCCCCCAGCCAATCGCGCATAATATTCTGCAATTCGGTTTGCCGGGTTGCATGCACCAGCAATCGCTGGCGGTAACGCCCGCGCAACATTGCCAATGGGGCCGGGGCGGGTCCATAGACGTGCATGCCTTCAACGTGGGGCGCTGCGCCGCCGATTGCTCTAGCGGTTTCAATGGCCTCTCGCTCGTCTTCAGAAGAGATAATGATGGCGGCGAAACGGCCAAAGGGCGGCGCGCCGGCAGACCTTCGCATTTCGGTTTCGGCATCGTAAAAAGCATCGCGGTTGCCCGCCACCAACGCCTCTATCACCGCATGGCCGGGATTGCGGGTCTGGATAAAGACTTCACCGGGTTTTTCGGCGCGCCCCGCCCGTCCGGCGGCCTGTGCGATCTGCTGAAACGTCCGTTCAGCGGCGCGCAGGTCGCCGCCTTCCAATCCCAAATCGGCATCGATCACGCCGACCAAAGTCAGGTTGGGGAAATGATAGCCTTTGGTTACCAGCTGGGTGCCGATGATGATGTCGACCGCGCCTGCCTCAACCCGGGCGACAAACTCTGCGGCTTTTGCGGGCGACCAAAGCGTGTCCGATGTGGCGATGATCGTTCGGGCATCGGGAAACAAGCGGTTCACTTCATCGCTGATCCGTTCGACGCCGGGGCCACATGCGACCAGACTGTCCTTTTCATGGCATTCCGGGCATTCATCGGGCGGCGGCATAACATGGCCGCAATGATGACAGGCGAGGCGGCGAACTAGCCGGTGTTCGACCATCCAGCTGGTGCAATTGGGACACTGAAACCGGTGACCACAGGTGCGGCATAAGGTCAGCGGCGCAAATCCCCGGCGGTTGAGGAACAACAGGCTTTGTTCGCCGCGATCGATGCGTTCGGCCAGCGCCTTTAACAATGTCGGCGCGATCCAATGCTGGCGTTCCGGCGCGTCGAGGGTCAGGTCAATCGCTTTGATATCCGGCATCTTGGCGGCACCAAAACGCGACGGGATTTCAAGGCCCCGATACTTGCCAATCGCGACCATGTGACGGCTTTCCAGCGCCGGTGTTGCCGATGCCAGCACCACGGGAAAACCTTCAAACATGCCGCGCATCACCGCGACGTCGCGGGCATGATAACGCACGCCGTCTTCTTGCTTGAAACTAATCTCGTGCGCTTCATCGACGACAATCAAACCGGCATTGGCAAACGGCAGGAACAAAGCGGAGCGCGCACCGACCACAACTTGCGCCGTGCCATTTGCCGCCGCCCGCCAGACCCGCCTACGTTCTGCGGCACGCATGCCCGAATGCCAAGTTGCGGGGGCAACACCAAAGCGTTCCTCAAACCGCTTCAAAAAAGGCTGCGTCAGTGCGATCTCGGGAAGCAGCACGAGCACCTGTTTGCCGCGCCGAATGGCCGCCGCAATGGCTTCAAAATACGTCTCGGTTTTGCCCGATCCGGTCACACCGTCCAGCACAAAGGGTTCAAACTTTTCGGCATCGACCGCCGCCACCATTTCAGCCGCCGCCTTTGTCTGCGCCCCGTTCAGCACCGGCTGGGCAAAATCTGCATTGGGAACGGGCAGGGGCTTGTCGATGCTGATGATGATGGGCTCGAATGCTCCGGCTTTGATCAGCCCGCGGATTACAGCGTCGCTAACCCCCGCCTCTGCAGCCAACTCCCGCGCCAATCCCTGCGCCCCTTCCAATTGGTCGAGCGCAGCCGCACGCAGCGGTGTCATTCGTGCCGGAACCAATCCAGTGGCGCGATATTCTGTGACCGTTCCCGCCGCCGACAGGATCGCAGCCGACGAAGACAGCACCATCCGCAACACCGAAGCATGGTTGCTGATATAATAGTCCGCCACCCAATCAATCATCCGCCGCAGCTGCGGCTTGAGCGGCGGGGTATCGAGCACTTCATAAACCGCACGCAGCCGCTTTGCATCAATGGGATCGGCGGGAAACACAACATCGTCCCAAACCACCCCCAACATTCGGCGCGGGCCGAGCGGAACGACCACTATGCTGCCGGGGCTAGCCTGCATATCATCGGGCAGTTTATAGTCGAGCGGACCGACGGCTTGGGTAAGCAATATAACGCGAACGCGATTCATTGGCGGGATATAGGGGCATTGCGCCGCGCCGTCACCAATCGCTTCCGTTTTTGCAAATTTATGATAGCTTTGCCTGCAAAGTAAGATGGAGAGACGTTATGGACATACAAATTGATCGCCGCAAATTGTTGCTTGCCGGGTTGGCCGGGGCAACATTGACCTTGCCGGGCTGTGCCAGCATGCCGGGATTTAGCCTGACCGATGCGATCCGCCGGATACTGACTTTGTCGTCGCAAAATGCTTTTGCCATGCTCTTGCAGCCAAACGGATTTTACGACAGCAATGTCGCGCGGATTGATTTGCCCGACCGGTTTGGCGGGCGCAGCGGCGGCGGGATTTTATCGGCTGTCCTGCAAAGCGATAGCTTTCGTGACAGGTTGCAACGCCAATTGAACCGCGCCGCCGAAAAGGGAGCCGAACGCGCCGCGCCGCTGGTGGCTGACGCCGTCCGCAACGTCAGTATCGAGGACGCCGCCGCAATCGTTCGCGGCAATCCGCAAGCGGCAACCGGATTTCTGCGCGGCAAGATGGGGCCTGCATTGGTTGATGCGATGCTGCCCGGAATCTCCGATGGCCTTCGCCTGTTTGACGACGCAACGATCAGCCGCGCTGTGCAATCGGTAACCGGCTTTGACGTCGGTGCGCTGGCATCCGACATCAACCGCAAGGCCGAGAACGCGATCTGGTCATCGATCGGCGCAGAGGAAGCCGCGATCCGCGCCGATCCGCGCAAAACCAACGATCCGCTGCTGATCGGCGTGTTTGGACTGGGCGGCCGGATTTAGACGCCGGGGTGGTTTGAATCGCCCTCTCCTCTCCGTTCGACCCGCCGTACGGTTAATCTGCATCACCCCTTTTCGTCATCCTGAACTTGTTTCAGGATAACAGGCGACGGTGGTGCGTTATCCTGAAACAAGTTCAGGATGACGATGATTCAGGTTTTTGGCATTACGCTTTAACGCTTGTAATGTAGGATTTGTTCTGGGAACACGGCGCATGGCCGCTGCCAAAGGCCTAGCTCTTTGACATTGTTGGCGGTCATTTTACCCCCTTCGCGGCTATATTCGTGAAAACATAAAATTACAAAATAACCCCAATGTAGGAAATTATCTAAGCCCCAACTGCCAATTAGTTTCAAAATAGGTGTCAACCTTGTCAACTAGGTGTCAACTTGGCGTTTTCGGCATCTACTCCCGAACGGGTGCCTCGCGCATACTCGAATCGCCAAATTCGCTACCGCCATCGACGTTGATAATCGCCCCGGTTACATATCGGGCGGCATCGCTGGCCAGCCACAGGCAGGCATCGGCAACATCGTCCTTCGTGCCCCAATCGCGAAGCGGGATGCGCGCCTTGCTTGATTTTGCATAATCTTCGCCGGGGGCCAGCCGCGCCATCCCCTCGGTATCGCCAATCGGCCCTGGGGATACGGCATTGACGCGGATCCCTTCGGGTCCCCATTCCATCGCCAAGCATTTGACCACTTGATTGACCCCCGCTTTGGCGGCGCAGGCATGGATTTGCAGCATCATCGGTTTTACCGCTTGCCCCGCTGTGATCGCCACCAATGACGCGCCGGGGGTACGCAGATGCGGGTGGCTGGCGTGAAAGACATTGAACGTACCCAGCAGGTCGATGTCGACCACAGTTTTGAACGCATTGGCGCTCATCCCCAACGCTGGTGCCAGAAAGTTACCAGCTGCGCCCGATAGCACGATATCAATCTCACCATATTTGTCACGGCAATGGGTGAAGGCTTCGGTTAACTTGCCATAATCGCGCACGTCGCAAGCCATGCCGGTTACATCCAACCCGTCATCGGTCATGGCTTTGGCGGCGGCGGCAATCTTTTCTTCGCTGCGACTGATGATCATCACCTTTGCACCTGCCTGTGCATAGCGGCGCGCGACCTGCAGATTGATGCCGCTTGATGCGCCTGCAACAAACGCTGTTTTCCCGGCGAGCAGGGCTGGATTAAAGGTGTCGGTCAATTTTTCTCTCCAAATGAATCACTACGCCGCAGAGTATAACTGGAATGCCACAAAATGAACTGTCAAAATCGCGCGGCATTTGCCATTAGGGACCGAATAGTGATTCCCTTTTTCCGATACGCTCCAGAAGGTGCAAGAAACCGATGAAATTCTTTGTAGATACTGCCGATACCAACGACATTGCCGAAATGGCCGCAACTGGTTTGCTTGACGGGGTAACCACCAACCCGTCGCTAATTGCCAAGTCTGGCCGCGATTTTATCGAGGTAACGCGCGAGATTTGCGGGTTAACAGATGGCCCGGTATCCGCCGAAGTCGTGGCGCTCGATCATCTCACGATGATGAAAGAGGCCGAAATCCTGCGCAAGATCGCGGACAATGTGTGTATCAAGGTGCCGCTGACAATGGACGGCCTTAAAACCTGCAAGGCGTTGACCGGCGAAGGCACCATGGTCAATGTGACGCTTTGCTTTTCGGCGGCGCAGGCGTTGCTGGCGGCCAAGGCGGGGGCGACGTTCGTCTCGCCGTTTGTGGGCCGCCACGACGACAATGGCTTTGACGGGATGAGCTTGATCGAAGATATCCGGTTGATCTATGACAATTACGCTTTTGAAACCGAGATATTGGTCGCCAGCGTGCGGCATGGTATTCATGTCTTAGAAGCGGCACGGATCGGCGCAGACGTAATGACCGCACCGCCCAGCGTGATCAAGGGATTGTTCAAACACATATTGACCGACAAGGGCATCGAAGGATTTATGGCAGATTGGGCCAAAACAGGACAGGCGATAGGATAAACTAAATGGCAGATATCGATTCAGACATATCGGCAATGGCCGACAGCTTTGATGAAAAGGGAAAACTGGTTGTGCCCGGCCATGTCCAGGATGCGATCCGGACGTTGCTATTGTGGTCAGGTGAAGATCCCAACCGTGAAGGCCTGATGGACACACCGGCGCGCGTTGGCCGGGCATGGCGCGAATATTGCGAGGGCTATGCTAATGATCCCGGCGCGTATCTGGCGCGGACGTTCGAAGAAGTCGGCGGATATGAAGGGCTGGTGCTGCTTAAAGACATCCCGTTCCAATCGCACTGTGAACATCACATGGCACCGATAATCGGCAAGGCTTCAATCGCCTATATGCCCAAAGACCGGGTCGTCGGCATATCGAAACTCGCCCGCGTGTTGCATGGTTTTGCCCGGCGCTTGCAAGTGCAGGAACGGCTGACGGCGGAAGTCGCGGGCTGCATCATGGACAATCTGCAACCGCACGGCGTGGCGGTGGTGATCGATGCCCAGCACGGCTGCATGACCGGCCGCGGCGTGCGCACGCCGGGCGTCGGTATGGTCACCAGCAGCCTGCGCGGCTGTTTCCTTGACGATCAACGCAGCCGCAAGGAAGTTATGGGATTGATGGGGTATTGAGGCACTCGCGCCGTCATCCTGAACTTGTTTCAGGATACATAGTGGCAGGAGCTGTGAGGCATGCGCCGTATTTGTCCTGAAATAAATTCAGGATGACGGTTGGGACTTTTTGCGGGTTTGGCTGCTGGAACCTAGCTCCCCCCTGCCGTTCGTTCCGAACCTGCCGATAGCGATAGACCCAGTCCCCCCAAAAAAAAGGGCCGCCCAGTCATATGACAAGGCGGCCCGTTTTTGTTCAATCAACAACGATCAATCGTCGGCATCGTCCGATGCAGCAACGCCAAGGCCTTCGGCTTCGGCGGCGGCTTTCGCGGCGGCTTGCGCTTCACGGCGAACCGCGTTGGCTGCCAACTCTTTTTCATCTGCGGCGTCGGCTGCAACTTCGGCTTCAACCTGCGCTTCGATGGCTTCAGCAGCGATCTCGGCCTGTTCGGCTTCAAACATCTGATCAAGCACGTTGATGCCGTCTTTTTGCAGTTCGGCTTCGTCATCGCTGCGGGCAACGTTGACTTGCACCTTGACGACAACTTCGGCGTGCAACACGGCCTTGACGTCATAAACGCCAAGCGTTTTGATCGGACGTTCCAGAACGATCATCGCCTTGGTTACGTTCGCGCCGGTGGCGTTCAGGCCCTCGGCAATGTCGCGTACCGTAACCGAACCATAAAGCTGGCCAGAGTTGGACGCGGCACGGATCAGGATGATCTGCTTGCCTTCGACATCAGCCGACGCGGCCTGTGCTTCGCCGCGGCGATCCGCATTGTCGCTTTCGATCTTCGACCGGTTGGCTTCAAATACCTTGCGGTTTGATGCGTTGGCACGAAGCGCTTTCTTGTTCGGCAACAGGAAGTTACGGGCATAGCCGTCCTTCACGGTGACAACATCGCCAATTGCGCCGAGTTTCTCTACGCGCTCTAGAAGTATGATTTCCATTGTGGTTCTCCCTACTTCACGATGTACGGCAACAGGCCGATATGACGGGCGCGTTTGATCGCTTTGGTCAGCTCGCGCTGCTTAATTGCGGAAACGGCGGTGATGCGCGACGGTACAATCTTGCCGCGCTCTGAAATGTAACCTTGCAACAGGCGTACATCTTTATAATCGATTTGCGGCGCATCCTTACCTTGAAACGGGCAAGATTTGCGGCGACGGAAAAATGGACGTGACATTATGCAGCCTCCTCTTCACGTGGACGGCGCGGGCCGCGATCCGGACGGTCGCCGCGATCTTGACGATCACCTCTATCACGATCACCACGTTCGCCGCGCTCTGGACGGTCGCTCTTGCGCATCATCACCGACGGGCCGGTTTCGTGCGCTTCAACGCGAACGGTCATGTAACGAATTACATCTTCGTTCAGGCGTGTTTGACGTTCCAGTTCAGCGATAGCATCGCCGCCGGCATCAATATCAAGCATCACGAAATGCGCTTTGCGGTTCTTTTGAATTCGATAGGCGAGGCTACGAAGACCCCAGGTTTCGGTCTTTACGACTTTGCCTTGATTCTCTTCGAGGGTTTTGGTGGCGTTTTCTGCCAGCGCGTCAACTTGTGCCTGTGACAGGTCCTGACGCGCTAAAAAAACATGCTCGTACAACGGCATGGGCGTTTCCTTGTTCTGGCCGATCGCTGACGCCGCACCATGCGAACGCCCCTCCGGCTTTCATAATCCGCGCGGGTTTCCCCTTGCGAAGGGGGGCGATTAGGCGGGAAGCGTCAAGAATGCAAGGGGTTTGCTGGCGTCTTCCAACATCGCGGCGACTATCCGCAAATCCTCAACCAGCGCAGCCATCGCCGCTTCACGCTGCGCTTCGCCGATGCGCAGGACATAGGATGGGTGCGTTGTGACGACCATGATCGAACCATCGGGCAGGGGGGTCGGACGACCGCGCAATTTGGTGATGCTGTCGGTCTTGCCAGTTAGCCCGCGCACCGCGCTTGCGCCCAACGCCAAGATCAATGGCGGTTTCAGCAGCGTCCGTTCGGCGTCCAGCCACCAACGGCAATGGTCAATCTCGCTGGCATTAGGGGTTTGGTGC
>JAYUPJ010000251.1:0-12109 GCA_043760195.1 Sphingomonadales bacterium | reverse complement strand
GCGTTCAAAACCCCCGCCGAGATATTCCTACCAAAACAACAATTGTTGCACTTCGAATGTGAATCCACCTTCCCGCCTTCGCGGGAATGACGAAGTTTATGTTTCTATGTATTTTGAAATCTGAATGTAAACGCAACCTAGGCCGCATAAACATGGCCGCTCACCAAAACCTACAGCCCGATCAATTGCGACAGCCGCTCAATTTCGGCATCTTGCGCGCCCGTTGCGGCGGCCAAATCGGATTGCACATCGGCAAGCAACGGGGATAACAACGGTGATGTCCCGGTCGCCTCCACATCCATCTGTGCAGTAATAAGCTGGTCAAGTTCAGCCAGCGCAGCTTTCGAATCGGAGCGCGCCTTGTCTAACCGGCTGACCTGTAAATGTGCGTTCACCCAGGCCTCACTGCCGATCCCTGATCCCGCTGCTGTACGTGCTGTCTGTGCCACTGCGGGCAGCAGACTGTTATACGCCGATGCAGCCGTGCGGTGACGCGCACTGAACGCATCCAGCTTTGCCTGAACATCGGTAGGCAGGGCGACAGCGGCCGTCTCCGTGTCAGTATCCGGCAAAGGGGCAGTTATCGGCGCTTTTGTTTCATAAGGACGCCGCATCAGCGATGGAAATTCGCCGCTTGGCGCGGCGCACGCCGACAGCGAAAGGGCAAGCAAAGTCGCAATGGCAATAACGCGTAACATGCAGTATCGTTTACGGCGGTGATCGGATGCAGGCAAGCGGATAAGAACCGCATGCGGAATGCGCGCAAATTAGGGCGAAAGGCGTTGACAAAGCATAGGTGATCGACTAGCTGGCCGCACTCTAATGTGAGCATTCAGGACATAATTTCTGGGGATACACGTTGGATTTCTGCGGCCTTCTGGGCTAAGTAGAATCACATTGAACGCCAAATTTTGGAACGGATAAGTAAGCCATGTTCGCTATCGTGCGCACTGGCGGCAAGCAGTATCGCGTCGCCGCTGGAGATAAAATTGCAGTCGAAAAACTGCCTGGTGAAGCTGGTGATAAGGTGTCGCTCGACGACATTTTGCTGGCTGGTGAAGGCGACAAGCCTGCAGACCTGAAAGGGCTCAGTGTTTCGGCTGAAATTATCGCGCAAGAACGCGGTGAAAAGATTATCGTTTTCAAAAAACGTCGCCGTCATAACTACCGCCGTAAACAAGGCCATCGTCAGAGCCTGACGTTGCTGCGGATATTGGCAGTTGGCGATTCGAAAGCGTCCGTAGTGGCCAAGAAAGAAGCAGCGCCGACAGCTGAAAAAGCAGACGCCGCACCGAAAAAGGCCGCCGCACCTAAAAAAGCAGCTGCCAAAGCCGCCGTCGCTGAATAAGCGTAAGTAACAGTTTAAGTAAGGAGCACACACCATGGCACATAAAAAAGCAGGTGGTTCGTCACGTAACGGACGCGATTCAGCAGGCCGCCGTCTTGGCGTAAAGAAATTTGGCGGTGAAGAAGTGATTGGCGGGAACATCATCATTCGCCAGCGCGGAACCCGCGTATATCCCGGCGCCAATGTTGGTATTGGCCGCGATCATACCCTGTTTGCTTTGCAGCCGGGCCGCGTGCGATTCCACGCCGGCAAACAAAGCCGCAAATATGTGTCTGTTGATATGGCAGCCATCGCCGCAGAATAATTTGGACAATCAATCACGGGTTGTCCTAACGGATGACCCGGGAGCGGTCTTTGCAAAAGAACGCTCCACCTGACAGGGAGACGGGTCAACCGGTCTCCCTTTCTTTTTGTCGTTTTCTCCCTGTTTCCAGGCCGATCCATGGCCATATGTCGCACGGCTGTCACTTTGTAGTGATAGTGGAAATTGTGCCTGAAAAAGGAGAGAAGAGATGTTCGCCAGAACGAACAGATTATTGTTGCGGCCAAGCTGGCCCGAAGACGCACAGGAATTGTGCCAAGCGGTGGCCGATGAATTGATTGTACGCAATTTGGGCAGCCTGCCTTGGCCCTACGGGATTGACGACGCACGCGCCTTTGTCGAGCGGGAAAATTCCCCCGAATTGCCCAGCTTGCTTTTGATGTTGCGCACCGACGGAGCGCCGCGCCTAATCGGTGCGTGCGGCCTTCAGGATGCCGATGGTCAGGCCGAGCTTGGCTATTGGATTGCGCGGCCCTATTGGGGTCTGGGTTTTGCAACCGAGGCGGCAAAGGCCGTCGTGGAGATTGCCCGCGCCGCTGGTCACAGGAAATTGGTTGCAGGTCACTTCACTGACAATCCGGCGTCAGCGCGGGTTCTGCATAAAGCTGGTTTCCGTCCAACCGGCCGCGTGGAAATGCGGCAAAGCAATGGCCGGGGCCGTGCGGTCGCTTGCGCGCTGTTCGAACGATCATTGATTGGCGATGAAAGCGGCGGCGACGGCGGCATGCGATGTGAAATTGAAATGCCTTATGATGCCCAATTGATTGCCGCCTGAAGTGGTTTGGTCAAGCTGCCTTGGCAAGTCGTGGCCGGCCACGGCGCTCTATGTCCGTCGGCGCTTCAACCGCGATCACTTTGGTTTTTGCGATGTCGGCTAAAGTCAGCTCGCCTTTAGCCAGCAAAGCACGATCATCCAAATCCCAAGGATGGAACCCGGGCCGGAAAAAACTGAGCCACGGTTTAAAAATGTTACGGGCAAGGCCGCCCCGGCCAAATCCGTGTGCCACTAGTCCGCGAATTGCGCGGCCTGCTGGGATCCCGTCCTGACTTAACAGCTGCATCTGTCCGCGGGTGCGGTTGATCAGAAAGCTGATCGTGACCAGCGTTAATATGCCGCAGCGCACGGCGTATTTGCGCAGCCCGCTCCAATCGCGGGTCGCATATTGCCAGACGTCAAAGGCGACGGCTTTGTGCTCGACCTCTTCAATCGCGTGCCAAACCCATAATTCGTGCAGCTCCGGATCGGAACCGGCGAGATGATGATCGTTCTTCAGAACCTCTGCGCCGATGATCGAGGTGAAATGTTCAGTGCACATCGTCACGCCCAGGCACAGCATTTCGCTTCGGTTGCGAAAAAAGCGGACAAAGCCTTTGATCGTCTGTTCCAACGGTTTCAGATCATAACCCGCGTCGGCCAGGAACTGGTTCATATTGCCATGTTCGCGTGCATGGGCCGATTCTTGTTCAACGAAATTCTTTACATCCAGCGCCAGTTTTTCGGGCATCCGGTTTTGCCATGGCTTGATGCTGCGCACCATGAATGATTCGCCGTGCGGGAATACCGCAGAAAATGCGTTGAACAATGCCGTCGCAAAAACGTCTTGCCTGACCCAATGGCGATTGGGAATTTGCGGCTGCGATGTCGAAAAACTGCGCGGCTGCAGCTGCGGCGCGTTATCGCCGTTAACCGTTTTTGTTTTGGAACTAACTATCTGAATATTGGGTTGCATATTGCTGATTTAGGCCATCGCCATGAAGACGGACGTAAAGAACAAGGTTAACCGGCGAGCAACAATTAAATATTTGCCGCAATTTGAACACTCTGTATTACGGGGCCTTGTTGGCAAGCAAGGTGTTTGCTCAGGGTTTTCTCAAGGTGATTTGCGCTTGCCGGACGGTGCAGTCCGGTCCATGTCACTAACGTCAACGTAACCGCTACAAACAATGCGGATCGTTGCATAAGGGTCCGTAATATAATGTTGAAACCAATCGCGTCCGATGGATTGCAGGCAGAATTTCCCCGGCGGCTAAGCCCGGAGGCAAGCCGCTTGGCTGCGCTGGAGGCGGCGCGGCTATTGTTGATCGAAACGGGTCCGCAATCTGTCACGCTAAAGGCAGTGGCCAACCGGATCGGCCGCACGCATGCCAATTTGCTGCATCATTTTGGTTCGGCATCGGGCTTGCAGCGCGATCTGGCGGAGTATCTGACCAAAGCGATTTGCGTGACGATTGGGGACGCTGTTGCGCGGATGCAAGGCGGTGAAATGCCGCCGCGCCAGTTGGCCGACCTGATTTTCGACTCGTTTGATCAAGAGGGCGCAGGCGCGCTGGCGTCGTGGATGCTGTTGTCGGGCAATGAGGACGCGCTCAATCCCATCGTCGATACGATCCACAAATTGGTCGATGAAATCGCCGACGAAGGCCATGTGAATACCCAGCTGCATGAGCTGACCATGGAGCTGGTTCTGCTGGCACTGGGCGATGCGCTGCTGGGCGGGCCGCTATCGCAGTCATTGGGCTTGCCGCGAGAGGCCGGACGGGTGATCGCGGGCCGGCGGCTGGCGCAGTCACTGGCCGAATGGCAGGCGCGAATGTGCAATGCAACTGGCGAGCCAAATACCGGAAAAGTCCGGTCCTGACTTCTACTTGCCCTATGCCTCGCTCAAGGCCCGCTTGTAGATACTGTTCAACGGGCGCTGAAACAGCTTCATCACCATCGGTTCAAAAAATTCGAGCGGCAACGTGTCGTAATCAGGATCAAATGCCGGGCAGTCGTACTTCTCGATAAACTCTTCGGTTGCGGCAAAATGTTCCTCCCCGCGAAATTTCTCCCGCATGTCGCGGTCAAGACCGATATGGTGAAAGAAGTTTATGCCCTGAAAAATGCCGTGATGGACAACGATCCAGTGCAATTCTTCCGATACAAACGGCTTGATAATCGCGGCGGCAATATCGGGATGGTTGAACGCGCCCAGCGTATCACCGATGTCGTGGATCAACGCCATGACGACATAATCCTCGCTGCGGCCGTCACGGTGTGCGCGAGTAGCCGTTTGCAAACAATGGGTTAGCCGGTCAACCGGAAAGCCGCCATAATCGCCGTCGAGCAAGCGCAAGTGATCCAGCACCCGTTTGCCGCCGCCCGGAGCAAATGCGATCTGCTCCTTCATAATGATTTCCCAATCCTCGCGCGTGCTTTCGCTCATGTCGGTAAAGCTGGCGTTGTGAGTGTCGGTTCCGTCCATTGTTTCTCTCCTTGAAGCTGCCCACAAATGCTAACAGTGCTTTTCTTAAAATCAAGGCTTCATGCAACGCACAAATGCAGCTAGAATGAAATTATGGCGGTAATTGAAATTTCTGACCAGCCGTTCTTTTCAAATAAGAACCGCGCATTTTGGAACCTGCATTCATTGGGATGGGGCGGCGCTATTGTGTTGCGTTCGGCCACGGTTCTTAACAACGGACAGCCACCTAGCTTTCTGTTTACCGTCCTGATCTCGGGCGTCACCGGATATTCAATCGCGTTATTACTGTCAGTGGTGTTTCGCTTTGTAATAGATCGCCGACCGATTATCACGTGGGGCACGACCACTTTTGCCGTCATGCTGGGATCATTTTTGTACGCGTATTTGGATGCATGGGTTACACAAACATTGCGGCCAAACACCGATGGGTCTTCATTCGGTAGCCTTTGGTTAGGCGCGCTGTATATTGATGGCATCCTTCTGGGTGCATGGTCGGCGCTGTATTACGCGATCAACTATTTCGTCCGCGCCGAAGAGCAGCAGGACCAAATGTTGCGGCTGGAGGCGCAGGCAACCAGCGCGCAGCTTACTATGTTGCGGTATCAGCTGAACCCGCATTTCCTGTTCAACACGCTGAACAGTATCTCCACCTTGGTGCTGCTCAAACAAACCGAGCAAGCCAATGCGATGCTGTCGCGGCTATCCTCATTTCTGCGGTTTACTCTGATTAATGAGGCAGCGGAGCGGGTGTCGCTTGCGCAAGAGGTGGAGACGCTAAAGCTGTATCTGGACATTGAAAAGATGCGGTTTGAAGAACGGCTGCGCACCACATTCGATATTGACCCGCGCGTATCGAATGCGCTGGTGCCGTCGTTGTTGTTTCAGCCACTCGTCGAAAACGCGATCAAATATGCGGTCACTCCCAAAGAGGAAGGCGCAGATATATTGGTCAGCGCCCAACTGGTCGGTGAAAAGCTTCGGGTGATCGTGTCGGATAGCGGACCGGGCTTGCAGGCGGGTCAACAAGACCCCAGTCTTTCAACAGGTGTCGGTATGGCGAATACCCGCGAACGATTGATGCAGGCATATGGAGATGAACAAAGGTTCGAACACCGGGTAAATCCATCGGGCGGATTTGAAGTGATGGTAGAGATGCCATATCAAGTCAAAGCCAAAGCAGCGCCAGAAATTTCAGGGAATGTAACGCAGCAAAACAAGGGGGCGGCAACCACAGGGCCCGTTGGCCAAGGAGCATTAACCGCATGACCATTCGCACGATCATCGTAGACGACGAAAAATTGGCTGTTCAAGGAATGGAAATCAGACTTTCTGCTTACGAAGACATCGAAATAGTGGCGCAATGCTACAATGGCCGTGAAGCCATTCGCAAAATCAAGACACTGAAGCCCGATCTGGTGTTTCTGGATATCCAGATGCCCGGCTTTGATGGTTTTTCGGTGGTGCAAGGCGTGATGGATATTGATCCGCCATTGTTTGTTTTTGTCACCGCATATTCCGAACATGCGATCCGTGCGTTCGAAGCCGAAGCCATCGACTATCTGATGAAGCCGGTGGAACCCGACCGGTTGGCCGATACTATGGACCGGATACGAGCGCGCCTTTCCGAAAAACGCAGCACCGAAGAGATTGAAAGACTGCGCACTGTCATCAACGAAATCGCCCCTGATTCCGCCGATAACTTGCCATTGCCCGAAGAAGAAATGGCGACGAGCCGGTTCGAGAAATTAATCAACATCAAAGACCGCGGCCAGATTTTCCGCGTTGATGTCGAGAATATCGAAAGGGTCGAGGCAGCGGGCGATTATATGTGCATTTACACTGCCGACAACAGCCTGATCCTGCGCGAGACGATGAAAGATTTGGAAAAGCGCTTGGACCCGCGCACATTCCAGCGGGTGCATCGCAGCTGCATCGTCAATCTTGACCAAGTCCGGCAAGTGAAGCCGCACACCAATGGCGAATGTTTTCTGGTATTGGAATCTGGCGCACAAGTGAAGGTCAGCCGCAGCTACCGCGATGTTGTTGCGCGGTTTGTGCATTAACGGCGGGACGACTTTAGGGGTTATTGAAATTCAAAAGTCGCCGCCCTTTAAACCCAAACTTTGTCATTCCCGCGAAGGCGGGAATCCATCACCTGCACTCGAATTTTAGGCAAGTTGGCTTAGATTTTCTAGGTCAGGTGATGGATTCCCGCCTTCGCGGGAATGACGAACCATCTGTTTTTAAATATTTTATATCCTGAATCTCAACAGGCCCTAGATTGAACCACATCGTCACCCACGAGAAGCGAAGCGACGAAGCAATCCAGAGCGAGTGTGAGCTGCACTGGATTGCTTCGCTCCGCTCGCAATGACGATTCAAGCAGAGCAAATTTGGGTCGAAATTCAGGATGGCGTTTAGGTCGAACCTTATCGCGGATTGTTACTTGTAATGTAGGATTTGTTCTGGGAATGCAGCGGTAACGCCGCTTTTTCAGGGCAGGCTCTTTGACATTGTTGGCGGTGTAAGTGGTGTTCACATCTAGGACACAAAACATTTAAAAACATAGAGTTCGTCATTCCCGCCTTCGCGGGAATGACGATATCCTTTATCAAAAAGTAGTTTCTGCATGTCAACACAACGTAAAGTTTGAAGCGCTCGAATTGAAACACAAACCGTTCGGGCTGTCTTTCGGCGGGTCGATGTCGAAGTACAGGTTGCTTGTCTCAACCTTCGCCCCGAAAATCGGCGAAAAAACTATCCTACAAAAAAACACGAAGTAGGAAATAATCGAACGCCGTTCTTTCGTTAAATGTCAAAATAGGTGTCAACCTTGTCAACTAGGTGTCAACTTGGGCGGTTTTGGGCGTTTTTGGCTCCGGGCGATGTAGGCAAATTTGGGGGGCTTATTCGATGCCCAGCACATCGGACATCGTGTAGCGCCCCGGCGCTTTGCCTGCCAACCAGAGCGCGGCTTTTACCGCGCCGGTGGCAAACACGGCGCGGCTTTCGGCGCGGTGGACCAATTCTATACGTTCATTGTCGGCGGCGAAGATAACCGTATGATCTCCGGCGACGCTGCCGCCGCGCAACGATGCGAAGCCGATGCTGCCGCGCCGCCGTGCGCCGGTGATACCATCGCGGCCGCGCTCGCTGTTGGCGGCAAGGCCGATGGCCCGGCCGCTTGCCGCTGCTTCGCCCAGCAATAACGCCGTGCCCGATGGCGCATCGACCTTGTGCCGGTGGTGCATTTCGGCGATTTCAATATCCCAATCTGGTCCCAATCGCGCCGCCGCTTGCCGTACCAATGCCGCCAACATATTGACGCCAAGCGAGGTATTGCCCGTCTGTAACACCGCGATATCGCGCGCCGCATCGTCGATCAGATAATGGTGGCGCTCCTCGATCCCGGTGGTACCGATCACTATTGGCTTGCCAGATTGCACGCAGGCATCAAGATTGGCCTCAAGCGCCGAAGGACTGGAAAAGTCGACAAGGACATCGCTGAGCGCCGTCAGCGCCGCCAATGCTGCGGCGTCGTCGCCCTGATCAATGCCGCCAGCCAGCACTGCGCCAGCATCGCCAATTGCCGTGGTCAGAGCTTGCCCCATCCGTCCCTTGTTGCCGATGATTCCGATCTTTGTCATGCTTGTCTGCCTTCATGTTTCGTGCTTCATGGGGCAGATGACGGAAATTCGCAACATCGTGATCCTGACCGGCGCCGGAATAAGCGCGGAAAGCGGGATTGATACCTTTCGGTCCGAAGGCGGGCTGTGGGAAAAGCACCGCGTCGAGGATGTCGCGACGCCCGAAGCATTTGTGCGCGACCCCGATTTGGTGCTGCGTTTCTATGATATGCGCCGTGCCGCAATTCAAAAGGCACTGCCCAACGCGGCGCATATTGCATTGGGGCGGCTTGCCAGCGAATGGGCGGGGCAGGCGCGCGGCGATCTGACTATCGTCACCCAGAATGTCGATGACCTGCATGAACGCGGCGGCTTAGGCGCGGCCGGTGGCGCAAATTTGATCCACATGCATGGCGCGCATTTGACGGCGTGGTGCCTCGCCTGCGACGGACGGCCGGTGTGGCGCGGAACATTGATTGACCGCCCTGCCTGCCCGCTGTGCGATAGCTCCGGCACGCTGCGTCCCGATGTAGTCTGGTTTGGTGAGATGCCATACCGGCTGCGTGAAATTGACGCCGCCTTGCGCCGTGCCGATTTGTTCGTCAGCATCGGTACTTCGGGCGCGGTATATCCGGCGGGGGGCTATGTTCGACGGGCGAGGGCAGACGGCATCCGCACGCTGGAGCTGAACCTAGAACCAAGCAAAGGCAGCGACTGGTTTGACGAAGCGCGCTATGGCCCGGCGACCGAAGTTGTCACGGCGTGGGTCGATGAAATGTTGGGGATGCGTTGATCCGGGATGTTGCAGTGGGAGCAGTTGAAACGAAGTGGCTGCGTTGTCGTCGTTAATATCCGCCAACTAAAACGGGCAACTTTAACTCAGCGATCAGCTGCTTAATCTCCGCCTTCGCGGTCGGCGCGGCCTTTGCAAATTCAGGGATGAACTTAAGGTCAAGCATGGTCAGGCCCATCAGAAACAGGTCGCGATAAGCCACCCGTTCCCCAAGGCCGCTGGCCAACCGGAACCCTGCCTTTGGTGCAAGATCCGACAGCGCTTCATCAATCTTCGTTTGATTGTGGCTGCGCACCGAACTGATGCGGTTTGGCATCACCAGCCAATCGAGAGGCGGTTGGTTTTGATGATCGCGGGCCTCGCGCAATTCCTGCACCAAACGGGCAAAGGGGCCAAAGCTCTTCAACTTCATGGTGAAAGGATCATATCGGCCAAGCAAATCAAGGTCGACAAACGAGTTGTTTATCGGGGTTATAAGCGTATCGGCCATGGCAATGGCGCGGCGCGCAAATGGCGAATCATGTCCGGCAACATCAATGATGATGTATTCAGCCGCGCTGCCGACGCGGGCAATTTCCTGTGCCAACATTGCGCCGGTTTGCTGGTTCACAGTAACATAGCGCGGCTGCGGCAAATCAATTTTCAGGCGTCTGCTGGTGCCTTCACGGTTTTCAAGCGCACGCGATAACGTTTGTTGGCGGCTGTCCAGGTCAAACACCGCTACGTTGTGCCCTGCATTGCCCAAAGCGACAATAGTATGGAACGCCAATGTGGATTTGCCAACGCCGCCTTTTTCATTTGCAAACACGATGACGTGCGCGTCAATATGCGGGCGTCGTTTTAACTCGCGAGAGATCAACAAGGCATCGTTACCAAGCAGTTCCGGCGCCATTTCACGGCGCGCAAACCGGCGCGGAGCATCCAGATCAATATCAGTCAAAGCAATGGTCATCGGGGCCCCCACATTCCGGCGGCGCACTTGAACACGACTCCCCAGCCGTTAAAACTATTACCTATTTGAACAAAAATGCAATAATTATCCACAGGGCTAACAGCAAGTTTACATTTGCCGTGGGAAATGATGCTGAATTCGGGCCTGTAAACCTGCCCCGTTGCAAATCGCAATCGAATGCTTATTCTAACGCAAGATCACATAGCTGCTTCGCTTAAGTAACGGGCTGCAGTCAAATTAGGAGCAGCCAAATGAACCAGACACTTTCCGATTACACGCCGCCAGAGGTTTGGAAATGGGACAAGGCCAATGGCGGCCAGTTCGCTAACATCAACAGACCCACAGCCGGAGCCACACACGACAAAGCCCTTCAAATTGGCAAGCATCCGCTGCAGCTTTATTCACTGGGAACGCCCAACGGCGTAAAAGTAACGATCATGCTGGAGGAATTGCTGGCGTTGGGACATGCGGGCGCAGAATATGATGCTTGGCTGATCAACATCCGCGATGGCGATCAATTCGGCAGCGGTTTTGTGGCGGCAAACCCCAATTCCAAAATCCCGGCGCTGGTTGATCACAGCACCGATACCCCGACGCGGGTTTTTGAATCAGGATCGATCCTGATGTACTTGGCCGAGAAATTTGGCGCGCTGATGCCCGCCGACCCGGCAAAGCGGGTGGAGGCGATCAACTGGCTGATGTGGCAAATGGGCAGCGCGCCATATTTGGGCGGCGGCTTTGGCCATTTTTATGCCTATGCACCGATGAAGATTGAATATTGCGTCGACCGGTTTGCGATGGAAGTTAAGCGGCAATTGGACGTGCTTGACCGTCATTTGGCTGAAAATGAATATATGGCCGGCGAATACAGCATCGCCGATATCGCCATTTGGCCTTGGTACGGGGCGGTCGCGCGGGGTGTTGTTTATGATGCCGGAACATTCTTGCAGGTTCAGGACTATAAGCATCTACAACGGTGGACCAACCAAATCGGCGAGCGAAAAGCTGTAAAACGTGGCTTAATGGTAAACCGCCCATTCGGCCCTCCCGAACAGCAATTGCCCGAACGCCATGATGTCAGCGACTTTGAACTGCGCACCTTGGATAAATTGCAGGTGGCAGAATGAAGAGTGCCAGACGGAGCTTAAGGCGCTTATAGAAACGCCTTAAGCTCAGCGACAAAGCGGTCAAATTGGTCATGGTGCAACCAGTGCCCGGCATTTTCGAATTCAATGACTTTTGCGGTTTTGAAATCCGTGATGCGGCCATCTGTAGCTGGATTTGACGCCCAGCTATCTGCGCCATACAGCATTAGAACCGGGCAAGTGATTGAACCCCAGATTGCCTTCAAATCCTCGTTCGGCATATCGAATGCGGACCAGATATTGAGGTAATTGTCGAACTTCCATGTCCAGCTGCCGTCTTCGTTGCGGCTGATCCCGTGCACCGTCAAATGCCGCGCTTGTTCATCGGTTAGATACGCATTTTCCGCTTTCATGCGCTCCAATGCAGCCTCCAGACTGGGATATCGTTTGGGGATACGTCCCGCCGCTTTGCGCTTTTCATCAACCCAGTTGCGGAATCGCTGACCAATGCCAATCGCGGCGCGCTCGGCGAGCATTGCAGGGGAGGGACCAAGGCCCTCAATCGCCACCAGTTTGCGGACATTCTCTGGGTATAAGCCAGTATAACGAATGGCGATGTTACCGCCCATCGAATGCGACACAATCGTCACCGGCGCAAGGTCGAGTTGATGGATTAACTGGGCAAGATCATAGACAAACGGTGCCATTTCATAATTGCCATCGGGTGACCATGCGCTG
>JAYUPJ010000250.1:0-4708 GCA_043760195.1 Sphingomonadales bacterium | reverse complement strand
GAAGACCGGCAATGGATGTCCGTTCTTCCAACGTGAAATGTTTGTATCGGTCTGACATAGTGCAGCATCCTTAGCAGAGTGTTGCACTTCGTTTGTGAGTTTAGGTTTTCCTGGTTCGGCACAATGTCCCGCAGTGGTAATTCCTCTAACCAAGTCGCTATTGCGCTGCACAACAAATCCAGTCGAACATTCGGAATATCCGCTGCTTGCATTGTACGCCAAACCGCCCACGACCGCCTGTCCTGTAACCTGAATGCCTGAAAACTGTTCTACCGAGACGATCGGAGTAACCACAAGGGCACCGCTATCGATCAATCTTTGTATGACGGCTGGATCAGGTACCAATATTTTGATAACTCCCGCCCTGGCATCTAAAGCCATGTCAACGTCGATGCCCAACACGTTGAGCCGAGCACTCAGGTCGCGGGCCATTTCCCGGATTTCCTTCTTTGAATATACGGAAGTCAGCGCTGCAATTTCATTTGAAAGTTCGGAGTCAGGAGAAGCCCGTTGAACACGCTTGCCTATTTCAAGAACGCTCCCTGTCATGAAAATTCGGTATTTCTTGCCCTTACCTTTTACCGAAGATTCGAGATCAATCCCGCTAAATTCATCGGGATTCTCAAGCTCCAGCTTTCTCGCAAGCTTTGCGGCCTTTGCATTTTGCTTGAGACGCCGCGTAGCATCCTTCAAACTGATATTTTCTGTGGACGCCAGACTTTGAACGGTACTGTTGGAAGCATCAGTGAACTCTTCGTCGAAAGTAATAGGCGTAACTTTCTAAATATCATTACCAGTTTCCGGTGGAAGCGGAGGTGAAGATACAGAAGCTTGAGCAATCAAGGTTGAACCAGTAATCAAAGTTATTATCGATACGACAACAGAGTCCATTTTCATTTTGATGTTCCCTTTATAGACGAAACAGAAAGAACCGGCCCGCCGCATTTCTCTAAATAACTATATAATTTCGGTTGATTAGCAAAATTTGATAAGTCGTTTTGCCCGGCGACGAGTGATACATCCCTGCCAAAATAGGCGCTATTTTCAGAAACATCCTGCAAATAGGCGCCGTTCACACTAGATTGAAAAGTCACACCCTTCGGAAGCGCAAGCACATAATTTGAACCGAAAGTATCGAGCCGAATGCATCCCTCAATGGTTGTCAACTTGCCGTGGAAAATCGTTCCGGATTCTATTTGCGACACTTCAGCAAGGGGAGGCAAACCGTTCTTCAATCCGCACGATGCCAAAAACAGTGTGACAAGCAAAGTTGCCAATTTCATTGGGTAATTCCCTTCTGTACTTTTCTAAACACAACAAAATTGTTTTAGTTCCCATTAGTAAAAGATATTTAGCTGTTATATGAAACTGTTGAAAACAAGTAGGCTGGGAGATCTCAAGAATATTGTGAGGAACTTTTTGCCAGTGCTGATTTCCAGTATTTGCTAGTATCAGTATCGATAGACCAAAATGTACCATAAGACATAGACACACCGCAGCCCCCAACCCCCGGAAGATTAATTGGGGCAACCCGCTGCATCAACCCTTGCAGCATCCGTGCGGTTATCCTATTTTGCGAATATGATCGAAAAAATGAGCCCTGACCAAGATGATGACCGAAACAATGATGACGGGAACAATGACGACCGCAAAGGCGGCGGCCCTGGTGTTGGCCTGGCCACGCGCACCCGGCCCAAAACCAAAAAGCCTAGCCTGTATAAAGTCCTTTTGCTCAACGACGACTACACCCCGATGGAATTCGTCGTTCATGTGCTAAAGGCATTTTTCCAAATGGACACCGACGCCGCGACCCGCGTGATGCTGCACGTCCACCAAAAGGGCGTCGGCGTGTGCGGCATATTTACCTATGAAGTCGCCGAAACCAAAGTGACGCAAGTGATGGATTTTGCCAAGAAGGGCGGACACCCGCTGCAATGCACGCTTGAGAAGGATTGACGGGGAGAGCTACTGACGGGGGAAAAAGCACGAACGGTGTCGTTCAGCTAACCTCAGCTAACCTTACTCCGGCAGCTTCCAACTGACGCGGCTTTGGTAACTGCCTGCTACGGCATTGCCGCCTGAATCTTTGGCGGGATCGAAACGGGCGCGCTTGGTCATGCTGGCGCATGTTGCCGCGTCAAGGTCGCTATGCCCGCTGGTGGCGGTGATCGTGCAGCCGAATACTTTACCGTCATTGCCCACGGCCAATCGGAAGCCGACCGTGCCCTCACGCCCTTCACGTCTTGCGTTGCCAGGATAGTCTTCGACACTTACCCAGCGGCCGACATCGCCCTTTGGAGTCACCGACGTCGCGGGCAATGACGCAAATCCAGCCGCCGGGTTGCTGCCATTTGACCGCAAATCATTCAGGCATGATTGCACCGTTGCAAACGCAGCGGTTGTGCCGGCAAGCGAAATCTGTTCGATCAGCCTGCCGTTCAGAACGATTGCCAACGAAGTTCCGCCGCGTAACTGCGCTTCAAAATCGCCGCCAAGCGCGCTCATCAATCCTTTGCCGGGCGCGGTTTCCAGCGCGACAGTCTTTTGCGCGCCGCCATACGTGCGGCCATCAATTTGATATTGGATCTGGCTTTCGCTGCCGGGCGCAATGCTCCAAGCGGGGTTGTTCGATTGCACGTAGATTGCGCCATCCAGACGCTTCAGGATCAACACTTCAACCGTTTGCGGGCGGACGGTCTGTGTATACATGCCGCAGCTTTGGTTGGCCGATGTCACATACCAGCCGCTGATATATCCCCAATCGCGGGCAGAGGCTTGGCCCGGAAATGGCGCAAGCACGGCGGAAATGGCGAGTATGTGGCGGGCTATCATGGTGATGGAATAGCCGAATTGTCCGGCCAAAACAACCAGGGTCAAGGCAGCATGTTGCTGCGGCCAATTGTTCTGCGCTTGCACCGCCGTTCAATCCCGCTAAACAGCAAAAATGGATAAGATAATCGTTCGCGGCGGCAACCCGTTAAAAGGCCAAATTCCGATATCGGGCGCAAAGAACAGCGCGCTGACCTTGCTGCCGTGCGCGCTGCTGACCGATGAGCCGTTGACGCTGCGCAACTTGCCCCGGCTGGCGGATATTGACGGGTTCCAGCATTTGATGAACCAGTTTGGCGTATCGACCAGTATCGCAGGCGCCCGGCCCGAAGACTTTGGCCGCGTGATGACGTTGCAAGCCACACGCATGACAAGCAATGTTGCGCCTTATGATCTGGTTCGCAAAATGCGTGCCTCAATCTTGGTATTGGGTCCGCTGCTGGCGCGGATGGGCGAGGCCACCGTGTCGCTGCCCGGCGGCTGCGCGATTGGCAACCGCCCGATTGATTTGCACTTAAAGGCGCTAGAAGCGTTCGGCGCGGAGATCGAAATCGCGGCAGGATATGTCAAGGCCACCGCGAAAAAGGGACTGCCGGGCGGAACCTATAGTTTTCCGGTGGTATCCGTGGGCGCAACCGAGAATGCCGTTATGGCGGCGTCTTTGGCCAAGGGAACGTGCGTATTGCATAATGCGGCGCGCGAACCAGAGATTGTCGACCTGTGCAATATGCTGGTCGCGATGGGCGCAGAAATCGACGGCATCGGAACCGGCGAGTTGACGATCCAAGGCAAAGACCGTCTGCACGGCGCGACATACCGCGTGATGAGCGACCGGATCGAAGCAGGCAGCTACGCCTGCGCCGCCGCGATGACCGGCGGCGATGTCGAGCTGATCGGTGCAAAGGCCAGCGAGATGGAGGCCACCATCGGTGCGCTTCGTGCATCAGGCGTGCTGGTTGAAGAGACCAAGAACGGTGTGCGCGTGGCATCCAATGGACCGATGAAGGCGATCACCCTGACCACCGCGCCCTTCCCCGGATTTGCCACCGACATGCAGGCGCAGTTTATGGCGATGCTGTGCCTGGCCGAAGGATCGAGCGTGCTGACCGAAACGATATTCGAAAACCGTTTCATGCACGTGCCCGAACTAAACCGGATGGGCGCATTCATCGAAACCAAAGGCCGCACCGCGATTGTCCACGGCGTAAAGAAACTAACCGGCGCGCCAGTGATGGCCACCGACCTGCGCGCATCGATGAGCCTTGTCATGGCCGGATTGGTCGCAGACGGCGAAACCGAGGTTAGCCGGTTATATCACTTGGACCGCGGCTATGAGCGGTTAGAAGAAAAGCTGCAGCTGGTCGGCGCGGATGTGGAGCGGGTTGGGTCGGATTAGGCGCGGCAACTATAAACATAAGTGCAAGTACATTGTTTAGAGGCGTGATGACATTAAGCCCGCCCAATATCGTAGCCCTGAGCCTGTCGAAGGGCGCTTCACTTAGAGACGTACTTCGACAGGCTCAGCACTACGGTATTAAGTCAGGATCGTTCTGCGCCACCAACCAAACCCTGATCGCGCTCGCCAGCCCCGGCGGCGTCGGGCTTTTGATGCGTTCGGCGTCGATTTGTGCGACTAGGGCGTTGACTGCAACCTCGCGCCGGACTGTCGCGGATTTCAGCATGTCCCAAAATAGCGGCTCTAGGCTGATTGATGTCTGGTGGCCGTTGATGGTGACGCTGCGTTTTACGGGTGGGTGATAGATCGAGGTCATAATGCTCGTGTTTATCTTCGCAACCGGTATATGCCTACAAATTTTTTGGGGTGGATAGATCTGAGGCTTCGCCTTAGGTTAACTGTTCTATGCACGAACAATGGCGG
>JAYUPJ010000249.1:0-4727 GCA_043760195.1 Sphingomonadales bacterium | reverse complement strand
GATCAGGGCGGTCGCCGCGATCACCGCGATCTGGACGATCACCACGTTCGCCGCGCTCTGGACGGTCGTTTTTGCGCATCATAACCGATGGGCCTTTTTCGTGCGCTTCAACGCGAACAGTCATGTAACGGATGACATCTTCGTTCAGGCGTGTTTGCCGTTCCAGTTCAGCGATTGCATCGCCGCCGGATTCAACTTCGAGCATCACGAAATGCGCTTTACGGTTTTTTTGAATTTTGTAGGTCAGCGTGCGCAAACCCCAGGTTTCAGTCTTAACGACCTTACCCTTCAGTTCTTCAACGATTTTTGTAGCGCCTTCGGCCAGAGCGTCAACTTGGGCCTGCGAGAGGTCCTGACGTGCCAAAAACACATGCTCATACAGAGCCATGGGCGTTTTCCTTATCCTGCCGATCGCTGACGCCGCCCCATGCGGTCGCCCCTCCGGCTTTCTTTGTTCCGCGCAGGTTGCCCCGGTTGGAGCTGCGCCGATAGGGGAGGATGGCGCGGAATGCAAGCGATTCGAGATGGTATGACAGCATGCACTGTTATGACCAGCGACGTTTCGGCAATTCCGAAGCTACCCGAAATGTTTCCTCGTTCGGAGTATCAATATTGATGACGTGTTGTGGTTGGAACGGCAACTCCGTTCCTAGCCAAAATTCATTGTTCTCATCTATTGAGGATGGCTCGTTGTCGAGAATTCCCAGATATCCCTCGGGCACGCGCTCGCGCACTATAACCCACATGCGTTCGACAGCGACTTCATTCTCGGGGCTGTCAATCGCAATTCGGAATATAAGTTTGACCAAATCTCCTAGTTGTAAGTGTTTACGAGTGTTGAGTTTGGGTATCCAGAAAGTATCGGGCGCGTCACGATGATAATCCTCACCATCATCAAGGCACCAACCGTCGATATCGAAATCTGCAAGGCGCATACCTTTACTCCACCTTCATCTTGATCCCAGCCTGCCGCAACACCGCATTGGCCAAGTGCCGCGAAGGTATTTTCCCGTCCACAACGAAACGCGCGTTGGAGATTGGGCTTTGCCAGATGTCGTGATCGCCCTTGCCGTGACGCACGAATTCGCAGCCATGGTCGAGCAGGATTTCTTTTACCCGCTTGGTATATCCCGCCGCCATTAAGCAGCTATCGCGCGAAATGCCTCATGATGAGCGACGAGCCGAAAACTATGCGGCCCGTTTATCCGTGATTTATCATCGAACAGATGCTCGTTTAGTTCCAGCAATTCTATAATCATATCGGGCAATTTGGCCTCAAGTTCTTCGAGCGATCCTGCCCCTGTGGAAAGACCTGGAACGTCGCTGTCGAACACATACCAGCTTTTGGAATCGGGATCATAATCTGCCCGTACTGTCCATTCCGCCATATCTGCCTCCAATCGTTGAGCGGTGATTATGTCTGAAATTGCAATGCTTGTCTACTTTGGTGCTATCTCAAACCGACGCCTTCACCAGCCGCCCCAGCACATCCGCCGCTAACGCGCTTAGCGTGTCATCGCGTGCGCCCATGATGACGATCCGGTCGCCGGCTTGTGCCAGTTCGACAATGCGGTCGCCGCACGCCTCGCGGGTGGGGATATGTTCGGCTTTGCGCCCTGCGGCCAGCACGGCGTCGGTGATCGACTGGCTGCCCAGGCTGCGGTCGACTGTGCCGCCGAAATAGACGGGGTCGCACAGGATCAAGTGATCATCGCGGCCCAATTTGGCGGCGAATACGGCGGCGAGTTCCTGCCCCATCACCCGGATCGGGCCGTAGCCGTGGGGTTGGAAAAACGCGATGACGCGGCCCGGAAATGCTTTAAGTGTAGCCAGCGTCGCGGCTGTCTTGTCGGGGTTGTGGCCGAAATCGTCGATCACGGTAATGCCGCCTGCGATGCCAACAATGTCAAAGCGCCTTGCAAGGCCAGTAAAGCGCTCCATCGCGTGGATGGCTTGCGGCACATGCACGCCCACGGCCATGGCGGCGGCGATTGCGGCAAGCGCGTTGGCGATGTTGTGGCGGCCGGGGACTTGCAGGGTGACGGGCCAAGCTTCACCATTCGCGTTTAGGGTGAAGCGGCTGCCCAGTGGCAGGTCGATCACGTCTGTGGCGCGAATGTCTGCGCGGTCGGTGAAGCCGAAGGAGATGCGGCGCGGGGCAATGTCCCCATCCCGCTTGCGGGAGGGGTTAGGGGTGGGCGAAGTTTCGTTATCGCGCGCCGCATATTCTTTCCCAGCTTCGCCCTCAGGCCCACCCCCAGCCCCTCCCGCAAGCGGGAGGGGGGAGAGGCTGCCCATCAACGCCACGCTTTCTATATCATCGGCGTTCCAGATCGCGGTCTTTGCGCCCTTGGCAAAATCACCGAACAATGCGCGCAATTCTTCCAGGCTTTTATGATCGAGACTGACATTGTTCAGCACCGCGACCTCGGGCGTGAACAAGGCGATGCTGCCGTCGCTTTCGTCGACTTCACTAACAAGCACATCACCTTTACCCACCCGCGCGCTGGCAAAGGGGGCGTCATCGGCGACGAAGTTTTTCATCACGCCGCCGTTCATGATCGTCGGGTCTAATCCTGCGTCGGTTAATATCCAACCGATCATGCCGGTGACGGTCGATTTACCGCTGGTCCCGCCCACCGCAATGCTGCGCGGTGCAGCGTTGAACAATTCCGCGAGCAATTCGGCGCGGGTCATGCGGGGGCAGCCAAGTTCGATGCCCTTGGCGATATCGGGTACGCTATCCTCAATCGCGGCGGACGCGATCAGGATTTGGTCGCCGCTGGTCAGCCCGCTGCCGTCTTGCCCGTGCAAGCTGATGCCCAAGCTTTGCAGCCATTCAAATTTCGCACCAAGGCGGCCCTGGTCCAAGGCGCGGTCTGACCCGGCGACTGTGGCACCGGAATCACGGACGATATTGGCAAGGGGCAGCATGCCGGACCCGCCGATGCCACAGAAGAAATAGGATTTGTTTTTTCTCATCATTCCCCGCTATTGAATGGGGCAGGATTTGGCAAGGGAGCGTAAGCCATGAAAATCGGAATTTGCGCGCCCTCTGCTGCGTTCTCGCGCACGGATGCAGACCGCGTGTTGGCATTGGCGGCGGCGGAATATCCCGGCGCAGAGCTACTCTTTCACGACCAGTGTTTCTATGAGGCAGGCCATTTTGCCGGAACCGATGCGCAGCGGCTGGCGGCGTTTACCGAGCTTGCCAATGACCCTGGCATCGACGCCATCTGGTTCGCACGCGGCGGATATGGCGCGGGGCGGATCGCGGCGCAGGCTGTGCGGCAACTGGGCGATACGGCGCGGGACAAGATGTATCTGGGCTATAGCGACGGCGGGTTTCTGCTCGGTACGCTGTACGGCGGCGGCATCGGGCGGCCTGTGCATGGCCCGGTTGTTGCCGACATTAGGCGAGAGGGCGGGGAGGATGCGGTACGCCGGGCGCTGGATTATCTGGTGCGCGGTGATGCGGGCGCGCTCGAAGCGCATATTATCGCAGGCCAAAAATACGCGGCGTTTAACCTGATGACGCTGGCGATGATGACGGGCACGCCGTTGATGCCCAATCTGTCCGGTCATGTGCTGATGATCGAAGAAGTCAGCGAATATCTCTATGCCTTTGACCGCGCGATGGGCAATGTCACCAGCTATTTTGCGGACAAGGGATTGGCGGGCATCATGCTGGGCCGCGTTAGCGATATTCCCGAAAACGACCGTCCATTTGGCGAGGATGCGCAGGCCATCACGCGGCGCTATTGCGGCGTTACCGGCATCGCCTATCTGGGCCGCGCCGACATTGGCCATGATGCGCAGAATAAAATCGTGCCGTTTGGGCTTGCGCTGGGCTAAGCCGCGACATAATCAGCCGGAAATTGAAAGGGACATTTATGCGCGCATTTGTATTTCCGGGACAGGGCAGTCAGGCCGTGGGGATGGGCAAGTTGCTGGCCGATGCCAGCCCCGCCGCCCGCGCCGTATTCCAAGAAGTGGACGACGCGCTGGGGCAAAATCTGTTCCGGCTGATGTGTGAAGGGCCAGAAGATCAGCTGACCCTCACCGAAAATGCGCAGCCCGCGATCATGGCCAATGCGATTGCGACGTTGCGTGTGATGGAAATTGAAGGCGGCATTTCGTTGGCGGAAAAATGCGGGTTTGTGGCCGGGCACAGTCTGGGCGAATATACCGCGTTATGCGCGGCGGGGGCGTTTGATGTCGCCACGACGGCGCGGCTGCTGAAACTGCGCGGTCAAGCGATGCAGGCTGCGGTTCCGGTTGGGCTGGGCGGCATGGCGGCGTTATTGGGCGCGGATATTGCCAAGGCGGAGGCGCTGGCAGCGGCTGCGGCGATAAGCGAGACTGGTGTGGAGGTGTGCACCGTCGCCAATGACAATGATCCCGGACAGGTTGTGATCTCCGGCCATATCGGCGCGATTGAACGCGCGATTGAAATGGTCAAGGACCACGGAATTAAGCGCGGCATATTGCTGCCCGTGTCTGCGCCGTTTCACTGTCCGTTGATGCAGCCCGCCGCCGATGCGATGGCGGCGGCGCTGGCCGAAACCGCAATAGCCGCGCCGCATGTGCGCCTGTTTGCCAACGTGACTGCTGCGCCGGTTTCCGAACCCGATTTGATCGCAGCGCAGCTGGTGCAGCAAGTGACGGGCCGTGTCCGTTGGCGCGAGTCCGCGATAGCGATGGCGGCAGCGGGAGTGAGTGATTTT
>JAYUPJ010000248.1:0-4732 GCA_043760195.1 Sphingomonadales bacterium | reverse complement strand
ACTGAGTGCAAATGAAATTCGCCTTACTTCGCCCGGCGCGCGATGTTCGCCAAGCCTTTCGAAAGTTGCAGGCATCCATTCAGGCGGCTTTCGGGATCGTGCCAAATCCGGTTGATCACCAGTTTACTGTCGGGCCTCAACTTGGCCAACTCGCCTAGCTTTTCTGCATAAGCGATCAGCCCCTCGACATTCGGCGGGGTATCCCCGTGGAAACTGACCAGAGTACCGCGCGCGCCCACTTCCATTTTTGCAACGCCTGCGACGATGGCATTTTGCTTGATCTCAATCAGGCGAAGCAAGTTCTTGGTGGGGGCAGGGATAGTACCGAACCTGTCCGTCATTTCGGCTGCAAAGCCCTCGACCTCATGGGCATCCTCAAGGTCGTTGAGACGGCGGTACAGCGCCATGCGAACCGACAGATCGGGCACATACTCTTCTGGAATCGAGATCGGCGCGTCGATAGTGATTTGCGGGCTAAATCCGTCGCGGGGCGGTGCTATACCGTGCGCGTCGGCCTTTGCCGCGATAATCGCCTCTTCCAGCATGGATTGATACAGCTCGAAACCGACCTCCTTGATATGGCCAGACTGTTCGTCGCCGACAAGATTGCCAGCGCCGCGAATATCGAGATCATGGCTGGCGAGCTGAAATCCGGCCCCCAATGTATCAAGATCGCCAAGTACCTTGAGCCGTTTTTCGGCGGTCTCGGTGAGCGCCTGATCGGGCGGCGTTGTAAGATACGCATAAGCGCGGGTTTTGGACCGGCCGACACGGCCTCTGAGTTGATATAGCTGCGCCATGCCGAACCGGTCGGCACGGTGGATAATCATCGTGTTCGCGCTCGGAATATCCAATCCGCTTTCAACGATCGTGGTGGAAAGCAGGACGTCGTAACGCTTCTCGTAAAAGGCGCTCATCCGTTCTTCGACTTGCGTGGCAGACATCTGGCCATGCGCGGTAACAGATTTGACCTCGGGGACAACTTCGCGCAAAAATTCTTCGATGCCGGTCAAATCGGCTATCCGGGGCACGACAAAAAAGCTCTGTCCGCCGCGATAATGTTCACGCAGCAAAGCTTCGCGCAGGACTACCGGATCCCATGGCATAACATAAGTGCGCACAGCGAGCCGGTCGACGGGCGGGGTCTGAATGACGGACAATTCACGCAGGCCAGACATTGCCATTTGCAAAGTGCGCGGGATCGGTGTGGCCGTAAGCGTTAACATGTGAACATCGGTTTTCAGCGCCTTAAGCTGCTCTTTGTGGGTAACACCAAAGCGCTGCTCTTCATCCACAACCACCAGCCCGAGCCGTTTGAATTTAAGTGATTTTGCCAGGACTGCATGGGTACCAATGACAATATCAATGGTGCCGTCAGCGATACCCTCTTTGGTCCGCGCTATTTCCGCGGCGGGGACCAGCCTCGAAAGGCGGCCAACCTTCAGCGGCAAATCACGAAAGCGTTCAGCAAAGTTGGTATAATGTTGCCGGGCAAGCAAAGTTGTTGGCGCAATGACGGCAACTTGATGGCCCGCCATAGCGGCGGCAAATGCACCGCGCAGCGCGACTTCGGTTTTGCCAAACCCGACATCGCCGCAAACCAGCCGGTCCATCGGCGCGCCAGACGCCATGTCGTCGAGCACTTCGGCAATAACGCGTTGTTGATCCTCGGTTTCCTCATAGGGAAAACGGTCGACGAAGCTGGCATAAGCTGGCCCGTCGATTTCGACGACAGCCCCGCTGCGCAATGCGCGCAATGCCGCCGTTTGCAACAATTCATGGGCGATGGCTCTGATGCGTTCTTTGAGCTTGGACTTGCGCCGTTGCCACGCTTCACCGCCCAATTTGTCGATGCTGGCATTCTCGCTGTCCGAACCATAGCGAGAGAGCACATCGATATTTTCGACGGGCACGAACAATTTGTCGCCGCCCGAATAAGTGAGGGCAACGCAATCATGCGGGCTTTTACCGACGGTGATCGATAATAGGCCTTCATACCGGCCAATGCCGTGCTCCATGTGGACAACCAAGTCGCCGGGAGTGAGCGCAGCCAGCTCGGCAAGAAATGCGTCGGCGCTCTTTTTGCGTTTGTTCCGCCGGACAAGCCGGTCACCGAGCATATCTTGTTCGCTAATCAGCGCGAGTTCATCGGTGGCAAAGCCATGATCGATGGGCAGCACGACCATTGCAACCTGGCCTTTGCCTGCAATTCCCTGTGCCGTTTGCCATCCGCTGGCTTCTGTTAGAACAGGTGCCTTGTGATCAGCCAGCAACCCCATCAACCGGTCGCGTGCACCAACCGAATAACTGGCAATGATTGCTTTCGATCCTGATTTCACCAACTTTTGCAAATGGTCCGCGACAGCTTCGTAGATGTTTATCTTTTGCGCGCGTTCCGGCGCAAAATCACGCGCCGCATTTACGCCGAAATCGACAATGAGTTTCGAATCAGGCTGATGAAATGGAGTCAAAAGATGGGCGGGTGCGCTGGAAAATCTTGATTCAAGTTCCGCCGGTGTCAAATACAGCATGTTCGTTGGCAATGGCCGGTAACTTCCCGGTGCTGACGATGCCGCGCGTACCCGGTTGTCATAATAGTCGGCAATTGCATCGAAACGTGTCTGTGCCGCCGAAGGTGTTGATGCGTCGCGAATGACCAGCGCATTTTCACCGACATGATCGAAAATCGTTTCCATCCGCTCTTCAAACAATGGCAGCCAATGATCCATTCCCGAAAGCCTGCGGCCTTCGGATACCGCTTGATAGAGCGGGTCGCCTGTGGCCGTTGCGCCAAAATGTTCGCGGTAACCGATGCGAAAACGTTTGATTGACTCTTCGTCCATCAAAGCCTCAACGGCAGGCAAGATATCAAAATAGTCTATGGCGCCGGTGGTCCGCTGGCTTTGCAGATCAAACTGACGCATTGATTCTATCTCGTCACCAAAGAAATCTAATCGCAATCCTTCTTCGCTGCCCGCCGGAGCAAGATCGACGATGCCGCCGCGCATCGCAAACTCGCCGGATTCGGAAACGGTATCGACGCGAAAATAGCCATTTTTTATGAGCAGCTCAGCCATACGCTCGCGGCTAATGCTCTTTCCGGAAACGAGCCGTTCACCCGTTTGCCGGATACGAAACGGCGTAACCACACGCTGGATAACGGCGCCAATCGTGGTCAAGATCAGTTGCTTGTTTTTGCTGGGTTGCTGCAACACTTGCAGCGCCGACATTCGCTGTGCGGTAATGGCAAGCGAGGGCGATGCCCGGTCAAAAGGCAAACAATCCCATGCAGGAAACTGCAGAACTTCTAATTCAGGCGCAAAAAAGGGCACGGCATCGGCAACCGCGCGCATCGCCGCATCATCGGTCGCCACAAACAACGTGCGGTGCAATGCGGCCCGCGCGAGATCGGCCAGCAGCAGCGGCGCGAATCCGGCAGGTACCGACGCCAAAGTCAGCGCCTGCTTGCTTTTTATGATTTCTTGAAGTTCAGGCATTTTAAGTATGTGTTTTCTGCAATCCTGTGGGTAATTCGATGAAATCAAGTCTTTTTAGAACGGCAAACATCGGGCCTTGAAATTCAACCGGGGGCACCGCCGTGCCAAACGCCCATGCCATTATATCGACGTCTTGTTCTTCCAATAATCTTTCAAACCACGCATATTGTTTTGCGTCCCATTCACCGTGATAAGCATCAAAAAATCCGCCAACCATGGCGTCTGCTTCGCGGGTGCCGCGATGCGAAGCGCGAAAGCGGAGCTTACGAATATAGGCATCTGCGTCCATCTATGATGTCCTTGTGGCATTGATTGATTTCAGGGTTATAAGTGGCCCTAACCATGCGTCCCGATATACTCAATCCGTTATTTGCCGAAGTTAGAAGCCTAAAGGGTGTCGGCCCCGGTTTAGCCAGGCCGTTGGAGCGGTTGAAGCTGGAGCGCGTGAAGGATTTGCTCTATCATTTTCCGGTAAACTGGACTTATCGGCGAGCTGTTGCCGCTCTCGATGTTGCTGACGTCGGAGAAAATGTAATAATTCGCGTTGTGATTACCGAACATCGCGGCGGGTCGTCGCCCCGCGCCCCAACCCGGATATTTGCATGCGACGCCGACGGCAACTACATTACATTGACGTTTTTCGGGCGCAACGGAGGATGGGCGCGCAAGAAACTGCCCTTGGGTGAAGAACGCATTATATCTGGTAAATTAGAGCGTTACGGCGATGAACTGCAAATGGTTCACCCGGATTATATTGAACCAATGGATAGTAAAACCAATCCAAATTTGATAGAGCCAGTTTATCCGCTCTCGGAAGGGTTGACCAGCCACCGCCTAGGACAATTGGTTGGTGACGCCATGACGCGCGTTCCAAAACTGCCCGAATGGATAGATGCGGGATTGCTGGCTGCAAAAGGATGGCCGGATTGGTCGGCGGCACTGGCAACGGTACACCGCAAAGACGATGAAAGCGCACGTGACCGGCTCGCCTATGACGAGCTTTTTTCGAATCAATTGGCGATGCAGTTGGTAAGATCAGCAATGGACCGAAGGACAGGCACCCCAATTATCGGCAACGACAGTCTGGTCGGGGCACTCACGCTGCCATTTGCGCTAACCGGCGCGCAAAAACGTACGATTGCCGAAATTGAAGGCGATTTGCAGCAATCCCGGCCAATGTTGAGATTGCTGCAGGGCGATGTTGGCTCCGGGAAAACTGTGGTGGCGCTGATGAC
>JAYUPJ010000247.1:0-12162 GCA_043760195.1 Sphingomonadales bacterium | reverse complement strand
CTCAGAATGAAGGCGCGGCAGCATAGCCCGACCGCGTTCGGCAAGGCGGGCTTATGGCGAAAGCCCCCGCGACAGTCAAGTGCGGCGGCCGCGCTGCTTGGCTGCGCGAAAGCCACATTGGGTGACGTGGCATGGCTATTCGGCCGCCATCGACGGCGTGGCGAAGGCGGTTGGGCCTTCCGGCACGGTGGCTTCGACCATCGCGGCAGCACGCTGCAGGTCGACCGACAACAGGCGGGAGACGCCGCGCTCCTGCATGGTGACGCCATACAGCCGATCCATCCGCGCCATGGTCATCGGGTGGTGGGTGACGACCATGAAGCGGGTGCCGGTTTCGCGCACCATGTCGTCGAGCAACAGGCAGAAGCGTTCGACATTGGCGTCGTCCAGCGGCGCGTCGACCTCGTCCAGCACGCATATTGGTGCGGGGTTGGTCAGGAACAGGCCGAATATCAACGCCACTGCCGTCAATGCCTGCTCGCCGCCTGATAACAATGTCAGCGAGGCGAGTTTTTTGCCCGGTGGCTGCGCCATAATTTCGAGGCCAGCCTCCAACGGATCGTCACTGTCGATCAGCTCCAGATGCGCCTGGCCGCCATCAAACAATGTCGTAAACAACCGCCGGAAATGGCCGTCCACTGCCTCAAACGCGGCGAGCAATCGTTGCCGCCCTTCGCGGTTCAGGCTGCCAATCGAACCGCGCAGGCGGTTGATCGCTTCGGTTAATTCCGCACTTTCACTCTGGCCTTTTTCCTGCTCAGTTTCCAGTTCGGTCAGCTCGTCGGCGGCGATTAAATTCACTGGCCCGATACGTTCGCGGTCCATTTGCAACCGGTCGAGCCTTGCCGATTCGGCCGGTGCATCGCCAAGTTCATTTTCGTCAAAGCCAAGTTTTTCCGGCAGCACCGGCGGCGGGCATTCAAATCGCTCACCCGATACGCGGCCCATCTCAACCCGGCGCAGCTCTTGATTTTCAGCGCGGGCCTCTGATCCGGCGCGCTGTTCACGCGCGCTGGCCAAAGCCTCTGCGGCAATGGCGAGGTCTGCCTCAAGCGCCTTGAGTGCGGCTTCGCTGGAAAGTTCGGCAGATTGTAGTGCCGCAAGTTTTTCCGCGATACCGCCGCGCGCGCCTTCAACCCGGGCTATCTGGCTGGCCAATGAAGCGGGGCGATCCGCCATCGTTGCCAGTTCCGTCGCGATTTCTGCGGCCCGCTTATTCATTTCGGTTATCCGGCGCTCGGCTTCTCCGGCACGTTCTTGCCAGCTGCGAATTTCTGCCGCTGCCACTGCGCGGCGCTCGCGCTGTTGGCCAATGCGTTGATCGAGTGCCGAAAGATCGGCCTGCGCCCGGATCAGAAGCTGCCGCACCGCTTCGCCTTCGGCAGTCAGCCTTTCAACCAGTTCGCCGTGATGATCGCCATTCGGCAATCCTTCAAGGGCCGCGCGCGCCGCATCCGCGCCAGCATTGGCCTGCGCCATTTCTGCGTCCACCACCGCCCTGCGTTCTGTCAAAGCTTCGGTCGCCGCTTGCAAACGGATAAGCGCATCATCGGCCTTGTCGGTTTCGCGCAGCGCGGCGCGCAGCTCATTTTGAGTAACCGACGCCTGCATCGTCAGCGCGCGTTGCCTGTCTTGCGCCGCAACAATTTGATCGAGGATGGCTTGCACTTGATCCTCAAGCGCCGTCAGCTTGCGTTCTGCGCCGGGCAAAGCATCAGACAATTCCGCCAGCCGGTTTGTGCGGATCAACAGGTCAGCCGCTGCCGCGCCGTCATCTTGCGCCACAAAACCATCCCAGCGGCGCAATTGACCAGCCAAAGTGACCAGCCGTTCGCCGGCGGCAAGCGGCTCGCTATTGTCATGTTCGGCAACGCGGATCATCGACAAACGCAGGGCGAGTTCCGGCGGTGCCTCGACGTAATGAGACAGCGGAGTTGTGCCGTCTATTGCGGCGGCTAAATTCTGCGGCGGCGAGGTCACCGTGCGCGGTCCAGCGGGATCAAGGTTCCAACGCCGCCCCGAATTTCCGCCAATCGCCGCGTTGACATCATCGCCAAGCGCCGCAGCCAATGCGCGTTCATATCCCGGTTTTACCGTGATCTGGTCAATCGCTTTGTCGCCCTTTTGCGCCGCAAGTGCGCGTTCCAGCGCGCTCTGTTCGGATTGGATTGCGGCAAGTTCTGCCTTTGCGCTGGCCGCCGCGCTTTGACCGTTGTCGCGCTTGGCGATCAAAGCGGCGCGATTGGCTTCGGCCAATTCCATCGCCGCCGCTTCGTCGTTGACCTGCATTTGTAGTGTCTCGACCGCGCGTTTCGCTGCGTTGCCAGCCATCAGCAATTCTGCTGCATTGCCCAATGCGGATTGTTCACCCGCCAACCGCTCGGCATCGCGCTGTGCCCTTTGCAACCGGGCCTGCGCATTATCCAGTGCCGCCGCTGCGACGCGCAATTCCGCTTCGGCGCGGGCTTGTTCGGCCATCGCTTTGGCCAAGGTAACTTCACTTTCACGCGACCGGCGCTCGGCATTTTCGGCGATGCGAACAAGGGCAGGGCGTTCTTCTTCGATAGCCTTAATGTCATCAGCCAATCGTGCGTTTTCTGCTTGCAAGCGCTTCAAGGCATCGGCGGCATCGTGGGTCAACTTGCCCTCTTGTGCGCCATCATCGGCCATACGCGCGGCTTGCGCTGTCAGATCCGCTTGCCGCTGTGTAATCCGGTCGCGTTCTGCGGTTAGCTGAATGAACTTGTTCGACAGGTCGTTCGCGGCATCGCGGGTCATCATGGCTGCGGCGCGGTCATCGGCCAGCGTCTTGATTGCCGCCTGTTGTTTTTCGCTCAACTCGCGCTGGATAAGGGCGGCACGTTCGACAGCAACGCTCGCAATTTGTGCTTCGGCTTTGGCCGCATCCGCCGCAGTCTTCGCCTCTTTCCAGCGAATGAAGATCAGCCGGGCTTCGGCCTGCGTGATCTCTGTGGTTAGCTTGCGGTAACGTTCCGCCTGCTTGGCCTGACGCCGCAATTGCCCGGCGCGCGCTTCCATATCGGCAAGGATAGTGGCCAGCCGGGTCAGGTTGGTTTCGGCGGCACGCAATTTTTGTTCGGCATCCTTTCGGCGGACATGCAAGCCAGAAATTCCCGCCGCCTCTTCGAGCATTTGCCGCCGTTCCTGAGGCTTGGCGGCGATGATTGAACCGATACGTCCCTGGCTGACTAACGCGGGTGAATGCGCGCCGGTGGCGGCATCGGCAAAGATCAACGCGACATCTTTTGCTCGGACGTCGCGGCCATTGGCGCGGTATGCGCTGCCCGCGCCGCGTTCGATCCGGCGGGTAACCTCTAATTCCGGATCGTCGTCGTTCGACGCAAAGCCCGGTGCTACGTCATGCGGATCGCGGTCGGCACGGATGGTTACTTCGGCGAAATCACGCGAGGGCCGCGATGCTGTGCCGGCGAAGATAACATCGTCCATCCCGGCACCGCGCAGCGATTTGGCCGATCCCTCGCCCATCACCCAGCGTATCGCCTCAAGCAGGTTCGATTTGCCGCAGCCATTGGGACCGACGATTCCGGTTAGCCCGGATTCAATTCGCAACTCAGCGGGTTCGACAAAGCTCTTGAACCCGGATAGTTTTAACTGCTTTATACGCATGCGGCATCATTTCCGAAATTGCCCATATGGGGTTTCCGGTTCGACGCCGCCGCGATCATCGCTTACCGCGCATCAAACGCCGCGCATATCATTTACCGCGCACCATTTACCGCGCTCCGGCATTTTTCAAGGCAACCTTTGCGACTTGCCATTCGCCACCTTCCAACTTCGTGCCGTTCAGCAATATTGTCGGCGTACCGGAAATTCCGTCCTCTGTACTGGCGCGTTCGGATTGTTTGACCAAAGCGTCGAAAGCCTTTGGATCTGACAGGCAAATTTGCGCAGCGTCTTGGGCAATTCCGCGCTGTTTCACGAAATCGACAAGCCCCATTTTGTTGGCAAGAAATTCGATTTGGGCAGTTGGTTCCATTACCGAGTAGCTTTGTTGATCGGCTTCGCTCATCGCTTGCACCTTGCCCAACCATTCACTTTGACTGGCGTATAGCTGTTCGGTCAAACCAAAGAACGATTCAGCGCCGTTGCACGTGGCCAACAAAAATCCAGGTACATCCTGAATGCCGTGGACAAGGAACGGACGAAATTCAAACGCGACCACGCCGCTGTCAACCATCTGCCGTAATTCTTCGGTTGAATCGACCGAGAATTTTGCGCAGCCGGGGCAACTGATTGCGCCATATTCCAGCAATTGCAGCTTAGCATCTGGATTGCCCATTTTATAGCCGCCCAGTTCGGTTTTGACCACCGTGTCGGTCCACGCCTTGCCTGCAGGCGCAGCGATTTTGGGCAGGCTGTCGCCCGTAGGCGCTTCGGTGCTTTGGCTGCCGCAACTGGCAAGGCTCAACGCCAACGCTGCCATGCCGATTATTGTCAAATTACGTGTCATAACTATGTCCTCTATTTCGCTCTAATGGCGGTTTGAATGCTTTCCAAATCGTGCGCGTGCGGGATCACTTTGTCATTGATCAGGAATGCGGGCGTTGATTTGATGGCATATTTTGCGCCCGACTCTTCGGTCATAGCGATGATTTTTTGCATTGCCAACTTGTCGGACAGGCACGCTTTTGCACTGGCATCGGTGATACCGCGCTGCTTGGCCAATGGCTGCAATCCCAATTGCGTGAAAGCGTCGGTCATAAAGCCCGCAATATTCCCGGCTTTCAATTTCTCTTCGGTTTGCGCGGTAACTTTGTCGACGTTGGCCAATATTGATTTTTGATTGGCCATCAACAATTTGTGATTGCCAAAGAACCGGCCTTTCCCGCCGCAGCGCGCCAACATCGCGATGGTCAGATCAAGTGGATCGCGCACCAGATTGCGAATTTCAAAGCTGACATTGCCGCTCGCGATATTCTGCGCCTTTAACTTTGGCGCAACGTCGGTTTCAAATTCGGCACAATGGCTGCAGGTGTAACTGGCATATTCAACCAGTTTTTTGGGCGCCGCAGGGTTGCCCATTATGAAGCTGCCCTTGGCCGTTTCTGAAAATGTCAGCAGCCAATTGGTCCGTGCCGGCGCGGCTTGGATTATGGCGGTGGACGCCAACGCCGTGGCCGCTGCTGCAGTAACCAGCAGCCGTTTCGTCAAGCGGTGAAGAATCATGTTAATTGCCCTTTTTGTCGCATTTGTATCCATCTGCATTCAGTCCCCATTCTTGGCAAGACTTTGCGCAAGCGATTCCAAAACTGCGAACAATTCCGGATCAGCAATTTCGCGCAAACTATCCCCCAATTCCATCGGAATCGGTTTTAATGACGGCGGGCTTGCTGATTTATGAACCGGCGCAGCCTTCTCTACTTTGCCTTGCCGGATCTTGACATGAGCGACCGCGCCATAACCAAAGAACCGGTTCACGCGTTCAATAATTTCCGGCACGACATGCTGCATCATCGTTGCGTGCGCGCCTTCGACCATCAATTCCAATGTGCCGTCTGATTTCTTACCCATTGGGAATCGGATCAGTTCAGGGGCGGAAACTTGCGCATACCGGCTGCCGACGATTTCGTCCCAGCGGCTGACGACGCTGCTTTGTACGAAACCAAAGCGGCGGAACGCAGCGCGGCCGATTTCAGGCATCAGGTCGGACACCGCGCGCGCTTCACCGCCGCGTGGGCGGCGGTAAGGTTTCGGCGCTGGCTTTGCGGCCTTTGCCTTCTTTTTGTCGTTTGATGGCTTGCCTTCATCCATGGCTTATTCCATGCCAGTTTGCATGAGCGCAGTCCAACATCAAGATAATAAATCTGGGGATATCGCAGAACTGTTGCTTGCTTATTATGACCGGTATGCACGCAGTTTACCGTGGCGAATGGCAACACCGGACGGGCCGCCTGATCCGTATCATGTCTGGTTGTCAGAAATAATGCTGCAACAAACCACGGTGGCGGCGGTGATTCCCTATTTTGAATTATTCAAGGCGCGTTGGCCAGATTTTGCCGCGCTGGCGGCGGCGGATGATGCCGATGTGATGGCGGCGTGGGCCGGCCTGGGATATTATGCCCGCGCCCGTAACTTGGTGAAATGCGCCCGCGTTATTGCCGCCGAACATAACGGCCTGATGCCCGGTAACGAGGCCGAATTGTTGAAGCTTCCCGGCGTCGGTCCCTATACCGCAGCAGCGATAGCGTCGATTGCATTTGGCCAGCGCGCCGTTGTGATGGATGCAAATGTGGAGCGCGTTGCGTCGCGGCTGTTTGCGATTGGCAAGCAATTGCCCGCAGGTAAAACCGAGATATATCATGCCACAGACACGATCACGCCATTGCGGCGCAGCGGCGATTTTGCGCAGGCAATGATGGATTTGGGCGCGGGCTTTTGCAGCGTGCGTGCGCCATCTTGCGCCTTATGCCCAATCTCGGATCATTGCACAGCTTTCCAAAACGGCAATGCCGAATCTTATCCGGTTAAGGCTCCCAAAAAACCTAAGCCAACGCGGCGCGGCACGGCATATTGGATCGAACAGCAGGGCCAGGTTTGGCTGGTGCAACGCGCGGGCAAAGGTATGCTCGCCGGGATGCGTGCCTTGCCCGACGACAATTGGGCTGCACAACGCGACGGCAATGAACAACCGCCATTTGCATCGGATTGGCGAATAATGGACATAGTCGTTCAGCATGGCTTCACCCATTTTCATCTTCAGATGCAAATTGCCGTTACGTCGGGGCCGCTAACGCCGGGATGCTTGGGTAAGGGAGAATATTGGCCGATGAAAACGCTCGACAAGGCAGGATTGCCGACCCTATTCTCAAAAGCAGCGCGCATCGTTATGGATGGCAAGTCATAAAGTTTAGGTGAGGGAAAATATGGAACATCGGGATTTGGTACGCAGCGCATTGGGCCGCCGTAGTTTTATGGGACTGTCGGGCGCAGCTGCGCTTGCCGCATTTCTGCCTACTCCGGCGTTTGCGATGTTTGGGCAGAGATATCCGACATTGCTTGCTAAAATCGACTCTTACATTGATACGCGCAAGGTTTCCGGCATCGTCGCTGCGATTGGCCGTGGCAGCGCGCCCGCTGAAATATTGGCGAAGGGCACATTGGCGATGGACAGTGAGGTTCCCGTCGACATTGACAGCCTGTTCCGCGTCTATTCGATGACCAAGCCAGTAACCGGAATCGCCGCGATGATGCTGGTGGATCAGGGTAAAATTACCCTTGATCAACCGATCAGCGACTTCTTGCCTGAATTTAAGAATATGACAGTGTTGGTCGATGGTACCAAAAATCTGGATGCTGTTCCTGCCAAAACCGCGATTACGCTGCGCCATCTTTTGACGCACACAGCAGGGCTTGGCTACGCGATCATTACCAAAGGGCCACTGTTGCAGGCGTATATTGAGGCGGGCGTCAACCCCGGCCAGATCAGCCGCAGGCCTATTCCCGGGCTGGAACGTGGACCAAAAACGCCCGATCTGGCAACATTCTCCAAGAATTTGGCCAAGCTGCCGTTGATCGCGGAGCCCGGTACGAAATGGAGCTATTCGGTTTCGCTCGATTTGCTGGGACATTTGATTGCAGTGATCAGCGGCATGGAATTTGAAGCGTTCCTGCAAAGCCAGATTTTCAATCCGCTGAAAATGAGCAGCAGTTACTTTCAGGTTCCGAAAAGTGAAATTCCGCGCTTCACCACCAATTATGGTGCGTTTGGCGGATTTGCGGTTCCGATCGATCCTGCCGCTGACAGCATCTATCTCGACAAGCCCGCATTTGCATTTGGCGGCGCGGGGCTGGTATGTTCGGCGCGCGATTACGACCGGTTCCTGCACATGCTGATGAATTTTGGCAATCTGGACGGGGTGGAAATTCTACGGCCCGACACGGCCAAGCTGGCAATGTCGAATTTGTTGCCCGATGGCGCGGATACGGCCGGAACATGGGTTGAAGGCAACGGCTTTGGCGCAGGCGGACGTTCGGGTCTGGGCGCGCAGGCCGGTTCGTTTGGTTGGGGCGGAGCGGCAGGAACGAACGCCTTTGTCCACACCGGGTTGCAACTGCGCGCCACAGGCATGACTCAATATATGCCGTCCAACACGTATGATTTTCAGGCCGATTTTCCCAAATGGGTGTTGGCCGATATTCAAGCCGGAATGTTGGGGTAACCAGACGATATGAACCCGGGTTTCACAGGATCGCCGCTCGACCGTGCAGATCGGCTGCGCAATGATGTGGAAGGCTATGCCGCCACTCTGGGCGATTGGCGCGCGCGGATATTGGCGCTCGACGGGTTAGATCCGGTGATTGCATCCGAAGGCGGATTGGCTTGGCAATCGATGGCCGACGTGGCCGAGGATGCGGAGTTAATCCTGCTTGGCCTGTCCGATGGCAAGCCGCATTTCGTGCCGTTGGTCGCCGCCACCGGTGATATTTACCGCTCGCCAGCGATCTGGCATGCGCTGTCCATACTCCCTGCCGAAGATGCGGCGATTTACGGCACAGCGCGCAGCTTGATTGAGTGGCATAATACCCACAAGTTTTGCGGCCGTTGCGGCAACGCGACAGCGCTGTTCCGCGCAGGATGGGGGCGCAAGTGCAGCGATTGCGCCACTGAACATTTTCCGCGCACTGACCCTGTGGTCATAATGCTCGCCGAATTTGAAGGCAAGGCGCTGATCGGTCGGCAATCGCGTTTTCCGCCTGGTAATTATTCCGCGCTCGCTGGATTTCTGGAGCCGGGCGAAAGCATCGAAGAGGCGGTGCGCCGTGAAATCCACGAAGAGGCGGGCGTGACCTGCGGCGCGGTGCGCTATGTCACCAGCCAGCCATGGCCGTTCGGCGGGTCGCAGCTGATGATGGCATGCGTGACACAGGCGCGTGGCGATGAAATCACGCTGGACACCAATGAGTTGGAGGACGCCATGTGGGTCACGCGCGGCGAAGCGAGGGCGGCATTATCGGGCGCCGAAGATCGCCGTTTCAATGCGCCGCCGCCTTTTGCCATTGCCCACAGCCTGCTGAAACACTGGGCCACCGAGGAATAGAAACATGACCGAACCTGCACCGCTCCGCATTGATATTGTCTCCGATGTCGTCTGCCCATGGTGCATCATCGGATATAAGCAGGTCGAAAAAGCACTGACCCTGATCGCCACACCTGTTGCCGCAGAAACATGGTGGCATCCGTTTGAATTAAACCCCGACATGCCGCCGCAGGGCGAAGATACCGCCGAACATATCGCGCGCAAATATGGCAGCACACCCGAACAAAGCCGCGCAAACCGGACGCGCCTTTCGGATATCGGCGAAAGCGTCGGCTTTTCCTTTCGTTACGGCGACGGCATGCGGATTTACAATACGTTCAAGGCGCACAAGCTGCTGACTATGGCCGCCAATGAACGCGGGTGGCAGGCGCAAACGGAGCTAAAGCTGGCGCTGTTCAAAGCCTATTTTCAGGACCGGCTGGATGTCAGTGACGAGGCTGTGTTACTCGATATCGCCGAGGCGCAAGGCTTTAACCGCGACGGTGCCGCAGCCTGCATCGCCAGCGAAGCACTGACGCAAGCTGTGCGCGCCGAACAGCAGCAATGGATCGACCAAAACATCACCGGCGTCCCCGCGATCATATTCGACCAGAAATTCATGGTCCCCGGCGCACAAAGCGCGGAGACCTTCGCCGACGTGATTGGCAAGGTGTTGGCGAAACGCGCGGTGGGTTAGCTTTCCGGCTTTAGAGCATGTTGACATTTGACTGAAACAAGAACCGTTCATGCTGAGCTTGTCGAAGTACAGGTTGCTTGCCTCATCCTTCGACTAGCTCAGGACGAACGGATAGGGAGTTTTGATCCTGTGTAGTGTCATCCCGCTCTAATTGATCCCCCGGCGAACCGAGACCGTTATTGTGGTGACCAGCGAAGAGTTCGGTCAACTCAACGCCAGCGCGGCGCCGTTGTTGAGCATGTGCATCAAGATACATATCCGCAGTGAGCCTGTGACGTGATAGAGATAGCCGAACCCGGCGCCAAGAATGAAGATCGGTGCGAACGCCATTTTGTCCATGTGGACACCGGCAAAAATGGCGGCGGAGAGCAATATTGCGGCGGCCGCTGGCATCACCGGCATCAGGCTTTTTTGTAATAGGCCGCGGAACAGGAACTCCTCCAACAACGGCGCAAACACGGCGACGGCAAAGAACAAAAGAATATTGTTGGGCAACGTCTTGGGGATCGCATTGAACAATTGTTTCAACTGTTCCTGCATTTCGACGCCGGGAAAAATATATTCGGAGTAGATATAATTAAATCCAATGCCGCCCGAAATAACCGCAACAGCAATCGCTAAGGTTTGTGTCCATCTGATGTTGCTCCATTGGTAAAACCCGATTTTGGCAAAGCGATTGTCCTTTCGCAGATAAACCCACAGGGCCAAGCAAGTAACCAAGTTTGAAATAACCAACCCCCATATTGTCGGCAACGCGATCACTTTCATGGCATCGGCCTGCGCCAAATCCGGTGCGCTGTCGCTCATCACCAAGGCAATCGCGATGGCAAAGCCGGTGAACAATATTTGCAATGCGAAGAATATGATTACCCAAATCGCCGCCACCCAAATGGACGGGAATTCTGTTGCCGATGTTGTTGCAAAGTTTGTTGAGGTTTCGGTGGTCATTTGCGTTCCCGCTCCATTGTTCTGTGCCTAGCTAACGCCGAAGTGGTTAAAACGCAATCAACACGCAGGTGGTTAAACTAAGCCCATTTTGGACAGGTCGCCAAGCAGCTTTGCTGGCATTTCATCGCGGCCATCGGCTTCCCCGTCCTTTAGGTCGGGCGGCGCAGCTTCACTTTCCAGATAACGCCAACCCTGATGCGCGCGTTTGGGCTTTTTGCGCACGGGCACGAACTTTGGTTCGAGCAGCATTGAGTATCGGCCTTCACCATTTTCCTGAAATCCGATGATCGGGCTGCGGCCGACGATCATATTGGCGTGGATCCAATATAGCGAACCTCCGGTCATTTCAGCGACCCGTTTCGGCAGATACCGCGTCGTCATCAACGCATATCCGGGGCCACCATTTTCGCGCGCACCGCGCTCCAGCCAAGCAGTGAGTGTCGCCGTGCTTTCGGAACGATACGCGATTTTGGTAATGCTGAGCGGCACCGATTTTATCCGACAAGGCCAGTGGCAACGGCAAGGCTGAGGAATATTAAGAAGCCCATGCTATCGGTTATCATGGTGACGAAGATCGAACTGGACACGGCAGGATCTTGATCTAACCGGTCCAATGCCATCGGAATCGTTACCCCGGACAAGCCTGCTATAAGGATGTTAAACAGTATCGCTGACGCGATCACAGCGGCCAGCAGCCAATTTTGATACCATAATCCCGCGCCCATTCCGGCTATGATGGCAACGGTTAACCCGATGAGCAGCGCGACGCGGATTTCGCGGAAAATGGCGCGGCGGGTGTTGGACTGCGCCAATTGGTTGGTGGCAAGTGCGCGCACGGTGACAGCCAGAGTTTGCGTTCCGGCATTGCCGCCCAATGACGCAACAATCGGCATCAGCACGGCAAGTGCGACCATCGTTTCAATCGCTGCGCCAAATTGCGCGATGATGAACGATGCGACCATTGCCGTGCCCAAATTTGCAATCAGCCATCTTACGCGGGATTTATAGCTAGCAGATATCGGCTCGTTAATGTCGCCTTCACCGGCACCGGAAAGCCGCAAGATATCTTCGCCAGCCTCTTCTTGAATAATATGGACGATATCGTCGGCCGTTATCACCCCGACCAAACGGCCGGAATCATCGACAACAGCGGCCGAAATAAGTGCGTATTTTTGGAACCTCAGCGCGACCTCTTCCTGATCCATATCCACCGGGATCAAGGTTTGCTCGGTTTCCATAATCTCGCTGACCTGCATATCGCGCGAATTCCGCAATATCGAGCTTAGGCGGCAAGTGCCGATTGGCCGGTGCGTCGGATCGACAACAAATATCTCCCAGAACTCGGTCGTCAAATCCTGATTTTCGCGCAAATAGTCGATCAATTGACCCACCGACAAATGTTCAGGCACGGCGACCAGATCGCGCTGCATAATCCGGCCAGCGGATTCTTCGGGATAC
>JAYUPJ010000246.1:0-4752 GCA_043760195.1 Sphingomonadales bacterium | reverse complement strand
CAATCGTCACCGGCGCAAGGTCGAGTTGATGGATTAACTGGGCAAGATCATAGACAAACGGTGCCATTTCATAATTGCCATCGGGTGACCATGCGCTGTCGCCATGGCCGCGCAAATCGGGAGCGATTACGTGCCAGTCTGTGCGCAATTCTTCCGCTACCCAGTCCCAGCTGCGGCAATGGTCGCGTCCGCCATGGATCAACAATAACGGCGGCGCGTCTGGATTGCCCCAATCGGCATAATGCAGTTTGAGCCGCTGAGAAATGAAGCTGTTCGATGTAGGGCCAGAGAGAGTCATGCGGATCGTACAAGCGGATTTGTCTGCGTCCGTCTAGTAGGAAACTGCCTTGATGTTCGGTCCTGACGCAGTTCCGCCGAGCCAAACTTGCTGCAAGGAGCGCGTTTCCGGCTATCTTCGTTCGGCAAAGAAGGATTGCAACAGCGAGGCTGCTTCATCCGATGAAATACCCGAATAAACCTCTGGCCGGTGATGTACTGTGGGCTGGGTGAACAGCATTGGGCCATGTTCAACCGCGCCGCCCTTTGGATCGCTCGCTGCATAATAGAGTCTGCGAATACGGGCGTGAGCGATGGCTCCGGCGCACATCGCGCATGGTTCCAATGTCACCCAAAGGTCGCATTCGGATAAACGGTCGCTGGCCAATGCTGCCGCCGCATCGCGCATTGCGACAATTTCGGCATGGGCGGATGGATCATGCGCCTCTCGCGTCTGATTTGCGCCGCGTCCGATAATTTGTCCTTGGAATACAACAACCGCGCCAACCGGAACTTCTCCCAGATCTGCGGCGCGCCGGGCCAACAACAGGGCTTCGTCCATAAATTTGCGCGCGTGGGATAATGGCATGGTTGCCGATTAGCCGCTTTCATGCCGCAATACCACATCGGATGCTTGACCTTTCGCCCGTTCAGAGTTAGTGGCAGCGACTTTCCGGGAATACTGATTCCCATGCATATTTTAGATATAGGATTTTCCCATGGCTCGCATTTGCGAATTGACCGGTAAAGGTCGTATGGTCGGCAATAACGTCAGCCACGCTAACAACAGAACAAAGCGCACGTTCCTGCCGAACCTGCAGAATGTGACGTTGTTGTCGGACGCATTGGAGCAGGGCTTCAAATTCCGCGTTTCAACCCACGGTTTGCGTTCGGTTGAACATGTTGGCGGCCTCGACAATTGGTTGCTGAAAACATCCGATGACAAGTTGAGCACCAACGCGCGTAAGATCAAAAAAGAAATCGGCAAAAAGCAACTGGCGGCCTAATCGCTGGTACTTTCTATTCGGCGCCACATCTAGGCGCCTGCATTACAAAGATTCAAAACCGGGGGCAGTGATTGCTTCCGGTTTTTTCATGTCTCGGGTTAGCACGAACTTCATCAATATGGTTTGTTGCCATATATTGAAGTTATTGTCGGAGATCATCCAGATGACCGTGCGCCCGTTTTCCTGCGTGATCGCCAGCCCCTCCATATTGTCGACCAACATCGGCGATGATAGCGTCGCGAGCAGCTTGCCTTGCACCGTTTTGCCGCGCTGTATCATTGCCGGATCGATCAGCGTCAGCTTCGCGGAAAAACCCTCAGAAAAGCCGATCCGGCGGTTCAGCATCAACATTCTGCCGCCGGGTAAAATCGCAGCGTCAGTTGCTTTATATCCTGCCGGCGGCCGGTATCCGAACGGGAAGTAACTGGTGCCAGGTTCCACCGGATCGCCAGAAAACATCAACGCCATATAGCCGCCGCCGGGCATATCCATGCCTTCTGAAAACACAGCAAACCTGCCATCGGGTAAACGCACAATTGCCTCGGCCCCGCTGTTGCTGCCCCATCGCCGCATTTCACGCGCGGTAAATTTGCCGTCTATCCTTGAAAATGAGGGCGTAAACCGGCGAATGGCATGCTTGCCTTCATAAGATATCCAAAACTGCCCGCTGGCCGGATCATAAGCGATCCCCTCTGAATCCTTGTCTGCATAACTGATATTTGGCCCCATCGTCCCGGGCAGCGGCGCAATGAACGGATGATCGGCCAGCGCATCATTGGTCAAACCGAAACCGATTAGCGTGCCTGCATCGCTTAGCCCGGCGAAGCGCCCATCGCGCAGCGCTACTAACGCGGAAATACCGCCAAAATCACTGTTGAAACTTTTCAGCCGCCACGCCTTCAAAAATGTAAGCCCGCCGACGGTTTTTAAGCCGGGCCGTCCGGGATCCAGCAGCAACGGCGTCAGCGCGATGTTCTGGCTATTGTTGCGGTGAACATAGCGCAGGCCGCCGACGCTAAGCACCAGCAAGGCTATCAACAACAGTGACCGGAAAAATCGAGCAAGCATTGATCGCTGCATAGCGGCGCAATAACCGGAACCCAAGCATGAACAACAGATAACGCAACCGTTCAGCAAATGATCAAGTTTGATGAACTAGAAGATGAATCGTTGGGGCATACAACTTGGGCTGATTGATCGAAATTTGCGGTTGCACATTTTGCGAAGTCTGGCCGGACCGAAATGGAGAATATCATGAACTTTACAAAATCAATCGCCGGCCTCGTTCTAGCTGCAACCGCAATCACCGGCGTTACAGCAACGACTGCACAGGCGCATGGCCGCAAACATCACCGCCAACATCATCAACAATATTATGACAACGGATACAGCAACTATGACCGCGGAGATCGCGGCTATAGCAACTATAACCGTGATGACCGTTACGACGACCGCCGCGATTATCGCCGTGACAGCCGTTGCAGCAACGGAACCGGCGGCACAATCATCGGCGCGGTCGCAGGCGGCCTGGTTGGTGACCGTATTGCCCGCCGGGGTAGCCGCACCGAAGGCACAATCATCGGAGCAGCCGTAGGCGCACTTGGTGGCCGGGCGCTGGACAAAGCGAGCAGCCGCTGCCGGTAACAATTATCAATTTCTGAACGGCGATGGTCCCTGAACCTTTTCATCGCCAGACAGGATCTCCGCAATTCGTCGGGGCAAGAAGGACCGGTACAGAAATGTGCCGGTCCTTTTTTGTTAGGTCGTTGCTGTCGTCGCCGGGGTATGATTGGCAAGCGCCATTTTGGTCAATTATTTGCCTACAAGCCCAAAGGCCAAAACCGCCCAAGTTGACACCTAGTTGACAAGGTTGATACCCATTTTGAACTTTTGCGAAAGAACGGCGTTCGATTATTTCCTACTTCGTGGTTTTTTTGCTTTTTTTGTAGGATAGTTTTTTCGCCGGTTTTCGGGGTGAATTACAGGTTGCTGGCCTCATCCTTCGACGGGCTCAGGACGAACGGAGAGGGGGTTCTTGAGTGAAAGAAAAACCGTTCGTGCTGAGCTTGTCGAAGTACAGGTTGCTTGTCACGTCCTTCGACATGAACCAGCCGGGGAACAACACAAACGGTTTGTCTCAATTCAAACCCCATGCCGCCCTTGATGGTGATGACACAAGGTTGAAACTTAACCTTAGCCCTGAGCCTGTCGAAGGGCGCTTTACGGTAAGGCGTACTTCGACAGGCTCAGCACTACGGTGCAACTACTCAAAACTACGGTGCAGCTATATGCCATCCCGCTTTGTACCGCCAACAATGTCAAAGAGCCAGCCCTGAACAAGCAGCTAGCCCCCTGATTCCCAGAACAAATCCTACATTACAAGTGTTAATGCGCGGCAAGTTTTAACGCACGATAAGGTTTGGCCCAAACCGTCATCCTGGGCTAACTTCAAGCTTTCGCTTTCAAACTATCGGCAACTTTAACGCCGTGGCGTTCCAATGCTTCGGCAATTTTTCCGGCACCCTCAAGGTCGCCCCAGAACATCGGGCCGCCGCGATATACTGGCCAGCCATAGCCGTAAACCCAGACGACATCGATGTCCGATGCGCGCTGCGCTTTGCCTTCTTCCAGGATCAGATAGCCTTCATTGACCATTGGATAGAGAGTGCGTTCAATGATTTCCTGATCGGTAATTTCGCGCTTGGGCAGGTTTGATTTCGACCGGAAATCTTCGATGATCGCCAGCGCCTCGGCGCTTGGCGTGCCAACGCGCTTTTCGTCGTAATCGTAAAAGCCCTTGGTGTTTTTCTGACCAAAACGTTCCGCCGCGCACAATGCATCACGGATCGTTTCGATACGTGCGGGATCACGGTGCCAGCCAATGTCGAGCCCGGCGAGATCGCTCATCTGGAACGGCCCCATCGGCATGCCGAAATCGGTGTGGACCTTGTCAATCTGCGCCGGGGTTGCACCCTCCATCAGCAATTGGTTGGCCGGCCCTTGCCGCTGCGACAGCATGCGGTTGCCGATAAAGCCGTGACATACCCCGGCGACCACCGCGACCTTGCCGATTTTTTTGCCAATCGCCATCGCCGTTGCCAACGCATCATCGGCGGTCTTTTCGCCGCGCACCACTTCGAGCAATTTCATGACATTGGCGGGCGAGAAGAAATGCATGCCGAGCACATCTTGCGGTCGCGAAGTGCAGGCGGCGATTTCGTCGACGTCGAGGTAGCTGGTGTTTGATGCCAGAATTGCGCCGGGCTTGCAGATCGCGTCAAGCTTGCCGAACACTTCTTTTTTGACGTCCATGCTTTCATACACCGCCTCGATCACCAGATCGCAATCGGCGAGATCATCCAGGCTGAGGGTTGGCGTAAGCGCGGCCATCATGGCCTCCACCTGTTCAGCGGTAAACCGGCCCTTTGCCGCTGATGCCTCATAATTTTTGCGGATCACGCCGACGCCG
>JAYUPJ010000245.1:0-4754 GCA_043760195.1 Sphingomonadales bacterium | reverse complement strand
ACCACTTCGCCGGTCTTGGGATCGACGATATCTTCGGCCAGCGTGCGGCCAAGGATACGTTCACCCAGCGAGGCGATAACCGAACCGCCCTGCACGATGCTACGCATTTCAAGCGCCCGTTCGGTGCCGCAATCCTCGACGACGACAACGCAATCCTGCGAAACGTCAACCAGGCGGCGGGTCAAATAGCCCGAGTTGGCAGTCTTCAGCGCGGTATCCGCGAGGCCCTTGCGGGCACCATGGGTCGAGTTGAAGTACTCAAGGACGGTCAGCCCTTCCTTGAAGTTCGAGATGATCGGGGTTTCGATGATCTCGCCCGAAGGCTTGGCCATCAGCCCGCGCATACCCGCTAGCTGCTTCATCTGGGTTGGCGAACCACGCGCGCCGGAGTGCGACATCATGTAGATCGAGTTGACCGGAGCCTCGCGGCCGTTCGCATCGAGCGGGGTGGCGCGAATTTCGTCCATCATGGCGCTGGCCACCTGATCGCCGCAACGGCTCCAGGCGTCGATCACCTTGTTGTACTTTTCCTGCTGCGTGATCAGACCGTCCTGATACTGCTGCTCATAGTCAGCGACCAGGGCCTTGGTTTCGTCAACCAGCGCAACCTTGCTGTCGGGGATGATCATATCGTCCTTGCCGAACGAAATCCCCGCCTTGAAGGCGTTGCGGAAACCCAGGCTCATGATCGCGTCGGCGAACAGCACCGTGTCCTTCTGGCCGGTGTGGCGATAGACCTGATCGATCACGTCACCCAGTTCCTTCTTGGTCAAAAGGCGGTTGACCACGTCGAACGGCACCGTGTGGCTCTTGGGCAGGCATTCACCGATCAGCATCCGGCCCGGAGTGGTTTCGAACCGCTTCTGATAGGTATTGCCCTGCTCGTCGGTCTGCGGAACGCGGGCCACGATCTTCGAGTGGAGCGTCACCGCCTTGACCTCAAGCGCTTGGTGCACTTCGGCCATGTCGGACATCAGCATGCCTTCGCCCGGCTCGCCCTGGCGATCCATCGAAAGATAATAGAGCCCAAGGACCATGTCCTGCGAAGGAACGATGATCGGCTTGCCATTGGCGGGGCTGAGGATGTTGTTGGTCGACATCATCAGCACGCGCGCTTCGAGCTGAGCTTCGAGGCTGAGCGGTACGTGGACCGCCATCTGATCCCCGTCGAAGTCGGCGTTGAAGGCCGAGCAGACCAGCGGGTGCAGCTGGATCGCCTTGCCTTCGATCAGCACGGGTTCGAACGCCTGAATGCCCAAACGGTGGAGCGTTGGCGCACGGTTTAGCAACACAGGGTGCTCGCGGATAACCTCATCAAGGATATCCCAAACTTCTTTGCGTTCTTTCTCAACCCATTTTTTCGCTTGTTTCAGCGTCATCGACAGGCCTTTGGCATCAAGGCGCGAGTAGATGAACGGCTTGAACAATTCGAGCGCCATTTTCTTTGGCAGACCGCACTGATGCAGTTTTAATTCTGGGCCAGTCACAATAACAGAACGACCCGAATAATCGACGCGCTTGCCGAGCAAGTTCTGACGGAAGCGGCCTTGTTTGCCCTTCAACATGTCGGACAGTGATTTCAATGGGCGTTTGTTCGCGCCGGTAATTGTGCGACCACGACGACCGTTATCAAACAGCGCATCGACGGCTTCTTGCAACATGCGTTTTTCGTTGCGCACAATAATGTCGGGCGCGCGCAGTTCGATCAGGCGTTTCAAACGGTTGTTCCGGTTGATGACGCGGCGATAAAGATCGTTGAGATCGGACGTTGCGAAACGACCACCATCCAGCGGCACCAATGGGCGCAGCTCTGGCGGGATGACGGGAATGACGTCTAGGATCATCCATTCAGGACGGTTGCCTGAGTCAATGAAGCTTTCGACAACTTTCAAACGCTTAATGATCTTCTTTGGCTTTAGTTCCGATTTGGTAACGCGCAGTTCTTCCAAAAGGTCGGTGCGTTCCTGTACTAGATCGAGTTCGATCAACATCTGTTTCACCGCTTCGGCGCCGATCATGGCAGTGAAACCATCTTCGCCATATTCGTCTTGCGCGGTCAGCAATTCGTCTTCGGTCAGCAACTGAAATTTATCCAGTGCAGTCAGGCCGGGCTCTGTCACGATGTAATGTTCGAAATACAGCACGCGCTCTAGCTGCTTCAACTGCATATCAAGCAATAAGCCGATGCGCGACGGCAATGATTTTAGGAACCAGATATGCGCAACTGGCGCGGCCAGTTCGATATGGCCCATACGTTCGCGGCGTACTTTTGTGACGGTAACTTCAACGCCGCATTTTTCGCAAACGACGCCCTTATACTTCATACGCTTATACTTACCGCACAGGCATTCGTAATCCTTTACTGGGCCAAATATGCGCGCGCAGAACAGGCCATCACGTTCTGGCTTGAACGTGCGATAGTTAATGGTCTCTGGCTTTTTAATTTCGCCAAACGACCAGCTGCGGATTTTTTCGGGGCTGGCGATACCGATTTGAATCTGGTCGAATGTTTCGACCTTGGCGACGGGATTGTTGAATTTACTTAGTTCGTTCATTTTCATATCCTCATTGGGCAATGCCCATGATATTTTTTAACAGAAGCGGTAGCGCGGCGGATCGAAATCCGCCGTCGCAGCTTATTCAGCAGCCTCTGCCAAATCATTCCCATCTTCGTCGGTGGCGTCATTTGATTTCAATTCGACATTCAGACCCAGCGAACGCATTTCTTTTACAAGAACGTTAAAGCTTTCGGGGATACCGGCCTCAAAGCTGTCATCACCCTTGACGATCGCCTCGTACACCTTGGTCCGCCCGATCACGTCATCGGATTTTATCGTCAGCATTTCTTGCAACGTGTATGCCGCGCCATAGGCCTGAAGCGCCCAGCACTCCATTTCCCCAAAACGCTGACCACCAAACTGCGCCTTACCACCCAGCGGTTGCTGCGTGACGAGGCTGTAGGGTCCGATCGAACGGGCGTGGATTTTATCATCAACTAAGTGATGCAATTTCAACATGTAGATGTAACCCACGGTCACTTTACGGTCGAATTTGTCACCGGTGCGGCCATCAAACAAATCGCTTTGCCCTGATGTATCCAGCCCCGCGAGCGTTAGCATGGCGGAAACATCCGCTTCGCGCGCGCCATCGAAAACGGGTGTTCCCATTGGTACACCGCCCTTAACATTCTCAGCCAAATCGATGATGTCATCGTTGCTGCGGGCGTTTATTTCCGCGGCATAGTTGTCACCATAGGCATGGACCAACCGTTCACGCACAGCCTCTGGCGGGGCTGCGGTTTCTGGATTGGGATTGGCATGGCGCCATTCTTCCAGTGCATCACCGATCATCTTACCCAAACCGCGCGCGGCCCAGCCAAGATGCGTTTCAAAGATTTGTCCGACGTTCATCCGTGACGGCACACCCAATGGGTTGAGCACGATATCAACGGGCGTACCATCGGCCAAGAACGGCATATCTTCGATCGGAAGAATGCGCGAAATAACACCTTTGTTCCCGTGACGTCCGGCCATTTTATCGCCTGGCTGCAGCTTACGCTTCACTGCGACAAATACCTTGACCATTTTCAGAACGCCCGGTGCCATGTCGTCACCACGCTCTAGCTTTTCACGGCGATCTTCGAATTTCTCGACGATCAATTTTACCGCTTCGTCATATTGAATCTTTACCGCTTCTAAATCACCTTGAATCTTATCATTAGCAACGGCGATTTTCCACCATTCATACCGCTCAGCTTCGGCCAGAACGGCTTCATCAATCACGGCGCCTTTTTTGATCGTCTTTGGGCCGACTGCAACGGTTTGACCCAGCAGCATGTCACGCAGACGATTGTAAGTAGCACGGTTCAAAATTGAGCGTTCATCCTCACGGTCTTTTGCAAGCCGTTCGATTTCTTCACGCTCAATCGCCATGGCACGTTCATCTTTGTCGATACCGTGACGGTTAAATACGCGCACTTCGACAACCGTTCCAGCAACGCCGGGCGGCAATTTCAACGATGTGTCACGCACGTCAGATGCTTTTTCACCAAAGATGGCGCGCAGTAGTTTTTCCTCTGGCGTCATTGGGCTTTCACCCTTTGGCGTGATCTTGCCTACCAGAATATCACCTGGATGTACCTCGGCACCGATATAAACAATGCCAGCTTCATCTAGGCTACGAAGCGCTTCTTCACCCACATTTGGAATATCGCGTGTGATATCTTCTGGCCCCAATTTGGTGTCGCGCGCCATCACTTCGAATTCTTCGATATGAACCGATGTGAACACGTCATCTTTCACGATGCGTTCTGAGATCAGGATCGAATCTTCGTAGTTATACCCATTCCATGGCATAAACGCGACTAGGCTGTTACGACCCAATGCCAGTTCACCTAGTTCGGTCGACGGGCCATCAGCGATAATGTCACCCTTTTGTACTTCATCATTCACCTTTACCAATGGTTTTTGGTTGATGCAGGTATTTTGGTTGGACCGTTGGAATTTCTGCAATGTATAAATGTCGACGCCAGATTGCCCGGCTTCCACTTCGCCCGTCACACGGATAACAATACGGGTCGCATCCACTTGGTCAACGATACCAGTACGGCGCGCACCAATCGCGGCGCCTGAATCGCGGGCCACGGTTTCCTCCATGCCGGTACCCACAAACGGCGCATCGGCGCGTAGCAATGGCACGGCCTGACGTTGCATGTTCGATCCCATCAATGCGCGGTTGGCGTCATCATTTTCCAA
>JAYUPJ010000244.1:0-4820 GCA_043760195.1 Sphingomonadales bacterium | reverse complement strand
TTTCGGTGTGGTACGCAGCTTCGCGCTCAACCGGCGCGCACAATACAGTGAAACAGAATTTACCAGTAAACAGCGCATCTGCCTGCACCGACGCGGTGCCGCCGCCAAGTCCGAATTCGTATCGGATCAAGGCATTGCCCGATGCGCCGGGCGATTGCGGCAAATCATGTTCGACAATCGACGCCAAATCGGGAAGCAGGATGTTCTTCACTTTGCTCTTCAGGAATGAGGCACCGATTTGCAATGTCAGTCCATCAACCGGCCGCGCGGTCATTTCGGCTTCCAAGCCTTGTGTCTTTGCCGGCAAGTTAATCACCGATTGAATCGGGCCAACTTGGGCGAATGCTTGATAGTCTTTATAGTCATAATAGAAGGCCGCGAGATTGAACGAAAGCGCGCGGCTCGCCTTTACCTTCAGCCCAAGTTCAAACGCATCGAGCTTTTCCGGGCGGTAAGGAATGCCGTTGAGGAATGCGGCTTCAAAGCCCGCAAACGGCGTGCCTGTCGAAAATGTGAAGCCGCCGCTTTTGCTGCCCCGGTTGAAACTGGCGTAGATCAACGTGTCGTCACTGGGCTTGTAATCAAGTTCGGCGCGCAGCGTGATGCCGTCAAAACTTGGGGTTGCCGCCGCTCCAGTAACGTTGACGCCCGCCGTCTGTGCGGGGCCGCCAAAACTGGTGAAGTTTGTACCGGCGCTGGAAAAATTGATGCCAACGCCGGTGCTGGCTTCGGTGCCGACATAGCTGCCGACTTTCTTGTCTTTCCAATACCGAACGCCGCCGATGGCCTTGAACTGATCAGAAAATTCATATTCCGCCTGCCCAAAAAAGGCGAAGGATTCGGTGCGCTGTGAGAATGCGACACTTGGATCATATCCGTAGAATGGCGACGCAAATTTGCCGGTATAATCGCCGTCAATAATCAAGCCATAAGCGCCCGCGACCAGATAGGCCGAACCAATCTTGGTTGACGCCCGAAACTCCTGCGACACCTGATGTGATTTGGCGCCTTGAAAGAACACCACGCCAAGATCGGGCGACGAATCCCCGCCTTCGGTGTAAAATTTCCGCAGCGTTTGATAGTCTGTGATTGAAACCAGATCGACATTACCAGCCGCGACATCAAGCCGCAGCGTCGATCCAAACAGCTTCCGGTCCACATAAGACGGCGATGTTTCGCGCGTTGCAAACGGCGTACCGCCGCGCGACGGAGTTATCGAATCGTCACGAAACCCGCTCGCGGCTGTACCCGGACCGGGATTGCCCACGCCAAAATTGACCCAATAAGCGCAGGTCGCGGTGGGCGCCAAAAACTCGCCTTGGAATTGCGCATTGGGGCAGGCGGGTTCGCTCGAATAAAGCCCGGCCTGACGTTCTTTGTCCGCCTGCGCATAGCGAGCGGTCAGCTTGGCCTTGAAACTGGCCGATGGTTCCAGCGCCAATATGCCGCGCAATGCCCAATGGTTGTTGGCCCCCAAATCCTTGAAACCGGGGACGCGATGTTTGATATAGCCATCATCGCGGTCGTAAATACCGGCAATCCTGATGCCTGCTGTGTCGCCGAGCGGAGCAGAAACTGCGCCTTCGATGATTGCCTGATTATAGCGGCCGTAGGTGCCCGAAATATAACCGCCGAATTCCTTCGCCGGTTGATTGGAGACGAATTGGACAGCGCCGCCGGTGGCGTTGCGGCCAAACAATGTGCCTTGCGGTCCGCGCAGCGCCTCTACCCGCGCCAAATCGAACACCGGAAAGCTCGCGGTGTTGATCGAGCTGGCATAGCTATCATCCTGATACACCGCGACCGGCGGTTCTTGCTGGTCACCATAATCATTCTGCGAAACGCCGCGCACGTTGAACACAACTTGCGATGACGAATAGGCGTTGAATTTTAGATTGGGGACGGCGCGGGTGATATCGGTAGCATTGGAAATGTTGAGATTGGCAAGCGCCTCTCCGCCCAGAACCGTTGCCGAAACGCCGACATCTTGCAGCCGTTGTTCGCGTTTTTGCGCGGTCACCACAATGTCGGCCTCATCGGCAGCCGTTTCATCCACCGGTGTTGGCGCAGATGTTTGCGCCCAGAGCGAAACCGGCGATGTCGCCAGCAATATTGCGGCAAGCGATAGTTGGCGGCGCGGCCGTATTTGAGACCGGCGCAGGCTGGAATTGTTGGTCACTTTACCTCTCCCTTGATGCAGTTAGCCTTTTTCGGCCTCACCCATATCGCTATGAAATAGATAAATCCGCAGTTCTGCAAGCCGAAACACACTGTGGGTTAGTGCGAGGGCCAGCAGACGGCGCAAAACAAACCTAAGTGTTTTATATTATTGGTATGTTCGCTGCGCCTTGGGCGAATGCCGAAAATTTAATATCAACAATTAGTTTTGGTAATTAGGCTATGTTGGCATTCAATGTTCTCCAACACCTTAACGAAAGTACTGTCATTCCCGCCCTTCGACTGCCTGCAAGGCGGGCGCTCAGGATAAACTGACCAAAGGTCAGGCGGGAATCCATCACCTTTGGTCGATTTGTTTCGCTAGCTTGCTTTGTGCGGCAAGTTCAGGTGATGGATTCCCGCCTTCGCGGGAATGACGAAGTGTATGTTTTTCTGTATCTTATTACTTGAATATCAACACAAGCTAGGGCCGGTGGGCGGCGATTGCGCTCTTCAATTGGGCTTGGCGGGCGAATGCGCGGCTTTCCACTCCATCGCAGCGCGCACGCGGCGTTCAACCGAGGGGTGGGTGTAAAATATGAACTCTGCAACCGGATTGGGCCGCGGATTGCGATATTCAGCGGTCTTGACCAATGCCGCCGCCAACGCATCGGGCAGGTTCACGGTTCGCAAGGAATAAGCGTCTGCCTCACTTTCGCCCATCCGCGTCATTCCGTTTGTCACCGGCAATACAAACAGACCGAGCAAGGATATGATGAATATCAGGACGGGAAATCCGGCCGGATCGGCAATTGCCGCGTTGCTACCGAACAGCCGGGCGAACCGCGGGAACAGCCGGTCCGCAAGGAAAAACAGCAGGATCGCCAACGCCGAAAATACCGCCACGCTGCGCCAAATATGGCCCTGAACATAATGGCCAATCTCATGCCCGGTCACGGCTTTAACCTCGTCCAGCGATGCTTCGCCCAGCGCAACATCCGATATCGCGATCCGCGCTGACCCGAATACACCCGAAACATTGGCAGTAAAATTGTTTGATTGACGCGATCCATCATAGACGAAGATGCGGTCATGCGGAATCTTTGCTGCGTCCGCCATATCGAGCAAAGCGGCGCGCACTGGTCCTTCAGGAACTGGCTTATAATCGTTGAACAACGGCTCGATCAGGATTGGCGAGACGAGCAGCCCGGCCGAAATGGCAAATGCCGCCAGCCCGCCCGACCATAGCCACCACGTCCGGCCAGCCTTGCGGATCAGCGCATAGACGCCAAGGAAGAAGAGGCCGCCGAGCAGTGAGCTAATGATTAAGCCAATCACGCCTTGCCCAAGGAAATCGGCGAGCGGTTGGCTGGTCCGCCCATAGCTCGTTTCACGCCAAAAATCCTCGTACAGATCCCACGGCAATGTCAGCAACGACGACACCAAAATGAACGCCGTGCAAACCAGCCAAGTGCGCAAAGCAAAACCGCGCGCCGCCAGCTTGTTCGACAGTTTTTCAAGAATGCCGGTTCGGATGATAATCCAGCTAACAAGGCCGGTAACAACCAGCCCCCACAGCAACAACCAATGCCCGCCGCTGGTATAAGCCGCAGCCTTTTCCAATGCCGCCGGGCCAAGCCCGTCAATATATTTGGCCGTCGCTGCCGCTGGATCGATTGTCATAATGCCGCCCCCTGATGCGCTGTATTAGGCAAACGATACAGAATAAGCATGGCCGGGCAAGCAATTTCCCCGCGCCTTGATACGCTCAGTTTCGCGGATACTATGCGTCAACGTTGTGATATTTGCCAATTCGCGGCGACATGGAACGGCGCGTTTGATGGGGCGAGCAAGGGCTTGCCTAGTATGTGATCTGCGCCTTTTTCGCCGATCATGATTGTGGGAGCATTCAAGTTGCCCGTGGTAATTGATGGCATCACAGAGCTGTCGACGACGCGCAGGCCTTCGACGCCAATCACGCGCAATTCGGGATCGACGACGGCCATCGGGTCGCTAGGGTCACCCATTTTGCAAGTGCAGCTGGGGTGCAGCGCGCTTTCGACATGATCGGCGATGAAGGCGTCGATTTGTGCATCGGTTACGCAATCTGCACCCGGCTGAATCTCGCGGCCCCGGTAAGGGGCGAATGCAGGCTGTTGAAAAATCTCGCGCGTCAACCGAACACAGGCACGCATCTCTGCCCAGTCGTCGGGGTGGCTCATATAGTTGAACAGGATCTTGGGCTTGTCATGCGGATCACCGCTCTTCAGAGTTACACTGCCCCGGCTCTTTGACCGCATAGGTCCGACATGCGCCTGAAAACCATGTTCGGTGGCAAGCGAGCTGCCATCATAATTGATCGCCATCGGAAAGAAATGATATTGGATGTCGGGATATTGGATACCCGCACGGCTGCGGATGAAACCGCAGCTTTCAAACTGGTTGCTCGCCCCTTCGCCTGATCGCAGGAACAACCACTGCGCCCCGATCATTGCTTTGCCCAGCAGATTGGCTTTGCCATACAGCGTGATCGGCTTTGTGCAGGCCATCTGGAAATAGAATTCGAGATGATCCTGCAAATTCGCGCCGACGCCTGGCCGGTCCGCAATTACAGCGATGCCATGCTGCGCCAGCTCCGCCGCAGGACCAATGCCGGACAGCTT
>JAYUPJ010000243.1:0-12484 GCA_043760195.1 Sphingomonadales bacterium | reverse complement strand
GCACCGTCTATGCGCTCGACATGGATAGCGGCTGCGCGAAGTGGACTTTCCGCGCCAGCGCCGAAATTCGCACGGCGATCGTTGCCGATCCCGACACCAAGCGGCTATATTTTGGGGACGTGATTGGCCGTGTCTACGCAATCGACGCGATGAGCGGCAAGCAGGTCTGGCGCAAAAAGATCGATGATCACCCCAACGCGACGATTACTGGTACACCATCATTACATGCAGGTAGCCTGTTCGTTCCGGTCTCTTCGCTCGAAGTGACATCAGCCGCCGATCCCAAATATGCTTGCTGCACTTTCCGCGGCTCGGTTGCCGCGCTTGATCCGGCAACCGGTTCGATCAAATGGCAAAGCTACACCGTTCCTTCCGCGCCGAAGGAACAAGGCAAGACCGCCGCTGGCGCAAAAATTCTCGGTCCCTCCGGCACGCCGATATGGAACAGCCCGACCTATGATGCAAAACGCGGACGCCTCTATTTCGGCTCAGGGGAAAACTATTCCTCACCCGCAGATGTAAACAGCGACGCATTGTTCGCGGTTGATGCCAAATCGGGCAAAAGACTGTGGCAATTGCAGTTCACCAAGAACGACGCATGGAATGTCGGATGCATGATGGGCAACGAAAACTGCCCCGCCGAAAACGGCCCTGACCTCGATCTTGCATCATCGCCTTTGTTGGTGCCACTGCCGAACGGTAAAGACATCATCGTGGTCGGCCAGAAATCGGGCGTGACCTATGGTGTTGATCCGGAAAAAGGCACGATTGTGTGGGAACGGCGGCTGGGCCACGGCGGCACGCAGGGCGGCGTCCATTTCGGCATGTCGCGTGAAGGGACCACGATCTATGTACCGATCGTCGATATGGATGATACTTATGATGGGCGGAAATATGATCCGGGGCAGAGCGGAGCGGGCGTGCATGCGATCGATGCCGCCACGGGAAAGCTATTGTGGAGCAATAAAACTGGCGACATTTGCAAGGGCGAGAAATATTGCGACCCGGGCGCTTCGTCCGCTTCCACCGCTATTTCAGGCGCTGTGCTGGCAGGGCATCTCGACGGCTGGATGCGTGCTTATGACAAGAGCACTGGCAAGGTGATCTGGAAATACAACACCCGCCAGCAAGTCGCGACGGTCGGCGGCAGCAAGGCATCTGGCGGCGCGATGAGTGGGCCGGGCCCTGCGGTCTATAATGGACATGTGATATTCAACAGCGGCTACGGTCTGTATTACCACATGCCGGGCAACGTCCTGCTGGTGTTCGAGAAAGCAACCTGATGCCTTCGCGGCTGCTCGCGCTGGCCAGTTATCCGTCCACCCAATAGGAAAAATGATGAACTTTATACGGGCAGAAGAACAGCGGAGCTAAGATGCAAATTGTTGCACAATTGAAAGATGTCCCCGAAAACGGGACTCTGAAAGTCGATGTTGCCGGTGAAAAATTGCTCTTGGTTCGCAGCCCGGCGGGCATTTTCGCAATCGAAAACATGTGCAGCCACGCCTGTCAGGAACTGGACGGCGGCAAGGTTCGCAAGGTGTTTATCTTTTGCCCGGTGCACGGCGTCCGCTTTGACATGCGCAATGGCTGCCCGTCTGGCCAGTTGACCGATAAGCGGATCAAAGTCTGGCATGCGGAAGTCGACGGCACGCAAATTTGCGTCGATTTCAGCCGCCGTCTGGACCAGAGAGAATGACCCGCCGCCGCCTGCTCCATATCGATGCCAGCCCGCGCCCCGAGCGGTCCCGTTCGCGCGCTGTGGCAGGCACATTTCTGGCGGCGTTGTCGCAGCGTGATGGTACTTATGAGGTTGAGCGCCTAGATATATGGGCGGCGGAGCTTCCCGATCTTGGCAGCGGTATGATCGAGGGGCGCTATAATTTGATTGCGGGCGAGGCAGTGCCACGCGAGCTGGCGGCGGCGTGGGACGATATTCAGCGCCATGTGGACCACTTCTTATCGTTCGATGCATTTGTGATTTCCACCCCGATGTGGAATTTCGGACTGCCCTATCCGCTCAAGCATTTCATCGATGTGGTGACCCAGCCAGGCATGGCCTTCAGCAATGACCGGGAAGGCAATGTCACGGGCCATGCGGCGGGCAAGAAGGCGATGATTATCGCGGCAAGCGCAATACCGATTGTTACCGGCGGCGAGCTGGCGCATCTCGATTTCCAGCTTCGCTATCTGGAAAGCTGGCTGGGCTTCATTGGTGTAACCGGCATTCACAGCCTGCGCGTGGCTCCAACCTATGGGCCAGACGATGTTGTTTCCAACGCGATGGATATTGCCCATAACCGTGCCCGGGACATGGCAGCGATTTTCTGAAAGTTCGGCTCAGACCGGCTGGCAATAGACCAGATTGATGCTGTCGAACCGGACCACAATCTCGTCATTTTGGTTGCGCATTTCATAATGGGTGATCGCCGTCCCGCGCGGCTTACCGCTGGCCGATGGAGTGAGCGAGACGATTTTGGAGGTCACGTAAACCGTGTCGCCCGCACGCAAGGCCGTGACTAACCGGAAATCGTCGAACCCGATCCCGCATACGAAATCCACATCTCCATTGATTGTGTGATCAAGCTGACGCCAAATCGCCAGCACTTGCACGCCGCTGGCGATCAATTCGCCGAAATGTGATTCGCGCGCTTGTTCCGCGTCAGTGTGAAACCACTGAGGATCATATTGCCGGGCAAAATCCAGCAGTTCCACCTCTGTGACGGTTCTGGTCGCCGATTTGCGGCACTCGCCAACGATCAAGTCTTCGAACTTTCTCAGGTTCATGCACCGGCCCATTTCAGCGCTTTCGGCCCGCGCCGAAGGGCTTCATTCGCGCAAAATAAAAAACAAACATGTTTGACTGTTTACTTGCCATACGGACACGCTAACATCTCCGTCAGCCTGGGCAAAGTGAATATCTGCAAGATGTTCGCAAGACCGGCATGGGAGAGCTGCAATGCAAGCTGATCAGCGTATTTTGCAAATGTCCTGGGTCGTGCGCGATCTGGAGGAGGCGGCGCTGCGCTGGCACCGGACAATGGGGGTTGGTCCGTTCATCATCAACCGGCATATTCCGATAACAAACGGTGTCCATCGCGGGCGGGCGAAACAGACGGATTTTTCGACCGCCATTGCGCAGGCCGGGCCGGTGCAGATTGAATTGGTCGAGCAGCATGACAGCGGCCCGTCCTGCTACCGGGACATCATCGCGTCGGGGGCCGAGGGGATGCACCATGTCGCCATCATTGCCGAAGATTACGATGCGGCAGTGGCCAGCTATACGGCGCGGGGCCATCAAGTCGCGTCTTCGGGCAACTTCGGCGAGGTACGTTTTTGCTACGTCGATACGGTAGATTCGCTCGGCCACATGGTTGAAATTCTGGAAGACAGCCGGGCCATCCGCGCGTTTTTTGCAATGATTGCGCGCGCAGCCGAGGAATGGGACGGTGATGCCGCAACATTGCTGCACGAATTATAGGGAATATTGATATGACCGAACCGATCTTGACCATGGGCGCGATGTTGCGTGGCAGCGCAAGCAGCAAGGGCGATGCAGACGCGCTGGTGTTTCCCGGCCAGCGGCAAGGCCATGCCCAATTGAACGACGCAGCACGCCACTGGGCCAAGGCATTCGTCAAACAGGGGGTGAAGCCGGGCGACCATATCGGCATCCTGCTACCGACATGCCCGGAATTTGTCGAAGTGATGTTCGGAGCCGCCATGGCAGGCGCGGTCGCCGTCCCGGTGAATGCCCGATATCAGCCCGGTGAGTTGGCCTATCTGGTCAAGGATGCCGATCTGGCGATGTTGGTGACGACGGGACGTGTGGCGGATCAGCTCGATTTCAGCGAACGCTTGCTGGCGGCGCTGCCGTCATTGGCGGGCGCGCAAGATTGCACCGCGCTTGACCTAATGGAAGCACCATCGCTGCGCCAGATCGTCTGCCTTGAGGATGAATGCGCTGGTCATATGGTGACGAGATCGGCCATGTTGAAAGCGGGCGAGGACATTGCCGATCCTATAATCGACCGCCTGATTGACGATGTCGATCCTGATGCAATCGCGCTGATCCTGTATACTTCCGGCACCACCGCCAACCCAAAGGGATGCATGATTTCCAACCGGGCGATGGTCGGTAACAGCCGCAATCTGGGCAAGCGGTATCAGGTGACAGCGGATGACAAAGTGTGGTCGCCGCTGCCGATCTATCACATTGCCGGGATTCTTCCGATGACGATGATCCTTGACGCGGGCGGTGCCTATTTGACCGTCCCTTATTTCGAAGCGGGCGTGGCGCTGGGCATGTTGCAGGATGAAGGCGCAACGGTTGCCTATCCCAGCTTTGTCACGATCATGCAGGACCTGATTTCGCACCCAGATTTCGCCACCACCGATCTGTCATCGATGCGGCTGATGAACAGCAATTTTGCCGTCCAACCGGCGTGGATCAAGGAAGCGATGGTAACGGCGATGCCGGGGATTATCCATGTTGGTACTTATGGTCTGACGGAAGGGGCCGGAACGATTTGCACCAGCCGCCTCGGCGATGATTTTGAAACCCGCACCGGGCGGCTGGGTGTGCCGCTTGACGACTGGGACGTGCGCATCGTCGATATGGAAAGCGGACGGATATGCAGAGCCGGTGAAAAAGGCGAAATCTGCGCCCGGGGGCCACACATGCTGTCCGGCTATTTCAACGCGCCGGAAAAGACCGCCGAAAGTATCCGCGATGGCTGGCTGCATACCGGCGACATTGGGTCGTTCGACGAAAACGGCCAGATCATGTTTCACGGACGTACCAAGGATATGCTCAAAGTAGGCGGCGAGAATGTTGCCGCTGCCGAGATCGAGGCGGTGTTGCAGACCCATGTTGCGGTCAAGTTGGCGCAGGTGGTGGGCATTCCCGATGATCGCTATGCCGAAATCCCCGCAGCGTTCATCGAACTGGCGGCAGGGCAGAGTACCACGCAGGAGGAGCTGATTGCCCATTGCAAGGGCGCAATCGCCAATTTCAAAGTGCCGCGCCATGTGCGTTTCATTACCAATTGGCCGATGTCGACTTCCAAAATCCAGAAATTCAAGCTCCAGAAGGACCTGATTGCCGAACTTGGAATCAATCAGTGACTTCGCCTGTCGGCACCAAAGTTGCGGTCGTGATGGGCGCTGCCGGAGCCGGAAATATGGGCCAAGCTATCGCCAGCCGCTTCATCGCTGACGGGATGACCGTGGTCGCCGCAGGCCGCAATGAAGATGAACTGCGCGCTTTCGCTGACTTGAGCGGCGCGGAATATGGAGTTGCAGACATCACCAGCGCGGATGATCTTGCTGTGCTGTTTGGGCAGATCGCCGAGCGCCATGGCGGCGTCGATGTTGCCGTAAATGCCACCGGTTCAGGCCTGTTGGTGCCTTTGCTCGATATGACCGCAGAGCAGCTCGAACACATCACCCGGCTGCAATTCATCGGAAGCATCATGTTCTATCAGGCTGCGCTGCGCGTAATGCGCGACGGCGGAAATCTGGTCCAGATCAGTTCAGCGACCGCCACCATCATGCTGGAAGATCACGCTGCCTATATGGGCACGAAGGCCGGAGCGGATCATGTTATTCGCACCATTGCCAATGAATTCGGTGCGCGCGGGATCCGTGCGAACAGCGTCTCGCCGGGCTTTACCCATACACCGATGACGGCGCGTGCCGCCGCCAATCCTGCGCTGGTGGCCGCGTTCGAACAGGAATATCCGCTTGGCCGGGTAAATACTAAGGATGATATCGCCAATGCGGTGTCATGGATCGTATCCGAAGAATGCTTCATGACTGGGCAGAATTTTCAGGTAAATGGCGGCCTGACCCTGCGCCGCAATCCGCGCAATGCAGAACTTGCCAAAGCTGTGCGGTCCGCACGCGCCGCAGCGAATTAGGGGCTCAGCCCTCAGCCAAGCGTGCGGACAGGATTGCGCCCGTCCCAATCAACCGACGCTTCGGCAATTTGTGCGAACAGGTCGATCATCGCCTGTTGCGGTTCGATTAACTCGATCATGGTGCCGCTAAACACATCGTCGGTGGCCAGATAGGCAAACCGCGACAGCGGCAATTCTCCTTCCATCGCCACGCCGCACCCTGCCGCCCGCGCTTCCGCCATTTGCAGGTCATAGTTGGACGCATACATGCCGACATGATGCACCCCTTGCCGCCCGGCGTTGAGGAAATCGCGATACGGCGACGGATCGGGGCCGGGCTGTATGAGTTCGATCTGGACCGGCCCGTTCTGGGCCAGGCCAACCCCGGAGATAATCCCGTGCTGCGGGGTCCGCTGGCCATGCAATTCCAGCCAGTCGAATTCGAGCGGCATCGGAAAACGGAAGAACGGTCCAACACCCAGCAGTTTGGTCCAGTGATCCAGCGCAACCTCTAGATCCTCGACAACATAGGCCAGTTGAAATATTTCGCCTTTGATCATGGCAATGCACCTCTCCGTATTATTGAGACTTCTCTGTTAGACCCGGTCAGCCGTTCAACAATCTGCCTGCCGCGTCGTCATCTCAACCCTAAACCGCGAAGTCCAGCGTCTACCCGCTAAAACCGCGAGATTGCGCCTCCGCATACTTTAATGCCAGCGCCGCTGACATAACTAGCGCCATCGGTGGCCAGAAAAAGAGCGGCGGCGGCAACTTCGTGCGCTTCGCCGATACGGCCAACGGGGGTCTTTACTTCCCAATAAGCGCGGAACGCTGGGTCTGACATGGATGGGGCGGCCAGCGGCGTCATGATAGCGCCCGGCTGTAGATAGTTTGCCGTGATACCGAATTTACCCAGATCGGCAGATAGTGATTTGGTGAGACCGGCGATGGCGTGCTTGCTGGTGCCATAAGCGCAGAGCGACGGTCCGCCGAAGTCTGACATGATAGAGCCGAGGTTGATGATCCGCCCCCACCCGCGCGCCTTCATATCCGGCAGGACGGCACGGGTGATCATGAAGGGGGCAGTGACGTTGATCTCCATCGTCGTTGCCCAGCTTTCGGGCGTCTGGTCCTCGATGGTACCGGGCAGGCAAACCCCGGCATTGTTGACCAGGATATCCACCTTGCCGAAGCGAGAGCGCGCGGCATCGGCGATGCGTTCCGCTGCACCCGGTGCCGTGATGTCGAGCACGAGCAGCTCGAGGTCATCGTCAGCTTGCAGACCGGTGTTGCCGAAACTGTCCCGGTCTACCGCAAGCACCTGCGCGCCTTCGTTTAGGTAGAGGCGGGTAATTGCTAGGCCGATGCCGCTGGCGGCTCCGGTGACGATGGCCGTCTTTCCGGCAAGTTGTCCTGTCATACGCTTATCCTTATTCCAGTTTTCATAGAAATCCGATCAGCCGTCCCTAAATACCGTTGGGTTTTTTCCCACCAAAATAGTCGGGACGGCCAGCAGGCCAAACTGCGCCATTTTGCGCCTGTCCGCCGTCGACCACGAGCATCTCGCCGGTGATGAAGTCGCCGGAAGGGGCCATCAGATAGACGCAGGCTTCGGCAATATCCCACACATCTCCGCGTTTGCGCATCGGGTTGGCCTCGTGAAACCGCTCCAACGCCTCTTTGGGATAGATACGAAAACCTTCGCTTTCGATCACGCCGCCGGCCACTGTGTTGACCCTGATATTCAGCGGCGCCCATTCGGTGGCGAGCGTCTTGGAAAGATAGATCACACCCGCCCGCGCGGCGCAGGTATGCGCCGCCTGCGGCATTCCGCGTTCTACATTGGCAACGATGCCGATGATGTTACCCTGCTGGCCAAGTTCGCGCCAACGCACAGCTGCGGCCTGCATCATCCACCAAGTGCCATTGAGGTTGAGGTCGATCACTGCGGACCAACCCTTGCGGCTAAAATCGATCGCATCCTGCGGGAATTGGCCACCGGCATTGTTGATCAGGTGATCGAGCCTGCCATATTCATCGAACACACGGCCGATCAGTGCATCCACCATTTCAGGCTCGCGGATGGACATCGCGACGTCGAGCGGCCTTGTGCCAACCGCTTTTTCAATCGCATCGCAGGTTGCAGTCAGCTTTTCCTGCGTTCGCCCGCAAATCACGACCTTGGCCCCCAAACGTGCGCACAGGAAAGCGATGCCCTTGCCGATCCCGCTACCGCCGCCGGAAATCAGCACCACTTGATCTTGCATCAAATCGTCGCGATAGACGGTCGGGATTGCTGCCAACTGGTCATCATTGAAGCCCAGATTATCGTGCATTCCGCCAGCCGCCGGGCCATTACCATCGTTCATATTTCGACCCATTCTGCCAATACCGGTTTTACTGCCAGATCAACCGGCACTTGGTTGAGCCCGATACGGCGATCAAGCTCCTCGTGCCAGTGATACAATCGGCGCTCCTGATAATTCAGCGGTATGCCAACGAAACCCGGCGATTCGAGCGATTCTTGGATTTCGGGCGCGAATTGTAGGTCTTCATAAAGGATCCGTTCCCAATTGGCCGTCCGGTCTGCCCATTTCGGATGCGGATCGTCGGCTGAATATTCCGGCGCAATCCAGCTCGAAACCACCCGGCAGGTTTTGTCGGAGGTCGGCCAGAACTGCAGCATCGGAATTCCGCTATCGGATGGGGGCATGACGAAATTGGGATAGATCAGATAGCTAACATTGTTGTCCCGCGCCATTTCGCCGACGCCATCGATCTTGGGCATGCCGATGGTGCCGGGATCTTTCCAGTCGGGCCGCCGATTTGGAGTGATCATCCGCGAATGGCCGTTGCCCCAAAGGGTGATGGTCATGCCGCGGTGATCAAGGAACCGGTCGACGGTGTTTTGGTGAATAGATTTCAGGTGATATACTTCCAAAAACGCATCAAGCAGCACTTTCACATTGCTCTGCACTTCGTAGCTGCGGCTTTCGACGAAATTGAGTTTATCCAGCTGGAACTGGTCGAGCTCATCCGCCATTGGACCGATATGTTCGCGCAGCGGCTGGGCATCGAGATGCTCATTGTAGAACAGCAATTTGCCCAGCGTTTCGCAGCGAAGCGGCTTCATACTGCGGCAGGAAAAGTCGAGATCGACGAAATCCCGCTTGTCCCGCACCGCCACCAACTTGCCCTCCAGCGTGTAAGACCAGCCATGATAGCCGCATACAAACCCGCGGGACTGCCCCTGATCTTCCTTCACCAATGGCGCACCGCGGTGTTGGCAGGTGTTATAGAAGGCGCGGAATTCTCCTTCGAGATCGCGCAGAATGATAACCGGCGAACCGCTATTGCGGATCAGTTTCCAGCTGCCGGGTTCGGGAATTTCGTCCGCATGGCAGCCATATAGCCACGCCCGCTTCCACATCTTGTCGCCCTCAAGGCGCAAGAACTCTGGATCGGTATATCGTCCAGCCGGAATGTCGGGAAAGGCAGGAAAAGACGCGGGCGGCGCATTGCGCGCGGCCTCATAATCCATCCGCTCTTTCAGGCCTAATGGGGCCGATTTGTCCATGCGCTCGTGCCTTTCAAAACTAGCCAGTCGACAATAGTCGACCTTGTAATTAAAACAATCATGAATGTCTTTTTTATTGAATGGAGATGTGTTTGTCTCCGCCGAGGGATGGAGCCGATCAGCATGAAAAGAGCCAGCCTTTCGCTCCATCACCTGACTGCAATGGATGTCAGTGCCCGCGAACTGGTATTGCTGGCGGCGCAGGCTGGGTGCGAAAATGTTTGCTTGTTTACGTATATACCGGCTGCGTTCCGGCCCAAATATCCGGTAGTCGACGTTCAGGATATGACGCCATTGATCGCGGATATGAAGCGGCTGTCGATTGGTTGTCTGAGCTTGGAAGTTTTTCCGTTGACCAAGGATGCCGACTTTGCGGCGATGGAGGACGGCCTTGCTATTGGGGCAAAAGTCGGTGCTCGCCATGCAACGGTGCATTGCCATCTGCCAGATATCGGCGAGGCGAGGGATGCGCTGGGCAAACTGTCTGAAATTGCCGGGCAATATGCGATCAAGCTCGCGGTTGAGTTCAACCCATTTTCAAAAGTCACTACGCTGAAACAGGCGGCGGAATTGATCGAGCCGCTGGCAAACGGCAATATCGGCCTGGTGCTGGATACGTTGCATGCTGCCCGCGCCGGAACCCGGCCAGCCGATATTGCGGCGGCCCGGCATTACATCGACTTTGTCCAGATCAGCGACGGGCCCGCCTGCACCAACCAAGCAGAGCGGTGGAAAGAGGCCATGCACTGCCGCATGGTGCCTGGATCTGGCGAGCTGCCCTTGGCGGCTATGCTTGGCGGCTTTCGTTCGGACATTTCCGTCTCCATCGAAGTTCCCCAAACCCCCAAAGGCGCAGGTCTGGCCGATGCAAGAGTAAGGGTGAACAGCGCCGTGCAGGGCGCCCGCAAAACACTTGAAGCCGCGGGCTTCATAACATCGGCTTAAACCGGGAGCCATGCCGCCATCCCAAACTGCAAATTCACGGTTCTGCACTCGGCCTCATAACCTAAACAACTTACTTTCGTGCTTGACCAAAACTTCTGCCCGCACTGTAAAGACCATTGTTTTGAGCTGTGCCAGAACGAATCTTGTTCGTCGTTGCGCGCGCAGGCTCAGGATAGCCGCGCCGCACGCATTGCCGCAAATTTAATCCAACATCGCCCGGGGGAGGGGGGGGGCCGAAAACGCTCAAATTGGCCCAAGTTGACACTTGGTTGACAAGGTTGACGCCCATTTTGACATTTCGCGAAAGCATGGCGTAAGATAATTTCCTACATCGCGGTTTTTTGTAGGATGTCGCCTTCACCGATTTGAACGCCAACAATATCAAAGCCAACAATGTCAACGAGCCAAGCCCCGAACCAGCGGCCGCGCGCCGTTTTCCCAGAACAAATCCTACATTACAAGGGCTAATGCGCGTTGGAGTTGACCGTGCTGACACTGGAACACCGCGCCGTCATCTCGAACACACGCTGTCATCCCGAACACACGCCATCATGCCGAACACCGCGTCGTCATCCTGAACTTGTTTCAGGATAAATAGCCCCGAAGCCCGATGGCACCAGCCGATCTGACTAGGTCGCCCAATCAGGAGTGGTTCGGGATTCTGGCGAACAGCGGATGTCCGCTCCCGATAAGAAAGTGGTCGTTTGCAGGCCAAACAATACGGCGCAAAAGCGGACATTCCATCGGTACTATATACAAGGAATTGGGCTACCCAATTTTCAAACCAGCAAATTCTCCCGAAAATGATCTTTCGCGATCAGTGTGTTGCACTTCCATTGGCCGAGATGCTTTTTAAGGTCACTTCGTCCCGGAGCTACTAGCGTTTCAATCCGCTTGAAATCAGAGGGATTCAGACCGTAACCAGTGCCTGAAACTAGCTGGTCTGGCGTAAGTGGCTGATCAAACAGTGCTTGGATATTTAACGGATCGAAAGCGAATCCCAGAAAAACAACATGTTCAGCCTGCTTAATCAGCTTTCGCGCCGCGTCACGAGTTTTATCTTCCAAACCTTCGGTGAACGTGCGGATCGATGCTGCCGACTCATCAATTTTGTCATACGGAGGCGCAAAAGGAATGCCATTTCCGTCGTTGTCCGGCAACGGCCCGAGACTGCCATAGATATGGACAATTGGTATTTGGTCGGTGAGTTCGATCGCGTCAGATGCACTGCGGTTCATAACCTGTTGAAATGCCATTCGCAGATACTGTTCAATGCACCTGTCATAATTGAATGTGATAAACGAGCAGTTTTCAAAAACCTTCTCGGAATCAGAGGGCGAAACCCCTTCGCAGAGCAAGTCAAATAGGCGCGCTAACCAACTATCTTTTGATTTTACCAGCACGTCTTGAGTGCGGAACCATTCCGGTGATCCGCCAACGTAGAACGAGCCGACTGGTTCTGGCTCCAAAGTAGCCTGTTCGTCTTCTCCTTCTGCCTCTCCAATCAGTGTTGCTATCTCCCGTTTTCCGATTTCGAGAACAAGCGGGCGATCCTTCCGGCTATCTAACAAGCGATCAATAGAGCGCGCCAAAACAAGGCCACCACAGAGATCTTCGACGGCGTCCCGGACCTCGGGTGTGATGTCCAGCGGCAAAATTGAACCGGGTAATCTGCTTCCCTTAGCAAGTTCTCCCTCAAGTCTAGTTCGAATGTCGTCCGCCAATTTTGACCCTATTGGCAGCCCAAAGTCCGTGCTCGCACCGGCACCTATGACAAAAACCGTATTTTTCATGCCGCTTGTAGCCCCCGCTGATGCCGTTCCGATAATATCTGAATTTTCCCCTCCAACGTTAACTGAAAAAAATTGCGGTGACAGAAATTACGGTGACAGTAAATTACGGTGACAGTGCACTAAACTATTTATAAATTACGGTGACAGTGCACTAAACTATTTATGATTGATGGCCGGTTCCAAAAGTAAGTGCAACAGGACATGATCCTGTTGTCTTATGAAGGAGCAAGCGATGGGATTGTGTTACGAACATTTGAGCTATGTGGATC
>JAYUPJ010000242.1:0-4827 GCA_043760195.1 Sphingomonadales bacterium | reverse complement strand
CGTGGTGCTGCTGGGGAGGATTGAACTCCCGACCTCGTCATTACCAATGACGCGCTCTACCACTGAGCTACAGCAGCCTGCCAAGACGGCGGCGCTATGCGAACTGACGCCGCCAATGTCAAGCAACTTGCGCGGTCAACCCCGTTTTGGCATGGCAGCGCAATGAAAACCGAAAAGCACAGCAGCAAGGAAGAAAGACTCGCAGAGGCATTGCGGGCCAATTTGCGGCGGCGAAAAGTGGCAAAGAAAGAAGCGCCGCAGAATGCCGATGAAGGTTCGCATGTGGCGGACCGGGACTAGCGCGAGATTTAACCAGCGTCATTGCGAGAAGCGAAGCGACGAAGCAATCCAGAGCAGGTGTAAGCTGCTCTGGATTGCTTCGCTCCGCTCGCAATGACGATTCGATTTGATCGAATTTTAGTCTAACAGGCTTTGCGTGATCCGGTATCCCAAACTCAACTCTCCGATATCAACGGATCGACCCTGCCGCGCATGTCACCGCGGCCGCGGATTGTGGCGTCGGTTAACAAAAATTCACCGGATATCAGCTGGCTTGGGGTTAGTCCGGTAAACTGCTTCACCTCGCGGATCAGGTGCGATTGATCGTAAAATGCCAACGCCAGATTGCTATCATTCAGGCTGTCTCCGCTGCCAAGAATATGGGCGGCACGCAGCGCCCGATATTTGCGCGACAGCATCTTGGGCGGCATGCCATAAAAGCGGCGCGTCGTGCGTTCCAACTGACGGACCGAAAGACCGGTTGCAGCGACCAGATCGTTAATCGCCGGATCGGGGTTACTGGCCAGCCAGTCGTCAACCATACTGGTAAATTCAAATGGCGCAGTGCCGATGTTCCGGTAGATTTCCCGCGCTGCCTGCTGCGCCAGTGCGACTTGTTCTTGCAGGCTGCTGCATTCACACAGCGCGTGATGGAGCTTCATGATAGGTTCACCAAAGATAATTCGCGCATCAAATGCCCGGTCGGTCCAGTGTCCGGCCTGCGTGCCCATCAGGGCAGCCCATCCAGCCGGGGTTATGCCCCACCCGAAAATGGTCACATTCCCCTGTGCCCACGTGGTACATGGCGCTGTTGTTGGACCGACGATTGTAACGCGATGACCCTGATCAACATTTCCCTTTGCGAATCGGTATTCGCTTTTTCCGTTCAGATAGAATCGGAACTGTGCGCGGTCGGCGCGTTCCAGCTCTCCGGTCGGAACGCCATGATACTCAAACCGATAGAAAGACGATATCAACGGCGCTAAATCAGGACTAGGTGTTTCATATTCCAATGAAATCATTTTATGCTCCCTCAAACGTCGATAGCATAAAAATTGGATGAATACGACACTATCGGCATTGCGGGCAAAAAAAGACCTGCCACAAGGGCAGGTCTAAGAGTTTAGGAACTAGTTGTCGTAAGACTTCAAGCCCCTTGGGTCGCTCTTTGTTTCTAGCTCAATTTGTAAAATAATCTTGCACAGAATCGTCATCTTGTAAAAAACTAGACCGCTGTGTTGTTTTTACCACAAAAACTTTACCAAATTTCGTAACCATCGAAAATCTCGGGTTGCTGAAACGGGCCGGGCAATGCGATAGGCGCTTGATGCTATACAAATTCATTCGCCCGGCTTTGTTCTTATCCGATGCAGAATCCGCCCACGGCCTGTCGCTGGCTGCGCTGCGGACGATGCCGTTGCCCAAATCGCCTGCCGCCAACCCGGTGTTGTCGCAGACCCTTGCCGGATTGCAGTTTCCCAATCCTGTCGGGCTTGCCCCCGGATATGACAAGAATGCAGAGGTCGCAGCGCCGATATTGCGGCTCGGCTTTGGCTTTACCGAGGTCGGTACATTGACGCCCAGACCGCAGGCCGGGAATGACCGGCCCCGGTTGTTCAGGCTGGTCGAGGATCAGGCCGTCATCAACCGCATGGGCTTTAACAATGAAGGGCAACTTGCCGCATCCATCCGTTTGGAACGGTTGCGGCGGACCAAGCAACCCGGCCCGGTCGGCGTGAACATTGGCGCAAACAAAGATAGCGCAGACCGGATCGCCGATTATGCCGTCGGGGTGCGGGATATGGAACGTTATGCCGACTATTTGACGGTCAATATCAGCTCACCCAATACGCCCGGCCTGCGCGCGTTGCAGGACAAAGCGGCGCTTGATGATTTGCTGTGCGCGGTAATGGCCGCGCGCAGCGGTGACACACCCATATTCCTGAAAGTCGCGCCGGACCTTGAACCGGCGGATATCGGCGACATCGTCGCGGTTAGCATGGCACGCGGGATCAGCGCGATCATCGTTTCCAACACGACGATATCGCGCCCCGCATTGCGTTCTGTCCATGCGCTCGAAACTGGCGGACTGTCGGGTGCGCCGCTGCGTGCGCTGGCGTTGCAGCGGCTTCGGGACTTCCGCGCCGCATCGGGCGGGGCAATGATGCTGATCGGGGCCGGTGGTATCGGGTCGGCGCAGGACGCATATACGCGGATTCGTGCGGGCGCGTCATTGGTGCAGATCTATAGCGCATTGGTCTATGAAGGCCCCGGACTTGCGGCCAACATCAACAAAGGCTTGGCCGTATTGTTGGCAAAGGACGGGTTTTCCAACATATCAGAAGCCATCGGCGTAGATCTCTAGGGCTATTTAGGGCTTGCCCGTTTTGTGCAAAGCCATAAAAGAGGCAGCATGAAAAAAACGTTTATGTCCCTTTTGGCTTTTGCCGCCGTTCTTTCCCCGCAATTTGCTGTTGCCGCTGCTCCCGCCGATGGCATGCCATCCCAGAATGTTAGCGTTGCCAGTGCTGCCGATCCGCGCGCTGCCGAAGCCGGGATGGAAATGCTGCGGCAAGGGGGAAGCGCGGCGGATGCTTCGATGGCGATGATGTTGGCGCTGAGCGTCGTCGAGCCGCAATCGAGCGGAATTGGCGGCGGCGGCTTTCTAATTTATCATGACATCAACAAAAGCGCGCTCACCACCATAAACGGACGAGAAAAAGCGCCTGCGGCTGCCGACCAAAACCGGTTTCTGGATGCCGATGGTAAGCCGCAGTCATTTTGGAAAGCCGTGCCTGGCGGGCGTTCGGTTGGCGTTCCCGGCAATATCCGCTTGGCGGCGATGGCGCACAAAAAATGGGGCAAGCTCAAATGGGCGCAGTTGTTCGCACCCGCGATCCGGCTTGCACAAGATGGCTTTGTCGCCAACAAAACCTTTGCCGAAGGTTTGGACGAAGTTGCGCCATATTGGAAAGACTTTCCCGAAGTACAAAAGCTTTATTGGGTGGACGGCAAGCCCGCGCCTGTGGGCACGCTGATTAAAAATCCGGCGATGGCGGCGACATTGAAGCTAATCGCAAAAAAAGGCCCGAATGCCTTTTACAGCGGCAAGTTGGCCAAAGAATTGGTGCGGACCGTGCGCAATTCTCCAATGAATCCGGGCGACATGACGCTGTCCGATCTTGCGTCCTATAAAGCGAAAGAACAAAAAGCAGTCTGTGCGCCTTACCGTGTTTATGTGGTCTGCGGCATGGGACCGCCATCATCGGGCGCAACCACGGTTTTGCAAATATTGGGCACGATCGAACGGTTTGACATGGCGGCAATTGGCAAAGACAACCCGCAAAGCTGGCACTTGATCGCCGAAGCGATGCAGCTTGCTTATGCTGACCGTGAAAAATATCTGGCCGATCCGGATTTTGTCTCTGTTCCGGTGACAGGATTGATCGACCGCGAGTATCTCGCTGGCCGGTCCGCGTTGATCGATCCCGACAAATCTGCTGCGACTTACAGCGCCGGAACGCCGCCGGGCGCACAGCCACGAACCGCCGCCATTTCCAGCGAAGTTGCTGGGACAACACATTTTGTCGCGGTCGATAAATTTGGCAGCGTGGCAACCATGACCTCGACAATCGAGGGCCCCTATGGCAGCCAATTGACCGCCAATGGTTTCATGCTCAACAATGAACTAACCGATTTTACATTCGCGCCGGAAAAAAATGGTGCGCTTGTCGCCAACCGCGTTGCAGGCGGCAAGCGGCCATTGTCATCAATGTCGCCAACCATCGTATTTGACGCCAATGGACGCGCCGTACTGGCGCTGGGGTCGGCAGGCGGCAAGCGGATCATCATGCACGTTACCAAGACGCTGATCGGCGCGCTGGATTTTGGTTTGCTATTGGCAGACGCAATCGCGCTGCCCAATATCTATTTTGGAAGCGGTTCGCTATTGCTTGAAAAAGATACACCGCTTGCTGCCATGGCGGGTGCTCTCAGCGGATATGGACAGCCAGCGGCCGCAAGCGACGAAGGATCCAAGGTGAACGGCGCGCAGTTGACCGCTTCGGGTTGGACCGGCGCCGCTGACCCGCGCAGCGAAGGCGTTGCATTGGTAGAATAGCCGATTGCGATAACCGATCTGCCGCAGTAGTTTTGAACATATTGGAGTTTGATCGCCAAATTCCGTGAGGAGAATAAACGGTGCCAGCCGAACAATTTGACGATTTCGACAATTTTTCAAATTTGGTTTCGATGTTTTACGCGCGCGCCGCCAAACTTGGCGACGCCCCTTTTCTATCCAGCAAGTCCGGCGGACAATGGATCAGCATCAGCTGGAAAGAAACCGCGCGGCAGGTCGCTGGTTTTGCCCAGAGCCTGAAAGCATTGGGCCTTGAAAAAGGCGACCGGGTGATGTTGGTATCGGAAAACCGGCCTGAATGGTGCATCGCGGATCTTGCAATCATGGCGGCTGGATGCATAACGGTGCCAACTTATGTAACCAATACAGAGCGTGACCATCAGCATATCCTGGACAATAGCGGCGCGCGG
>JAYUPJ010000241.1:0-4837 GCA_043760195.1 Sphingomonadales bacterium | reverse complement strand
CCGCGCGGTACAGACCCGAATAGCTTCTCAAACCAAGACCTGCAAAACCTCGCAAACATGCTCAATCACACACCAAGAAAATGTCTTGCGTTCAAAACCCCCGCCGAGATATTCCTACCAAAACAACAATTGTTGCACTTCGAATGTGAATCCACCAAATTCTCTGTTTCTTACACATCGACTTACTCGTCCTCTGGTCAGACAAGTCTATCTTTCAAGCAGCAGTGGTTGAGGGGCGGTCTGGATTTACAGTGGAGTACCGCAGCCCCCGGCGATCATCCCCCACTATTTTGGGATGGCACTGCGTACGCAACAGTTTCCGGCGGACAAGATGCATTGCCAGGTACCTATGTTTGCCGAACCGGACGAACCACCGCTAAGACTTGTGGTTATATTGACCCGTATGATTATTACGACAGTAACTATCCGGGCTATTTCCCCCGAGTGAACAAAAGCACGACATACCCTGTTCTTAACAGCGAAGGTGATAGCGGTGGTCCAGTCTTCTCGGGGAGTCTGGTGGTCGGTACGGTACATGGGAAAGATGCCAGCGGTAATATGTATTTTAGCCGACTGCAGGATTGGAACACAAATAACATTGGCATTTCGGTGGTGCGCGGCTTTTAGAAGTTTAAGCCGGGCATATCTCTTCTTACCAACACTTCTTTATATTCCGGCGGAGCGGCAGAACGCACGACAGGCTACACCCTCCCCCACAAAAAAGAAGCCGCCCTTTCGCAGATGGAAAGGACGGCTTCATTTGGCGTAACCGGGGTGCCACTGCTATCCGCCGCCTGAGGGAGGAGAGAGAGGGCGGCGGGTGCTAGAAAACAGCCCGGTCAGCGTGATCAAAAAAAGCTTATGCAGCCTTTTTGAAAAGGTCGGTCGTTACCGCGATGCGGTTGGAGATCGGTTGGAACATTTCGCTCACCAATTTCACGGCGCTTTCGGTGTTCTTCGAACCTTGAGCGATTGCGGTGTCAAAGCCCTTTTTCGCCAACTCGGTTTGCACCTTGATGAAATCGGCAGGCGTGCGAACGGCGGTGATTTCTTTGAAGCTGACTTGCAGACCGGCAAAGTTAGTCTTTGCGAATTCGATGTTGGCAGCGCCCATGTCTTGCGCGCCCTTGGCTGCGATTTTGCCGGCTTCGATCATTGCGGCCATGTTGGCTTTGTTGAACTCATAAGCGTCGGCGGCAAGCTTTTTGCCTTTTTCAGCAGCTTCACCAGCGCGGATTTGCATGTCGGCAAAAATGTCTTTTGCTTTTGCAGTTACAGTTTCAGCGGTCTTTTCAGCAGTGTTAGTCATAGTTTCAACTCCAAGATTGATCGGGGTGTGGGCAACGGTGACGATATTAGTGACCAACTTCTCCTGCGCTTTTGCAGGAGCGGTTGTTTCAGCGGATACCGGTTTGGCAACCACAGCTTCGGCAACTACGGCTGGCGTTACCGCCGCCTTAGTTGAGGCCACTTTCGCAGCCCTATTTGCTTTAACATTTGCCTTAACTTTGATTTTCGCTTGCGTCATATTTGCACCATTGTTGTTGTGTTGCAGTGCAATATATATATGTTGCAGTGCAGCGTCAACTACTTTTTGTGCAGTGCAGCATTATTTTAAATTGATGTTATTTTATAGCGGGTTAACGCTAAAATCAATCCGCTAACGTCAGCTCTTCATAACGGCCATAATGATAATCGGACGTTCCAAACTGGCTTTCGATCATCGTCGCGCGCTTGAAATAGTGGCCGATGGATAGTTCCTGCGTGATGCCAATACCCCCGTGGGTTTGTACCGCGTTTTGACCGACGAAGGTGCATGCGCGGCTAACCTTGGCTTTGCACATCGACACTGCGGCCATGCGTTCGGCGGCAGGCAAGTCCAGCTTCAACGTGCCCATGACAGTCATCGAACGCGATTGCTCAACCTCCATAAACATGTCCACCATGCGGTGTTGCAGAACCTGAAAACGGCTGATCGGCTGGCCAAATTGTTGGCGCTGCTGCGTGTATTCGAGCGTTCCGAGATGCAATCTTTCGGTCACGCCGCAGGCTTCGGCGCAGACCGCGACGGTGGCTTGGTCGGTGATCTGTTCGATGATCGGCAATCCGGCACCTTCGCCACCGAGCAATGCGTCGGCAGGGATGCTGACATTTTCAAAGTACACCTCTGATGCGCGAAAGCCATCGACGGTGGGGTAATCGCGGCGGACAATGCCGGGGCTGGATGCGTCGATCAGGAACAGCGATATGCCGTCCCGTTCGCGGCCCGATCCGCCGGTGCGCGCGGTGACCAGCAAATGCGTTGCCCAAGGCGCGGCATAGACGACGCCCTTGTGGCCGTTCAAAACATAACCGCTGCCGTCCTTTTTGGCGGTGGTCCGGATATTGGCGAGGTTATAGCGGCCCTGCGGTTCGGCATAGGCAAAGGCGATGATGACGTTGCCCGCGATGATTTCGGGAATGACGGCGTCAGCAACGGCGCCGCCTGCGGCTTTCAAAGCGCCGCCGCCGATGACCACGGTTTGCAGATAGGGCTCGATCGCCATGACCTTGCCCATTTCTTCCATGACAATAGCGTTCTCCAAATGACCGCCACCAAGCCCGCCATGCGCTTCGGCAAATGGCGCACCGAGCATGCCAAGTTCCTGCGCAAGCGCTTTCCAGATTGCCGGATCACGCCCGGCCTCGCTGGCGATCATCTTTTGTCGTTTGTCAAAATCATAGGTGTCAGCCAAAAACCGCGCCAGAGTTTCGCGGACCATGTCCTGCGTTTCGGTGTAGGTGAAATCCATGCTAATTCTCGTCCTTTAACGCGCCATCCCTATCCTGATCGGGGACCCTTGGTCTGAACCGGCGGCTTGCGCCGAAGTTTTAGGCAATGGATCCCCGCCGTTGCGGTGATGACGATGTGTATCTGTTTTAAATGCCCAATACCATTTTGGCGATGATGTTGCGCTGTATCTCGTTCGATCCGCCATAGATTGTTGTCTTGCGGGTGTTGAAATATTTCGGTGCAGCGCGGTGGGCGTAATCGGGGCCGATGGGATGTTCATTGTCGCCTGCTCCGAAACCGCGGAAATACGGCGCACCGTAATGGCCCACTGCTTCCAACGTCAGTTCCGTCAGGCGCTGCTGTATTTCGGAGCCTTTGATCTTGAGCAAACTGGATTCGGCGCCCGGTCCCTTGCCCGCATTGGGGCCAGCAAGGCTGCGCAGTTCGGTAAATTCCAGTGCAGTCAAATCGGTTTCCAGCTCAGCCACTTTGCGTTTGAAAAATGCGTTGGCGAGCAGTGGCTTGTCGCCGTCCATTTCGGTGCGTGCGATCTGCTTGACCTTTTCGATGCCGCGTTTGGACGAAGCAACTCCGGCAATTCCAGTGCGTTCATGCGCCAACAGGAACTTGGCACAGGTCCAGCCTTTGTCTTGTTCGTAAACCAGATTTTCTGCGGGCACGCGGACATTTTCCAGCCACACTTCATTGACTTCGTGTTCGCCGCCCAATGTGATGATCGGGCGCACGGTGATGCCGGGCGTTTTCATGTCGATCAACAGAAAGCTGATGCCTTCTTGTTGCTTGACGTCTTTGTTGGTGCGGACAAGGAAGAAACCCCAATCGGCGTGCTGCGCCATGGTCGTCCAGGTTTTTTGGCCGTTGACGATATAGTCGTCGCCTTCTTTCACTGCCGCAGTGCGCAATGACGCAAGGTCGCTGCCGGAACCGGGCTCGGAATAACCCTGACACCACCAATCCTCACCAGACAGAATGCGCGGCAAGAATTTCGCCTTTTGCTCCGGTGTACCGAATGTATAAATTACCGGCCCGACCATCGACAGGCCGAACGGCATCAATCCGATGCAATCTGCCGACGCGGTTTCTTCGGACCAGATAAACCGCTGTGTCGGGGTCCAACCAGTGCCGCCATATTCAACCGGCCACGCAGGCGCGACCCAACCCTTTTTGGCCAGAATCCGGTGCCAGCTTAGGAAATCTTCCTTAGCCATTTCCTCACCCTCGGCCTGCAATGCGCGCAGGGAATCAGGATAATTTTCAGAAATGAAGGTGCGGACTTCCTTTTGAAAGGCAATATCTTCTGCGCTAAATTCCATATCCATTTTGATTCTCCTATAAAATAGTAGCACCTCCGTAGCCGACGTTGACGTTAACGTAAAGGGCAAGTTTTGCGGCTCACATCACCGCCCTGATGATTCCATACACGCTCGTTGCGGTCAGGATTAGTCCGACCAGTATCAACAGCGGCTTTGTGGGAATATATTTTGCCATCAGTGCGCCAAATGGTGCGGCCACGACGCCGCCGATCAACAGGCCGATGGTTGCTTGGGTGAATGCCGATATGCCCAGTGAAAATAGGAACGTGATCGAGACGGACACCGTCAGAAAAAACTCGGTGGCGTTCACGGTGCCGATGGTTGTTCGGGGCGATGCGCCTTGGATCAGAAGGTTTGATGTCACCACCGGTCCCCATCCGCCGCCGCCTGCTGCATCCAGAAAGCCGCCCGCAAAACCAAGCGGCGCGACAATGCGCGGGTCTTTGGGCGCAGGTGGCCAGCGAAAACCGCGATAGACCAGCAGCATTCCGATAATCGCCAAATAGGCGAGAATGAACGGTTTCGCTATACTGGCGTCGATATTGCTGAGCACATAAGCGCCCATTATGCCGCCCGCGATCCCCGGCAGCGCCAGCCGCTTGAACAATGCCCAATCGATGTTGCGGTGGTATAAGTGGCTAAGACCCGACGCGCCGGTGGTAAAACTTTCGACAAGGTGGACGCTGGCTGATGCTGCGGCGGGGGGCACACCAAGGCTCATCAATATGGT
>JAYUPJ010000240.1:0-12656 GCA_043760195.1 Sphingomonadales bacterium | reverse complement strand
GATGGATATTTACTTTTACCAGCGATTCCGATTGGCCCGTTTTTTCGCAAGCTTCCGAAATGCTATGCCCTTCGATTTTGACGTACCGAATGACATCGGCTTGGGTGGCGGGTATCTGATGCAACAGCCGGTCGATGCTGATTTTTGCGCCGACAACGTCCTCATGTCCCTCGGTTGCGATATCGAAATCCAGCGCCTTGGCTTCATGCTTGTATGTCTGGCGCAGCCTGTCGATCCACCGATATCGCGCAATCGCGGCCAGCCATGGCAGAAATGGCCGCTCCGGATCATAGCTCGATAATTTTCGGTGTATCGAGATCAGCGTATCCTGCACAAGATCATCAACCGCATCGGGAGAGATTTTTCGCGCATAGAACCGCGCCAGCCAGCGCCCGGTTTGTTCCAGCAAGACATGATAGGCTTGCTTGTCGCCGCGCTGCGCAAGGATCATCAGGCCGCGAAGGCTTTCCTCATTGGATTTCATACAGCGATCCTATTGCCCGTGATTCTGGCGATGCAGCGTTTACGCAATATCATCAATCTCAGCATCGTTTAGCCCTGTCTTTACCAACGCGCCTGCACCCATCAGCTTCATAACCGCGTCCAAGGCAGCTTGCTCATCTGCCTGTTCGATACCCACAGTCAAAAGGTTACCAATATTTGCAGAAAAATTTGCTGCACAAAAAATGGCCATGTCCAATTTGGTCAAGGCGGTTAGGGCGACCGCATTTTCGGGCCGGGTAATCAATATCGCAGGGGTCGTGGCTTGGGGCGCAAATTCGCTCAATTCGGGCGAAACCGGGGCGTGCAGCGCGATCATCCGTGCTGCGGGATGCGGCGCGATTTGCAGCGCGAGTAACGCTTCCTCGCCAAATATGGCCAAATCCGCAAGCATCAAGGCTGGCGTATCCGGCGCGTGATAACTTTCAAGCCAGGCCCATTCGATCCGGCATAGATCAATTATTGCCGCATCTTGCGCGCATGATTGCAAAAATAGGGCGAAGCCTTCGCCGATGCTGTTGGGGACGCTGGACCTGGCAAATTCGGTTTCGCAATACGCGCGGCTCAGCGTGTTGAATTCACTTTCGCCCAGCGCATTTCGCGTGCGCGGGAATGTTTCCTCCAACGCCACCAACCGGGCATGGCTGATGGTGTTGGCATGTGCTTTCAGGCCCAGAATGACGCGATCAATGGGACCATCGAACAGCGCCGGGTTCAAAGCATCAGGGCCGTCGTTGATTGTCTTGGCAAAGTTACCAAGCTGATCGTTAAGCGGCAGCATCAACGTCCTTCCAAGCATTCAAATATGCCCGTGCCTTATTCGCCTCTGCCATCAAAACGGCATATTCGGGAACATTATTGTCCCATTCGATCAGCACCGGTTTCGGTCCGGCGCGATCAATGAAGCGTTTGAAAAGCTGCCAAGTATAGCCGGTAACCGCGCTGCCATGGTCGTCGATCAACAGCGGGCCGCTGTCATGATGTTCGGTGCTATGGCCAGCCAAATGCACTTCGCCCACCCAGTCCGGGTCAATCGCGTCGACATAGGATTCAGCGGAGAAGCCCAAATTTTTGGCGGATACTTCGACATTGTTGATGTCGAGTATAATTCCGCATCCGGTTCGGGAAACCAGCGATTCGATGAATTCGCACTCCGACATCTCGTCGCCCTTATAGGCAAGATACCGCGAAGGATTTTCGATGAGCAACTTGCGCCGCAAGCGATCTTGGGCGCGGATTATCTGCCGGGCAAAATGATCCAGCGAGGACAAGGTATAGGGCACAGGCAGCAAATCCGAAAACCGGTCATGCGCGTTGCCAGAAAAGCTCAGATGGTCGGACACCGACGCGGGGCTGTAACGGTCACACAATATTGCCAACCGTTCCAGATCAATTTCGTTCAGGCCATCGGCGCTACCCAGTGAAAGCCCGACTGAATGGAAACTGAGCGGGTATTTTTCGGCAACTGCCGTCAACCGGCTATGCGGCGATCCGCCGCCCCATGAAGCAGGCGTGCCGAAATAGTTTTGCGGATGGACTTCGGCCCAAGCGGGACGGGTCAAAGGATCTGGATCACAAAGCACATCGTCATAATGCTGCGGTTTCAATCCAATGCCGACACTTGCCGGCAGGCCGCACGAGGGAAGGACGCACGGGGGATTGGACCCAGAATGATGTGTGCTGTGTTCCATCCGCAAATTCTAAATCAAAATGACCGGTTCGTCATTCCGAAACATTGCCGGTTTTTTCAGGCTGGCGATCAACCTTTTTGCGGGACCGGCTTGAAGTCGCCAACTTTCGCGGTGAGTGATCCGCCCAAAGCGACGCAGGTCTCTTTGGCAACATATTTCCAGGCACTCCCCTGATAATCAACGGTTGATGTCCCGGCGCAGCTTGTGCCTGGACCCGAAGTACAATCATTTTGGCCCTTCAACGAAATGCCATAGCATTTTTCCTTGTCACCAGCGGCGGCGGCGGGCGCAGAGGCTATTGTTGCGGCGGCAGAAAGTGCTGCTGCGGCGGCGGCAATTTTCAGGATATTGTTCGACATAAGACATTTCCTTTTTAATTCGGTAACTGTTCTAACGCGGTTACGGCTGGGATCGTGCATTCTATGTGTAATGATATGCCACAAATCGTCCGCACCTGCCAATGGTTCGCGACTATTAAGTCCTTAGTTACGACGATCTGAAGTTTTTTCCCCACTGGCCTTGACCCGCACGGGATAATCCCTATTTGGACACCGTTGGCACTCTATATTCATGAGTGCTAATCCCATTCATTTAGCAACTGAAATTACAGAAAGGTACCACATGGCATTTCGTCCGTTGCATGACCGCGTACTCGTCCGCCGCGTCGAGGCAGAAGCAAAAACCGCTGGCGGGATCATCATTCCCGATAGTGCCCAGGAAAAGCCACAAGAAGGCGAAGTCGTCTCCGTTGGCGCTGGATCAAAAGCAGAAGATGGCAAAGTTACGCCGTTGGATGTCAAGGCTGGCGACAAGATCTTGTTCGGCAAATGGTCCGGAACCGAAGTGAAGATCGACGGTGAAGACCTGATCATCATGAAGGAATCCGACATCCTTGGGATCGTTGGCTAACCATTCGCGCCGTTATCCTGAAACAAGTTCAGGACGACAAAAAGCTCTAGAGTTAAACAAAAAGGAATATTATCATGGCTGCAAAAGACGTGAAATTTGGCCGCGATGCGCGTGAACGCATTATGCGCGGCGTCGACATTCTTGCCGACGCAGTAAAAGTAACATTGGGTCCAAAAGGCCGCAACGTTGTCATCGACAAAAGCTATGGCGCACCGCGCATCACCAAGGACGGCGTTACTGTCGCCAAGGAAATCGAACTGAAAGACAAGTTCGAAAACATGGGCGCTCAGATGATCCGCGAAGTTGCATCGAAAACCAACGACATCGCCGGTGACGGAACAACAACTGCGACCGTTCTGGCTCAAGCTATCGTTCGCGAAGGTATGAAATCTGTTGCCGCTGGCATGAACCCGATGGATTTGAAGCGCGGCATCGACCTTGCTGTAACCAAAGTGATCGAAGACCTTCAGGGCCGGTCAAAGCCTGTTGCTGGATCTGCAGAAATCGCACAAGTCGGCACAATATCGGCGAATGGCGAAACCGAAATCGGTGAGATGATTGCCAAGGCGATGGACAAAGTCGGCAAAGAAGGCGTGATCACTGTCGAAGAAGCCAAAGGCCGCGAGTCTGAGCTCGATGTTGTTGAAGGCATGCAGTTTGACCGTGGTTATTTGTCACCCTACTTCATCACCAACACCGAAAAAATGTCGGTCGAGTTGGAAAATCCGTACATCTTGATCCACGAAAAGAAGCTTTCGTCGTTGCAAGCGATGTTGCCAATTCTTGAAGCCGTTGTGCAAGCAGGACGTCCGTTGCTGATCATCGCCGAAGACATTGAAGGCGAAGCATTGGCGACTTTGGTTGTTAACAAGCTGCGCGGCGGTTTGAAAATTGCTGCGGTTAAAGCGCCAGGTTTCGGTGATCGCCGTAAAGCGATGCTCGAAGATATCGCGATCCTCACCAAAGGTGAAATGGTCAGCGAAGATTTGGGCATCAAGCTGGAAAGCGTTACTTTGAGCATGCTGGGTCAAGCCAAGCGCGTCACCATCGACAAGGACAACACTGTCATCGTCGACGGTGCCGGTGATGCGGACTCGATCAAGGGTCGTGTCGAAGCGATCCGTGCACAGATCGAAACCACCACATCCGACTATGACAAAGAAAAGCTGCAAGAACGCCTTGCGAAACTTGCTGGCGGCGTTGCCGTTATCAAGGTTGGCGGTTCAACCGAAGTCGAAGTGAAAGAACGCAAGGACCGTGTCGACGACGCGTTGCACGCCACTCGCGCAGCGGTTGAAGAAGGCATCGTCCCCGGCGGCGGTACTGCATTGCTTTATGCCACCAAGGCTTTGGCTGGCATGAAGGGCATCAACGACGACCAAACACGCGGTATTGATATTGTCCGCAAGGCAATCATCACACCGCTGCGTCAAATCGCATCGAATGCGGGCCATGACGGCGCGGTTGTTTCGGGCAATCTGCTGCGTGAAGATGACGAAAACATGGGCTTCAATGCGTCAACCGACGTATACGAAAATCTCGTCAAAGCTGGCGTGATTGATCCTACCAAGGTCGTTCGTACCGCACTTCAGGATGCTGCATCGGTCGCTGGTCTGTTGATCACTACCGAAGCTGCGATCTCGGATGCACCAGAAGACAAGGGTGCAGGCGGAATGGGCGGCATGCCTGACATGGGCGGCATGGGCGGCGGAATGGGCGGCATGGGCTTCTAAGCCAGGCTGTTCATTACTCACAAAAAATAGGGGCGGGGAAGAAATTCCCGGCCCCTTTTTTATTGTCCAAATGGATACTGAATCAAGTGGCTATTCCGCGTGATGGTTTAGCGCGAGATGACATATAGCTGCACCGTAGTACTGAGCCTGTCGAAGTACGCCTCACCGTGAAGCGCCCTTCGACAGGCTCAGGGCTACGGTTAAGTTTCAACCTTATGACATCACCAGCTAGGCAGGCTTTTTCTCTTCCGTGCAATCCTTGATCTCGCCATCCTTCTGGCCAGAAATTTCGTAGAAATCGCGGACCAAATTGCAGGGGATATAGTCATCGGGCGCTATGATTTCGCGGTGGGTGTCTTTTGACTTGCGAAAGAATGTGGTCGCGCGTTGCATCGTGCCTTGGCTGTCATATTTGGTGACCAGCATGCTATATTCGCCGGATACCCGGAGTGCCTCGACATTCGGACTATCAGCAGCCTGCTGCATTCCGGCCAAGAATGCTGCCTCGTCCATACGCAGCCGTGCGGTCTCGATTTGCGCAATATAGCCGGGCGGATCATCGGTTAGTTTTGACGCGGCGGAAAGATCGCCCTGCGCCGCCAATTCGCGGATTTGCACATAGATTTTTGCCTGCGCACTTTGATCGGCGGGCACAGGTTTTGGCGCGGGCGCGTTATTTTGGCACGCCGACAGCGCCAATGCCGCCGCGATCAGCATATTGGATTTGAATTGCATATTGCGTCCCCGGCTGTTTCGATTAGCCACAGCCATTCGCATATTGGCGGCGCGATTTCACCTAAAAAGATGCAGATTTAGCCCGCCACCCAATTGCCATGGAAACCCGGCGGGATGCGGTGCGGGATGTGGACCACGGCTTGCGGTTCGCCGCTGAAGCTGTTCGCGTTCAGGATAACCAAATCGCTGGTGCCTTCATCGACATTGACGACATAGCCCATCAGCCAGCCATCATCTTCCGCTGCCGCGCCGTTCCGCGGTACGAAAACAAATTCGCCGGGAATATGGCCTGCGCCAAATTCATGCACTTCGCGCGTGCCCGATATCATGTCGTGCTTGAACAATTTTGACTGGTTCGGCGACGCCGCATCAAATCCATCGGGCAATGCCATGGTATAGGCGAAGCGGTATGGCTTGCCCAACAAACGCTCATTGGGGCGGGGAAATTCCTGGCTTTCGGCATCGACCACCTTGCGCGCTACGCTGTGGCCCTCCGGATCAATGGTCCAGCGTTCCAACGGCGTCTTGTTTGAATCCGGGCCTTGAGTGCTTTCTGCAAACATGCTGTCGTGGACGCACGCATCAAGCGTGATTGTGCCGTCGGCATTCTCGAACGCATTGCACGGATGGAAGACATAGCAAGGCGCAACATCGCACCAGATCACGTCATCATTGCCGCCTTCTTTGGGCAGCAGGCCGACGCGCGCCGCATGGTCGGGGTTCCATTTATAGGGAAAGCTGTGACCGGCAAGCAGCGTCTTCATCGAGAATGTCACGGGCAGATCGAGGATGATCACATAATTTTCGGTGATCATGCAGTCATGGATTGACGGCCCATCCTGCACCTTGATCGCTGCCTCTTTGCGGACCTTTCCGGCAGCATCCACAATGACGTGGCGGATGTGATATGGGTCGGTCCCTTCATAGCAGATGGCGTGCATCTCTCCGCTATCCGGGTCGAGATGGGGGTGCGCCGTAAAGCTGCCTTTCAATGTACCGCCAAATGGATCGTGGGCGATGGTGTTCAATTCCTCGTCAATGCGTACCGGAAACGCAGTCGCCTCGACCACCGCCCATGTGCTGCCTGCATGGCCCAAGACATTGGTGTTGACGGTTGCAGAGGTGCCTTTGCGTGTCCCCGGAACAATCGGTTCGCCCAAGGCTTTGCTAACCGGATCGGTCCGGATCCAGCGGTTGCGGTACCATAACGCATTACCCGCGCTCAGGCGAACGCCGTGGACCATACCATCGCCAACAAACCAGTGATGCGCGGCCTCGTTGATCGGGGCGACGGGGTTCGGGCCGATGCGGATATAGCGTCCATCGAGTTCGGCGGGGATTGCGCCGGTTACCGCTAGGTCGGTTATCGTCTTTTCATCGTGCATCGGTTCGTGAATGCCGTGCAGATACGGATTGGGCGCGTCTGATTTCATCCGGTCGCGGTTGAAGTCCATCACCTTGGTCACGCCTTTGGTTACAACGCCCCGGATCAAAGTTTCGACGACACTTGTCATGTGGAAAATCCTTTTGCTTGAACACCGACTCGATAATGTTTACACCGGTAACATGAAGAGTAATGATAACAGTGTCAACATAAAAAGCACCGAACGCAAATATCACCATGGCGACTTGCGTTCGGCGTTGGTCGCTGGCGGCTTGGAATTGTTAAAGGAGCGCGCGGTTGACGATCTATCGTTGCGCGAGGTTGCCCGCCATGTCGGCGTCAGCGCAACCGCAGTGTACCGCCATTTTCCCGACAAACAGGCTTTGCTATATGCGATGTGCGGCGAAGGCGGCGAAGAACTGGCGCGGGTGCAGTTAGCCGCCGTACGCGACGCAGGCGGGGGCAGGGCAGGGTTTGAGGCATCGGGCCGCGCCTATGTCTATTTCGCTTTGGCCAATCCCGGCCTGTACCGGCTGATGATGTCAACACGCCCGCCCACCGGGTTTTTCGAAGAAGGCGGCACCGCTGTTGGCGGCGCTATGCGACAGTTGAAGGAAAATGTGGCGGACATGTTGTCAGCGGGCGCAACCGAAATGGAACATAAGGTTGCCGCCCTGCATTCATGGGCGCTTGTGCACGGGGTATCAATGCTGATTTTGGATGGTTTGGTGAAAGTGGACGGGCCGGTCATCGATGCGTTGCTCAACATTCCGGCCAAAACGGATGGTTATTAAAGGGTGATGCATAACATATTAATCGTCATTGCGAGAAGCGAAGCGACGAAGCAATCCAGAGTCGGGCAGAACAACCCTGGATTGCTTCGCTTCGCTCGCAATGACGAATGATGCAGATTAACGGCACATCGCTCTAACCCTTCATTTGCGCCAACATCTCGCCCATTTTGGCGTGCAGCATGTTGACCGCTTTCAATGGCCGCACCATCACTTTGAAATGGGTAATTAGGCCATCGTCGTCGCAGGTGATCATATCGATGCCGTTGACCGCGATGCCGTCGATGGTCGTTTTGAATTCAAGGATCGAGCTATTGTGCCGGTGCCATTCACCGACATATTCAAACTCTGCATTGCCCAACGTATAGCCAGCCGCCGCGAGATATTGCGCCGTTATCGTCTTGCCCAATTGCGGCGTGTGAACGACGGGGCTTTCAAAAATGCAGTCGTCATGCAGAACAGCGGCGATCGCGCCCGGATCACGTGACAGGGCAACGGTGTGCCAGATGGCGGCGGGGTTGTGGGTCATATCAATATCCTAGATCAAGGTTGACTTGCGGTTCCAGCGCTTCTCCTGCGCGATATCTCGCCAGATTCTCAAGGAACCGCTGCGCCGACCGCGCGAACATTTTGTCCTGCGACCTGCCCGACAGATGCATGGTGATGTGCGCATTTTCCACCCGCCACAACGGGTGATCCTCCGGCAATGGTTCGGGCGTAGTGACATCCAAAAATGCAGCGGCAATCTGGCGGTTGTTCAGCGCCGTTATCAGCGCATCCTGATCGACCACCGACCCACGCGCGATGTTGATCAACGTTGCGCTTGGCTTCATCGCAGCCAGTTCCGCCGCGCCAATCATGCCATCGGTTTCCGGCGTCGCAGGGACAGCCAAGATGACCCAGTCGAAATCACTCAAATGCCCGCGCCATTGATCCGGCGATAATGTGCCGGGTCCAGGATGGCGGCGCACCACGGTGACATCGACGCCAAAAGGTTTGAGCCGCTCTTCCACCAGTCTGCCAATCGCGCCATATCCCAGCAGCAAAGCCTTGGACCCGAACAGCTCAACCTTGCCCGGCGCATCCAGCAGCCATTCGTTGCGGTCCTGCGCGCGCACAACATTGCGGTATCCCTTGGCCACCGTCAGCATCGCCATCATCACATATTCGGCGATGGTGATCGCATTGATGCCCGCGCCATTGGTGACAATGGTGCCCTGCGATTTCAGCTGCGCCAGCGGCATGCCGTCAACGCCTGCATAAATCGAATTGAGCCATTTCAGCTTGGTCGCGGCGGAGATGATCTTAAACATTTCCGCTTTGTCGTTGAGGTCGAACCAGCCGATGTCGGCCAGTGGCGCGAGTTCCAACGCTTGCTCGGTCGACATGAACCAGCGAACATCGAGGTCGGCGGGAAGTTGCGGTTCGAGCAGTGGCCGGATCAGGCCCGACATTACGGCGATGGTCATATTATCTTCCTTATATTCTCTCCACCGGCTTGCGATGGGGAGGTGGCGCGGCAAAGCCGTGACGGAGGGGCCTTGCCAAAGCGTACTAGCCGCTCTTCGACTACCGCCAATATAGCATTCACAACTTCACTGACATCGTCCAAAACATCGCTGGCCGCAAAACGCAACGTATCAATCCGCTGCTCGGCGAGCCACAGATCCCGCCTCGCATCGCGGCCGGGACGATCACCCGTGTCATGCACAAAACCGTCAACCTCGATCGCCAAATTTGCGCGCGCACAAAAAAAGTCCAAGATATACGGCCCCGCCGGGTGTTGATTGCGGAACTTATGTCCGGCTGGCGCGGTCCGCAATATTTGCCAAAGCTGGAACTCCGGCTTTGTCAGCTCACGCCGGAAACGCTTGGCGCGTTTGACCAAAACCGATGATTTTGCCGGACGCATAGCTGGCCCCTCCGTCAGCCGTTCCGGCTGCCACCTCCCCATCGCAAGTCGATGGGGAGAAGACAAGCGGCAACGGCGTTATTGTTCTCCCCAATGACTTGCATTGGGGAGGTGGCGCGGCGAAGCCGTGACGGAGGGGCCTTGCAGCGGAGAGAGGTGGACAGGGCAGTTGATCCTATCTCCCCAATGACTTGCATTGGGGAGGTGGCAGCCGATGCGATAGCATTGGATGACGGTGGGGCCTTGCAAACGCAAAGCTCAAACATCCAACTTCCAATCCCACTCAAGTTCCGAACGCAGCGGGTCGCCGTCCATAACCTCAACCCCCTTGGAAATCAGGTCATCACGGATCGCATCGGATTTGGCGAAGTCCATGGCGGTGCGCGCTGCCTTGCGCAGCTTGAGGGCGGTTTCGATTTCGGCTTCGGTAATGACAGCAGCTTTGGGGCGGATGCGGAGGTTTTTGCGGGTTAGGGTTAGGAGGTTTAGGCCTAGTATAGAATCAAACACGTCCAAAACGCTGCTTCGGTCGCTAGGAAATACGGAAGCGTTGGCAAGCGTCTCGTCAAGAATTGTAAGTGACTTTGCTGTATTCAAATCATCGTCGAGTGCCGATTTGAGGTCGTCTAACAAACGCGTTTTTTCGGCAGGTTTTTCACCGTGATCAAATTGGGCGGAAAACCCATCACGAGGTAGAAATGAATTCGTTGACAGCACCATCCGCTTCAACCGCACCAACGCCGCCTGCAATCCCTCCCACGAAAACTCCAACTCACTCCGGTAATGCGCCTGCAAGCACATCAGCCGGTAAGCCAGCGGATGAAACCCGCGATCAATCAGCAACTGCAACCGCAAAAATTCGCCGCTCGACTTGCTCATCTTACCAGTACGATCAATCAGGAAATTATTGTGCATCCACACGCGTGCGCCAGAATTTTCTGCACAGTCGAGTCCACCAGTGTGCTTGAAAGCTTGGTTTTGAGCGATTTCGTTTGGGTGGTGGATTTCGCGATGGTCGATGCCGCCTGTGTGGATGTCGAAAGGAAATTCCAGCAAGGCCTCCGACATCACCGAACATTCCAAATGCCAACCGGGCGCACCCATTCCCCAAGGCGAAGACCATTCCATTTGCCGATTCTCTCTGGGCGATGATTTTCGCCATATCGCGAAGTCAGCTTCATTGCGTTTTCCCGGAACGGGCGCGATGCGGCTTTCACTTTGACTACCATGCGAGGGAGCAAGGTAGCCATAATCGGCAACGGTCGAGGTGTCAAAGTACAGACCGCTTTCCAGTTCATAGCAATGCTTTTCAGCAATTCTCTCGGCAAACGCGATCATCTTATCAATAAACTTGGTAGCGATTGACCAATTTGAATCATCCTTTTTACCGTTTTTCATTGGCCCATGTATATTCAACGCCTTTATGTCGTCCCAATATGCCTTGGTATAATACCGTGAGATATCCCAGATGGATTGGGCTTTTTCGGCCGCCATCTTTTCCATTTTGTCTTCGCCAGCATCAGCATCATCGGTCAAATGGCCGACATCGGTGATGTTGATAACATGGGTGAGTTTGTAGCCTTTGTAACTCAGCACACGCCCAAGCGTATCGGCAAAGACATACGCACGCATGTTGCCGATATGTGGGTAGTTATACACGGTCGGGCCGCAAGTATAGACGCGAGCCTCGCCTTTATGGACGGGGTCAAACGGCTCCAGCGCCCGCGTCATACTGTTGAAGAGTTTCAGTTCGGTCATAGATGCTGCGATGCTTTATGCTTTGCGTTAGGTCAAGGGGACGCGCCCCAAAAATTCCGCCCCGGAACAGGGAGGAGTTACACATCAAAACCCGCGCCAGCTGATTGCGTCGGCAATATCCACCCTGGGCACTTCAAAATTGTTGATCGCCGCATCCGCATCACGGTACCCGATTGCCATCCCGCAAAAGAAAACATGGTCGTCGTCAACGTCGAGTAGCTCGCGCATATAGGTGCCGTACATCGCCCAGATTTCTTGCGCGCAGCTGTCCAGCCCTTCTTCGCGCAGCAGCAACATCACGGTTTGCAACCACATGCCGATGTCCGACCATTGCGGCGGCCCCATATATTTGGTGGTGTAAGTGAACAGCTGCACCGGCGCGTCAAAGCTGTCCCAGTTCTTGGCCATTTGCGCGATGCGGCCCGCGCCATCTTCGCGCCCCAGACCCAGCGCCGCAAACATCGCCTTGCCCACGCCGCGGCGCTGATCTTCGTAACGGCCAGCCAGATCCTTTGGATAGATCGCATATTCAAGGTTTTCGCCCATCGGCGCGGTCGCTGCCTTCGCCTTGATCGCCGACGTAATGCGCGCGAGTTCGTCACCGGTGACCAGCACCGCGTTCCACGGCTGGGTATTCCCGCCCGACGGCGCACGCTGCGCCTTGTGCAGCACGCGCTGTAGTTTTTCGATCTCGACCGGCTGGCTGGTAAACTGCCGGATCGAACGGCGGGTGGTGACGGCTTCGGTTACGTTCATCACTAATTTAGGCAAATAATTCATCAATATCACTGGCTCCATGGACTACACGTAGAATTTTTATTTGGTCACTGTGAACATCGAAAATTATGATATAGCGCCCATAAATTGCGGAATATCTCCCTTTCCCCCATTCTGGACGTGGTGAAAAACTCAAGGGCCTTTTGCAAATCTCAGTAAAATGTGCCTCAAGCTCTTCTGCGAATGAGAGCGCACGGACAGGATTATCACGCGAAATATAGTCTGTAATATCGGCAAGGTCATTCACGGCCTCGCGCGAAACTATCATAGATTTCATGCGTCGTTTCGATTCTCTTCTTCGATACGGCTTCTAAGCTTGGCCTTCAATTCCTCGAATACTTCGTCAGCAGGCCGGAATGGACCTTTTTCGCCTTCCGCTATCATAGATCTTAGGCGCTCGAGTTTAAGCCTGCGCCTTTCTTGATACTCCTCCCAATCGCGCAATGCTTCGCGCACGATTTCGCT